>JABUUA010000172.1:0-2650 GCA_021443405.1 Bacteroidaceae bacterium
TGGTAGCACAAGACATTTTGGTCGTCTTAGTTCTGGTTCGAAACCGGATAGCCCAACCACCACAAGGAGGCGTGTCGGTTGACACGCCTCCTGTTTTTGCGAGTTCTTTCTATCCTAAAAAACGGCATTCTGGCGTAAAAAAGTGCCAATAGTGGCAATTTTTTACTTTAGGAATTGCTAGAATGAAGGAATATCCTTACCTTTGTAGCGTAAAAAAGTGCCAATAGTGGCAAAAATTTATTCTACATGATGGAAATAAATAGAGACAGGTATCTCCAGCAGTTGATAGACAGCCGCCAGAATGGCTTCATAAAAGTAGTGACGGGAATCCGCAGATGTGGAAAGTCATACTTGCTAAATGTGCTGTTCTATCGTTACCTGATAGGGAATGGCGTGGCTGAAGACCATATCATCCGCGTTGATTTGGAAGACCGCATGAACAAGGAACTGAGAAACCCGGACAACATGCTTCATTATGTCCATGACCGAATCAAGGACCAAGAGCCTTACTACATCATTCTTGATGAGGTGCAGCTGATGGATGAGTTTGTCGATGTGCTGAACAGTTTCCTCCATATCGACAATGCTGACACGTATGTTACGGGCAGCAATTCCCACTTTCTGTCGTCCGACATACCGACGGAGTTCCGTGGCAGAGGGGAGACCATCCATGTGAACCCGCTTACCTTCTCCGAGTTCTATGCCGCCAAAGGCGGGGACAAACAAGAGGCATGGCGCGAATACTACACCTATGGCGGACTGCCGCTTCTCCAGTCGTTCGACACGGAACAGAAGAAGGTGAATTATCTGAAGAACTTGTTCGAGACGGTGTATCTGGCCGACATTATTGAGCGGCATAAAGTGAAGAATGAGAATGAGATGCGCGAACTGGTCCTGATGATGGCTTCCTCGATAGGCTCATCCTGCAATCCTACAAAGTTGGCAAACACTTTCAGGAGTGTGAAGAATGTGGTCGTTGGCAGTCAGACCATTGCGAAGTATCTCGCTTATCTGTCAGACTCGTTTCTGCTGAAGAAGGCTATCCGCTACAACATCAAAGGAAAGAAGTATATCAATACCCTTTCGAAGTACTATTTCTCAGACATAGGGCTGAGAAACGCCATTCTGGATATGCGCCAGCAGGAGGAAACGCATATTATGGAGAACATCATCTACAACGAGTTAGTGGCTCGTGGCTATAACGTAGATGTGGGAATGGTAGAACTTAAAAAGATGGACAAGAATGGCAAGTGGACCCGAACCCAGCTTGAGGTGGACTTTGTCGCAAATCTTGGCAGCAAGAGATTCTACATACAGTCTGCCCTCTCCATACCGGACAGAGAAAAAGAACTTCAAGAGTCTCGTTCGCTTACTTCCATCAGCGACTCCTTCCGAAAAATTATCATTGTGAAGGACCATATTATGCCACGCCGCAATGAGGAAGGAATACTAACCATTGGCCTTTTTGATTTCCTGCTGAAAGAAGACAGTTTGGACCTGTAATCATTATTTGTCCTTTACACATGCGCACGTGTGAGGACACGCGTCCTTATGTTTGGGCTCATTCGTCCTTATGTTTCGGGGTAGACGACCGCATGTCTTGCTTCACTTGTCCGTGCAAAACGACAGCAGCACCCGCCTTGTGTTGGTGGGTGCTGCTGGATATGGGGTAGGGAGGGGATTACTCGTCGTATTCGTCCCAGGCTTCTTGTCTGCGAGTCATCTGAATGCCGTTGCCTGGTCCATCGTTCACCGACATGTTACACATGTTTTTAAGTTCCACCTTGAAGATGGTGGTGATGGGTTTTTTGTATGCTTTCATTGTTGTGTTCTTTTTGGGTTCGCGTTATTTTACCATTACCTTCTTACCGTTCACGATGTAGAGGCCCGGCATCAGGTGGCTGTTGCGCAGGCGCATGCCTGTGAGGCTGAAGACGGCCTTTTCAGTGTTGCCGCTCACTTCGCGGATGGCCGTGGCTTCGTCGTCGCCGTTGAGCAGGTAGGCCGAGCGGATTTCTGTGCCTGCGGGGAGGGCCAGATAAGCCTTGTGAGCGCCGTTCATGAAGGCAGCGCCGTTGTCAGCGCCCCAGTAGAAGCCTACAGAGCTTGCATCGCCGGCTGCGTTCAGCGACAGCATGTAATACTTGTCGCCGCCCGTGGTCAGTTCTGCCTCGTCGCTACCGCGCAGGAGGTTGTCGGTGTCCACATCGCCCGTTTCCGTTGTCTCTACGAAGGCATAGCTTTGCGGTGTCTCGGAGTAGAGCACTACGCCCGTGCCTGCGGGAATCACGTCGCCAGCTTCGTAAACCCAGCTTTCGTCCAACTTGCCCTCTGCGTCAAGCATATAGGTGTAGGCTTCCACGCCCGTGGGAACTATCAAATTCTTATCGCCGTAGTACATCGTAGCGTATTGTGCTGAGCCGATGGTGGCGGTAACGTAGTCCGCAGCCGTATGGATGGGGAGCAACAGAGTTGGCTTTTCAGAGTAACCGCTTTTGCCGTAATTTAATGATGCATAATTACCAAAGCCGCCAGTGTTATTGTTGTAGATAAGTGCGCGAGATGTGGTTGCAGAATTTACAATGCCGTCAGTTTCATCAATGCTAAATTTGTAATTTTTAAAAGTGCCAGGGATATTGACATTAGTGTT
>JABUUA010000172.1:2705-4526 GCA_021443405.1 Bacteroidaceae bacterium
TTCATCCCACAGCCAGACAATGTCTGCATCGCCTTGGTAGAAAACTTCGTTGTTGCTAACCGTTACCTCCACAGCCTTCAGTTTACTATTATTCACTTCAGTGGTGGCTGCATACCATTTATCTTCGTATTTGGCAACGATGGCATACTTAACGACTGCAGGTTTGTTAGCTTCGACTGTCAGAGTATAAGAAGCCGTAGCGGCGGTGTGCTCGGCAGTTTCGGTGCACGAAGCCGTGATGGTGGTTTCGCCGACGCCTACGAGAGTGACTGCACCCGATTCGTCCACAGTAGCCACAGCTACGTTTGACGAAGTATAGGTAATTTCTGTTTCCTGCACATTGGTGGGAGTCAGGGCAGGAGCGACGAATTCGCTTGCTGCATCCAAATAGCCAGTGATTGTCACGGGGTCGAATGAAAGGGAGGCGATGGCCTGTCCTGCTGTATATGAAACAAGGTAGTTGCCTTCTTCAAACTCGTATGTTGAGTTGTATTTTGTAAGCTTACCATAACCGATTACAGTGGCACCTGCCGTGTAACCAGGGTCCTCGTCAAACTTGTTATCGGCGTCTTTCTGATTGCGGAAGAAGTTGAATTGGTCACTTGTGGTGGTTCCGTCGTCCGAGATATTGAAACTGATGTTTCCATATTGGGAGTTGTATTCAGAGGTAATCTCACTAATAATACCCTTTACAAACACACCTTGACTGAGACCCTTGCCTGCGTCGATGAGGGTTCTTGCTTCTGCAACAGTATAGGCGGTCTCTTGTGTGTTGGCAATCGACGTGACGTTCACCGTGTAGGTGGTGGTCTTACCTTCGTAGGTCACCGTGATGGTCTGCTCGCCCGTCTGGGTGTTGTCGAAGCCAGTGTAGGCACAACTGCTTGTAACATCTGCAGTGCTCTCGTCGTCATAGGTGGCTGTCACCGTAATGCCGTCGTGAGAGAAAGCATCGAATGTGTAGAGTTCAGCAGGAGTTCCCGAAACTGCGATGGATTCAACAGTCTTTGGTGTCACTATTTCGTCCGAGTAGTTTACGGTCAATGACTGGATACCAACTTGGTTTGAAGTAGAATTAAATGTAAACTTAACAGCGGTTATGTTATCCGATAGGTCGCTTGCCGTTAAAACGAAGTTAGAACTTGTCGTGTTACTTTTCGTGAAGGTTTCACCATCTGTACTTGTGTGTAGCGTTATGGTTTGTCCTTTTGTGCCCCATTGTTGGCATGTGAAGGTTAACCCCTTGATTTTTTTTCCTGTTGGAGCCTTAAATATAACATCACCTCCTTTGGTGATAGGCATAGTTGTAATAGTAGTAGTTTGCTTACCAGCACTGGCAAGTTCCACGTACGCTCCGTCGTCGAAGGTGTGTGACTTCTTTGAGTAAGAATTGCCCCACGTAGAAAAACCTTTCATGTCGGCAAAGTTATACGTTACTTCCTCCGCCCATCCCGGGAGGCTGATGAGGGCGAAGAGCGCCAGCATCAAGAGTTTTGTAAACTGTTTCATTTTTATAGTTTGTTTGTTGTTGTCTGTCGTTTGAGCCTATCGTTGCCGTGGCTGTGGCGCGGCGGCGAGGGCGTGCGGGCGCACACACACGGGCTAACTACGGATGCAAAGTTATTGGTTTTTTCGCGCCTACGCAAGCATATTGGCAAAAAATCGTGGCGACGACACAAAAAATTCATCTCGTCGGTCGCAAAACCTTGCTATTTTTAGCACAATTTCGTCAATATAGTTCGCAGTAAACGAAGAGGTGACAAGTCATGTTTTGGTTTCAGTTTCATTGAAACATACATATACCCCCATGTTTTTCTCTTT
>JABUUA010000173.1 GCA_021443405.1 Bacteroidaceae bacterium
AACAACAACATGAGCGTGTACAAACTCTTCACACACCAGCACCTGCACGAGATTTGCCAGACGTTGAACGAACTGCGCCCCGCCACCGCCCCACGGGTGGTGGACACCCTCGACGAGGGTTATGCCGCCGAAGGCATCACCGTGGACTTCATCCCCTATCGTGGCGACTTCGCCCGCGGTATTTTCTGCACCGAAGTGGTCACGCTCGACCAGCCGATGGAGGCGTCTGAAGTGGTGGAACTCTACAAAACGTACTATGCCGATGCGGCTTTCACGCACTACTGCGACACAGCTCTCGACCTCAAGCAGGTGGTGAACACCAACAAAGCGCTCGTCCATGTGGACGTGTTCGGACGCAAAGTTGTGGTCACCAGCATGATTGACAACTTGCTCAAGGGCGCCGTCGGCCAGGCGGTGCAGAACATGAACCTCATGTTCCACCTCGACGAGAAAGCTGGTCTTAACCTCAAGGCCAGCGCCTTCTAAGGTCTTTCCCCAGCCCCCTCGTTGCATGCGGGCTGAACCATAAACTGAGACACCCAATGCCCCGTATGGTGTTCCTCCCCTGTGGGCGAGGTTAGGAGGGGGCTTCTGTATGGAACTATTTGATGTTTATCCGTTGTTCGACGTCACCATCGACCGTGGCCAGGGTTGTCACGTGTGGGACGACAAGGGGCAGGAATACCTCGATCTCTACGGTGGCCATGCCGTCATCAGCATCGGCCACTGCCACCCTCATTACGTGGCGAAGATGACGGAACAACTCAACACGCTCTCGTTCTACAGCAATTCGGTGAAGAATCCGCTGCAAGTGGAGCTGGCACACCGTCTTGGCAAGGTCTGCGGTTACGAGGATTACCAACTTTTCCTCATCAATTCGGGCGCCGAAGCCAACGAGAACGCGTTGAAATTAGCCTCGTTCTACAACGGTCGCACCCGCGTGCTCTCTGCCGAGAAGGCCTTCCACGGTCGCACTTCACTGGCTGTAGAGGCGACTGCCAACCCTAAGATTATAGCCCCCATCAATGCCAACGGGCACGTGACTTACCTGCCTCTCAACGACTTGGAGGCGTGGAAAGCAGAGATTGAAAAGGACGATGTCTGTGCCGTCATCCTGGAGTGTATTCAGGGCGTCGGCGGCATCCGCTTGGTGGAGGCCGACTTCCTGCAAGGCTTGCGACAGTTGTGCGATGCACACAACACCGTGCTCATCTGCGATGAAATCCAGTGTGGCTACGGTCGCAGCGGCCAATTCTTCGCCCATCAGCACTTGGGCGTGAAACCCGACGTCATCACGGTCGCCAAGGGAATTGCCAACGGTTTCCCCATGGGCGGCGTGCTCATCGCCCCCAAGTTCGCGCCTGTCTATGGTCAGTTGGGCACTACGTTCGGTGGCAACCATCAGGCGTGCGCCGCTGCACTGGCTGTGCTCGACGTCATTGAGCAGGAAGACCTCGTGGGCAACGCCGCACGCGTGGGTCAGCACTTATTGGACGAACTCAGGAAAATGCAGACCAACGGGGTACCTCACATCGTGGATGTGCGCGGTCGCGGTCTGATGATTGGCATCGAACTGGATGTTCCGTACAAGGACATCCGCAACCGTCTGCTCTTCGACGAGCACGTGTTCACGGGTTGCAGCGGCACCAATGTGTTGCGTCTGCTTCCCCCACTCTGCCTCACCATGCAGGAGGCTGACACGTTCCTCGCCAAACTCAACCACATACTGACCGCATGATTGAACGATTTCTTCCGCAGACCGAGTTCTCGAGCTACGAGGACTTCATGCAGCATTTCAAGGTGAATGTCCCCGAGGATTTCAACTTTGCATACGACGTCGTGGACGTCTATGCCAAGGAAGACCCCGAGAAGGAGGCCATCCTGTGGACCGACGACCGCGGCAACGTGCGCCACATCAACTACCGCGAACTGAAGGAACTCTCCGACAAAGCAGCCAGTTACTTTGTGCAACTGGGCATCCAGCGTGGCGATTGCGTGCTGCTCATCCTCAAGCGCCGCATTGAATGGTGGATTACGATGGTGGCGCTGCACAAGATTGGTGCCGTGGCCATCCCCGCCACCCACCTTCTCACCGACAAAGATATTATCTATCGTTGCCATCAGGCCAGCGTCAGCATGATTGTCACCGTGGGCGACGTCGTGGTGCTCCGCAATGTCATCCGCGCCCGTCCCTACTGCCCGTCGCTGCGCCACTGCGTTTCCATCGGTCCCGTCGTTCCCCAGCATTGGGAGAACTACTGGCAGGGTGTGATGACGGCACCGCGCTTCGCCAGTCAGAAGGGGCAGAACAAAGTCACCGACAATTTCCTCCTTTATTTTACCAGCGGCACCAGCGGCGAGCCCAAGATGGTGATGCACGACCACTCATACCCCCTCGCCCACATTCTCACGGCCAAGTATTGGCACAACGTCGATGAGACGTCGCTGCACCTGACCGTGGCCGACACGGGCTGGGGCAAGGCTGTGTGGGGAAAGTTCTACGGTCAGATGATTGCGGGCGCCACGGTCTTTATCTACGACTTCGAGGGCCGCTTCGAACCGGACCACATGCTTCGCATCATCGAGAAGTTCCACGTCACCTCGTTCTGCGCGCCGCCTACGGTCTATCGCTTCATGATTCGTGAGGATTTGTCGCAGTACGACCTCTCACACCTGCGCTACTGCACCACGGCGGGCGAGGCTCTCAACCCCAACGTGTTCGCGGAGTGGAAGGAGAAGACGGGCATCATGATTTACGAATCCTACGGTCAGACCGAGACCACCCTCGTGCTCGGCACCTATCCGTTCGTGGAGCCTTGTCCGGGTGCTATGGGTGTCCCCAACCCACAGTTCCGCGTGGATGTGGTGGACAACGAGGGCAACCACTGCCAGCCGGGCGAGCACGGACGCTTGATTATCCGCACCGACGAGGGCAAGCCCCTCGGTCTGTTCAAGGAATACTACCGCCAACCGGAACTCACCGCCTCGGTCCACAACCACGGCGTCTATTTCACGGGCGACATCGTGTACTACGACGAGAAGGGCTATTACTGGTTTGTGGCGCGCGCCGACGATGTCATCAAGTCGAGCGGCTACCGCATCGGTCCCTTCGAGGTGGAGTCGGCGCTCATGAGTCACCCCGCCGTCATCGAATGCGCCATCACGGGCGTGCCCGATGAAATACGCGGCATGGTGGTGAAGGCTACGATTGTGATGGCCGACGAATATCGGTCACACGACGTCAAGGCCCTTATCCGTGAACTGCAAGAACACGTGAAACGCGAGACCGCTCCTTATAAATACCCGCGCGTAATAGAGTTCGTCAGCGAACTTCCCAAGACTATCAGTGGCAAGATTCGCCGCGTGGAAATCAGAGAAAAAGACAATGAACTATAATAATTCTACTTCCAACAGCGCCGCAACACGCCTGCGCGTGACCGTCATCGGTAGCGGCAACATGGGCGGTGCGCTGGTAAAAGGCTGGCACAAGGCCGGTCAAGTGGACCTCACCGCCACGGCCCACACACAAGCCACGCTGGACCGCCTGTCGGTGGCATGCCCGGACATTCGCGTGACCACCAGCAACACGGAGGCCGTCCAACAGGCCGACGTGGTGGTGCTGGCCGTGAAACCGTGGCTCGTGGACAGCGTGCTACAGGAAATTGCCCCTGTGCTCACGGCCCAGCAGACCGTGGTGAGCGTGGCGGCGAATGCAAAACACGAGCGCATCGACGTGTATGCCATGCCCAACATTGCGGCCGAGTACGGCGAGAGCATGACCTTCGCCACCCACGACAGCGTGAAGCCGCTCTTCGACCAAGTGGG
>JABUUA010000174.1 GCA_021443405.1 Bacteroidaceae bacterium
CAAATACGCTATGCATGCTAACGATACCTTCAGCTCTGGTAAGTGTGAAAGCAACGTATGGACAGGCAATGCTAACGAGGTCGTTTACACGTACAACCCCATAGCAACAAGTGGCCACGTACGTATCCAGTCGCTTGTAATTACTGTGGCAGACCCTCTGCCCGTGCTGTCTATGGACTACAACTACAACGACAACCAGACCAGCGTCACCTTCACCGTTACTCCCACTCAGGAGGACACCTACATCTACTATTTCTTCGACGACGATGAGGAGCCCATGGGTATGGTGGAGAACGGCACTGCCACTATCGCCGCCGCTCCCGCGCAGTTCAACGAGCAGGGCATTGCCCACTTCCTCGTTACCTTCCGCGAGTACGACGAGAACATGACACTGGTGGCTGAGAACGGCGTGGAGGTTGACCTCCTGAATCCTGCCAACCTGCCCGCCGAGCTGACCATCGGCACCGAGTACATCCACAACAGCAGCGCCTGCATCATCAGCGTGACGCCCACCCAAGAGGAAGGTACTATGATGTACTGGACCAACGAGGAGGGCGGCGAGCCCATGGGCATGCTGGAGGACGGTAAGGCTACTATCGCCTACACGCCCGGCCTGGGCGAGGAAGCTGGCGTGCAGACCGTGAACGTTTATGTTTACGAGGTAGAAGTGGACGCTGACTTCAACATGGGCAACGTTGTTGCCACTGGCTTCGAGCAAGTACAGCTCGTGGCTCCCATCGAGGAGAACACCTTCGACGGTTGTTCTGCCGAGCAGCCCATCGCACTGGCCGACGGCTGGAGCGTGGTGAACCGCGACGAGTTGGGCATGGACGAGGCCAACAACACTTACTTCACCTACACCGCTGCAAAGGATGGTGTATTCACCTTTGTGTGCGCTCCCGGCAACATCGGTGCCATCGACCTCGACGAGGTGGAGGCTCCCGCTGGCATACGCGGCACTGCCTATGGCAAGACCGTGAAGGCTGGCGACGTAGTTGCCTTCTCAGCCGTGCTTCCCGCCGTATATGCTGGCGTTGAGGACGACGAACTCTACGACATCACCGAGTACAACATCTACGCCGAAGTGATTCCCACCGCTCCCGCTACTGGTTTCTTCGTAGCCACTCCCATCGAGGAGGTGGGCGCAGAGGGTGCTTACCTCTATAATGTGGACGCCCAGGCCTTCATGACCAAGGGCGAGCCTTGGGGCACTCGCGTATGCTACACCAACGGAGAGGCCAACATGTTGATGCGCTTTACCGCCGTTGACGGCAAGGAGACCTATCGTCTGGAGGACCTGAAAGGCGACAGCTGGAGTCAGCTCGACTGCGATAAGAATAAGGAATCTTGGATTGACGGCGATGGTCGTCAAGGTTCAGACGCTTGGAGCTATCAGGTGGCTGAGGACGGAACCTTCACCATCACCAACAGTTTTGCCACCGGCTACTTCTCGGTTGTTCCCTCCATCTCAGATTCTCAAATCCACTTCTCTGACGCCGCAGACGCACAGAGCCGCTGGATTTTTGTGACCCCCGAGGCTTACGAGGCTGGCAAGGAAGCTTATCTTGCTGCAGGTATTCTTGCAAATGCCAAGAAGATTGTTCTTCAGGTAAACAACTTCCTCAACGGCACCAACGTATATACGCAGGAGGCTTACGACGCTTTCGTGGCTAAGTATCCCGTGCAGGATTGGATGGCCGCTTGCGAGGACGAAACCATTGACTACAACGACGTGGCCAACGTTCTTTCCGAAATCGGTTTGACCACCACGGGCTGGCACGCTTCTATTACCGCAGACGACCTGCTGCTCTCAGCATGGACCATCGGCGAGGAGCCCGTTCAGTGCCAAGACTTCAACACCGCTCTCTACATCAACACGTGGAGCACCGAGGGCAACAACGACGGTTCTGACTTCCGCGTTCCCTTCTACGAGTACTGGACAGGCGACGACGCATCACTCAAAGCCAACATCATGACCGCCACCGTAACCGGCCTGACCCCCGGTGGCCGCTACAAGGTAAGCACTTGGACGCGCACACGTATTAAGAACAAAGCCAACGCTCCCGCTTACGGCATCAGTTTCAAGGTAGGCGACGGCGAGGCCGTGAACGCCTGCCCCAGCACGCAGGTAGGCAACAGCCAGATGTATCTCGACTACATCTACGCCACGGGTAAGGCTGACGCTGAGGGTAACCTCACCATCAGCTACATCGTAGCAGAGGACAATAATGTTTCATGGCTGTCATGGCAGAACGTTTACTACGACGTAGATCTGACTCCCGCCGAGCTGCCTATGGACTACACCTACAACGAGGATCAGACTACCGTCACCTTCACCTTGACTCCCACTCAGGAGGGCACTACCATCCTCTACTTCTTCGACGACATCGAGGAAGCCATGGGCATGGTGGAGAACGAGGACGGCACTGTCACCATTGCTGCCGCTCCCGGTCAGTTCAACGAGCAGGGCATCGCCCACTTCCTCGTGACTTTCCGTGAGTACGCCGGTGAACAATTGGTGGCTGAGAACGGCACTGAGGTTGACCTTCTCGACCCGAACAGCGTGACCGCCGAGGCCACCTTCTACCAGCCCACCGAACTGGTGGTTGGCAACACCTACGAGGCAGG
>JABUUA010000175.1 GCA_021443405.1 Bacteroidaceae bacterium
ATCTAATCAAAAATAAAATTCAATACAAACCATTCTCTAATGAACTATTTGGGTTTATTATTACGCGCAAGCCCCGCCAACAGGTTTCGGTTGGCGGGGCTTGCTGTCTTACTGCGTGTGCGGATTATCAGAACGGGCCGTTGAGGGTCGGGGTTACGGGGATGATGTTGCCCTTCTTGTCGAAGGTGAGGCGGTCGATGCACACTTCGCGGTGGATGCCCGGAGAGAAGTGGCGGTCGATGTGGTACTTGTTGATGCGGTGATATACGATGTACCACTCATCCTTGCCCGGAACCTGGAGGACCGAGTTGTGTGCCGGGCCGTAGATCTTGTCGGTCGGCACCTGCTTCAGCACGTTGTAGTTGTCGGGGTTCACCTTCAGCGGCGATTTTGGCAGCGGAGTCTTGCTTGTGGCGTAGCACACATGGTAGTTGGGCGAGCCTGTGTCATCTACAGACCACATGAAATAGTATGTGCCCTTGCGGTAGATGACATAAGGCGCCTCGCGGTAAGCCCATGTGTCGAGGTTGCCGCCTTCGGGAGTGAGGTTCACGATGGTCTCCTTCTTAATGGACATCATGTCGCTGTTGAGCTCTGCTCCCGCCATGAATCCGTTGCCCCAGTAGAGGTAGTGCTTGCCGGTCTTCGGGTCGGTGAAGACATCAACATCTATTGCCTGTCCCCCGCCGACACCATTCGGACGGTCGGCATCGGTTACGATAGGCTGCTCGCTTGCCACAAACGGGCCTGTCGGGTTGTCGGAAACAGCCACGCCAATCTCCTTGCGGTCGGTCTTGGGGTTGTGTCCGCTGAAGTAGAAGTAGTACTTGTATGAGCCGTCCTTCTGCTTCACCTCCTCGATACATGGCGCCCATGCGTTGCCTGTAGCCCATTTCACCTGGTCGCCCTTGAGGTCGAGCATCTTGCCCTCGTCCTTCCATGTCTTGAGGTCGGAAGAAGAGAAGACGCTGAAGTCGTGGCCGCCCCAGCCGGGAGTTCCGTCGGTGGTGCTGTAGATGTAGTATTTCTTTGTCTTGTTGGAGTACATCACCTCAGGGTCGGCGTGGTAGCCGGTGAGGATAGGCTGGTTGTAGTTGCCGTACTCCTTGAGCAGACGCTCCTTCTCGGCGCGGGTGATGGGGATGATTGTGCCGTGGCGCGGTGTGAACTTGCCCTTTGTCTCAGTGTTCTGCACAAACTCGAAAGTCTTGAGGTCAGAGGATTTGCAGAACTGGTAGTGGCCGTTGGCGTAGCAGTCGTACATTACGATCCAGCTCTTGCCGTCGATGGACTTGCACACCCCGACGCCTTCCACTGCCTCTTTTGTCTGATCGACATGACCGTCAATCTTCTTCCATCTGTCAGTAAGGTTCTTTGCCGTAGCCTGGAAGATGCCCCGTCCGGCTTCGGTCTTGTAGAAGAGGTGGTATAGTCCGTCGGCCTCGTTATAGACGATGTCGCCGTCGATGGTGGCGTTTCCGGAGTCGAAGAGCCACTTGGGTTCGCCCTCAAGGTCGGTGAAGTCCTTGTTGGCATACTGGTAGTATATCTTGTCGTAGCCGCCGTCGCTCTTGAGCAGTGAGTAGAACACCATGTACTTGCCTGCCTTGTGGTCGTAGACTGTCTCAGGTGCCCACACTCGCGTCACGTTCTTCCACTCCTTGGTGTAGCGTGTTGGGAAGTTGATGGCCGAGTGCTGCCAGTTGATGAGGTCGGTGCTCTTGAGCAGCACCATGCCGCGGTTGCTGGCCCATCCGAGCGATGACTTCATGTCGGTGACAACCATGTAGAATGTCTTGCCGTCCTCGCAGCGAAGGATGTGCGGGTCGCGCACACACTGGGTGTAGGCGATGGTGTCGGAGCTGATGACCGGGTTGCCGTTGTTGAGCGGGGTGAAGTTGTAGCCGTCGTCCGACAGCGCGTAGCAGATCTGCTCGTCCTCCGGTGCGTTGCTGTTGAAATAAGTGAAGAGGTAGGCCACCATCTCATTGGGGTCCTTAGGCTCTTCAACCACCTTCTTCGCCTTCTTCTGGGCAAAGGCTCCACCTGTCAGCGTCAGGCAGAGAGCTGAGGCTAATAAGAACTTGTTAGTCATAAGGGCATTTTGGTTTATTTAGGTAATTAGGTAAGTAAGTTTTCGCGTAGTGTCAGAAGTTGAACTCCTCGCTGACGCTCACCTGCGCCGACACACACTTGATGGCGCGTGCAAACATCTCGGCAACCGAGAGCTGGCGCACCTTGGCACACTTGTGGGAGTAAGGGATGGAGTCGGTGAACACCATCTCGATGAGCGACGAGTTCTGCACGCGGTCGCTGGCAGGGTCGCTCATCACGCAGTGGCTTGCCACGGCACGCACGCTCTTTGCGCCCGCAGCCATCATCTCGTCGGCAGCCTTGGTGATGGTGCCCGCGGTGTCGACCATGTCGTCAACAAGCACTACATTCTTTCCCTTCACGTCGCCGATAATCTGGAGCGAGCTGACCTCGTTGGCCTTCTCGCGCACCTTGTTGCACATCACGAGAGGCGCGTTGAGCTTCTTGGCG
>JABUUA010000176.1 GCA_021443405.1 Bacteroidaceae bacterium
AGGTGAGGCCGAGGGTGACGGCGGTCTCGCGGTTGAGGCGGAACTCCACTTGCGAGGTAGTCCAAGCGGAGGGCAGCGCGGCGTGGAAGGGAAGGCTCGTCTGTTCGCCGGCGGCGGTGAGCAGGGCGGCGTGCGACGAGGTGGTGACGCATTTGTTGTCGAGCGTCAGACGATATTGGCCGGCGGGCAGTGTGACGGTCTGCTGCAGCTGTGCCGTGCTCGTGGTCCACGCGTTTCGGAGGTAGTACATCTGCAGTCCGTCCGAGGGTTGTCCGGGCCGGCCGAAGTTGTTGTCGGTGGCTGTGGCAGCCTCGGTCATAATGTCCGAAACACCATAGCTGCCCGTGAGGCTCCAGCCGACCACGGTGGGGGCGGTGTAGGCGCCGCGGGTGGCGTCGGCGGCGAGGACGGTGATGTCGTCCAGTTCGAACGAGGGGTTCTGCAGGTACTGGTCGGTGATGTCGGTGACGTTCTGAGCCTGTGCGGCGGTGCAGAGCGTCAGGGCGAGAAAGAGTAGTTTCTTCATGATGCGGTGTATGAATGTTCGTCGCTGGTGGGGTTGGTCGGCCTCGCGCGTTGGCGGGTTACTCGTCCTCCATGTCAAAGTCGAAATCGGAAAAGAACTCGGGGGCGTCGGCGGTGAATTCCTCCAGCGCGCGGCGGTCCTTCTTGGTGGGTCGGCCCGTGCCTCGGGCGCGGTCGATGAAGCCGCTCACCTTGCTCATCTCCAGCAGTTCGTACTGGTCGGGGCGTGTGACATTCTCCAGTATCTCGGGAATGAGCTTGGCCCCCACTCGCTTCTCGATGGCCTGGAGCACGCGGAAGCTGTAGGTGATGGGCGGTTTGCGCACGTCGATGACGTCGCCCACCTTGATGGTCCGTGCCGGCTTCAGTTGCGCGCCCTGCAGCGTCACCTGTCCCTTTTTGCAGGCGGCGGCCGCCATGGTGCGCGTCTTGAAGATGCGCGCTGCCCACAGCCATTTGTCGAGTCTTGCTTCGGTGTTGGCCATGGGTCAGGCTTTCTGTGCCGTGATGTGGCAGATGTTTACCACGGTGTGCATGGCTTTCTCCATGCTCTGCACGGGGATGAACTCGTGGCGTCCGTGGAAGTTGAGTCCGCCGGCGAAGATGTTGGGGCAGGGGAGACCCATGAACGAGAGTTGGGCGCCGTCGGTTCCGCCGCGGATAGCCACCACGTTGCAGTACCCGCATGCTTCGGCGATGGCCTGGCGGGCGATGTCGGTGATGTGTGGCTTGTCGTGCAGTTGCGAGAGCATGTTGTAGTACTGGTCCTTCATCTCCACCGTCACCGTTCCCTCGCCGTACTTGTCACAGAGGCGGCGTGCCGTGTCGAGCACCAGTTGTTTGCGGGCCTCGAAGCGCTCGCGGTCGTGGTCGCGGACGATGTAGGAGAGGGTGGCGCTCTCCACCGAGCCCTCCATGCCCGTGAGGTGGAAGAAACCCTCGTAGCCGCTCGTCTTCTCGGGGCGCTCGTCGGCGGGGAGCATCTGGGCGTATTCGGTGGCCACAAGGCAGGCGTTCGTCATTTTGTCCTTGGCATAGCCGGGGTGCACGTTGCGGCCCTTGATGATGATTTTCGCGCCAGCGGCGTTAAAGTTCTCGTATTCCAGTTCGCCCACTTCGCCGCCGTCCATGGTGTAGGCCCATTCGCAGCCGAACTTCTCCACGTTGAACAGATGGGCTCCTGCACCTATTTCCTCGTCGGGATTGAAGGCGATGCGTATCTTTCCGTGCTCCACCTCGGGGTGCTGCTGCAGATAGGCCACGGCCGACACGATTTCGGCGATGCCCGCCTTGTCGTCGGCGCCCAGCAGCGTGTGTCCGTCGGTGACGATGAGGTCTTCGCCGATGTGATCCTTGAGTTCGGGGAACTGGCTCACGCGTGTCACGATGCCCTGCTCGGCGTCGAGCACGATGTCGGTGCCGTCGTAGCCGCTGATGATGCGGGGTGTCACGTTGGCGCCGCTGCAGTCGGGGCTGGTGTCGATGTGGGCGATGAAGCCGATGGTGGGCACGTTGCGTGTGGTGTTGGCGGGCAGTGTGGCATAGACGTAGCCGTGCTCGTCGAGTTCCACCTCGGTGAGGTTCATTGCCTCAAGTTCTTCTTTGAGGTACTGGGCCAGTCGCAGTTGTTTGTCGGTGCTGGGGCATTTGCCCTCTGCCTCTTCGCTCGACTGTGTGTCGAACGCGACGTATTTGAGAAAGCGTTCTTGCAGGTTCATCGTATTTTTTTCTGTGTTTGTTGTATTGCCAAAGGCAAAGTTACGAATAAGCGAGAGAAAAGCAAAATTTATTTTGATTTTTCCGAGCGAGAGTAACTTGGAGACGTAGTCTCAGAGTTACGAATAAGCGAGTGAGAATGCAAAATATCCTTGGATTTGCCCAAATTTAGTATATCAACATTAGAAAATATGGTTTTTCTGTATTTCTTTATATTAAAATTTGGTAAAA
>JABUUA010000177.1 GCA_021443405.1 Bacteroidaceae bacterium
GCCAAGGTTTAGTCCTTTGTTCTTTCCAATCTCAAAACGATAGCCTACACTTGGGCAGAGGTATAAACCATGATTAGAATCTCCTACTCCAATCATATCCCCAATGCGCAAATCGAAATAAGGTGATGCCTTGAGTGGAAGTTTTAGTCTCATATCTACAAATATCGGTATAACCATATTGAAATAAACTGGATTGTGGGTAGCAACCTCAATTCCAACTCCTGTCCCAACAAATATGTATGGATTTATTTCAATACCATGAGAAGTGAAGAGAGCCACTCTACCCTGTTTTGTGTCTCCCCAATATTTCCCAACACCAAACCCATATCCAGCCTCCACAAATCCTTTATAATTGATTGCATTACTGTTTTGAGATATAAAACATATCATCAAAAGCAAAAGTATTTTCCTCATAATTCTATGTATATTATACCTCGTTTATAAAGTATTGAACCGTTCTCGTCACCATTATGCAATCGCCCAACTATTGATAGATATTGATCTGTCTCAAAAAACCTCCCTGTGATTCAGTAAAACTTTCATTTCCTTAGAGGGCATAGGCCAGACTTACGGCCAGCGTGTGGGCGCTCACGTGGTATTTGGCATACGATAAGCCCACCTTTATCTTCTTGATGTTGATGCCGGTGCCCGCCGAGAACCCGGCCAGATGACTGCTTCCGGCGGCCTTCATCTCCGAAGCACGGCGGAAATTGTAGCCGACGGCGAGGTAGAAGTTGTCCGACGGAGTGGCATCGACGCCCAAACAAAAATGATTCATGAGAATGCGGCCAGCGCCTATCTTGTCACCCGTGTGGAAGTAATAGTTCTTGCTCCAGCGGGTGAGGTCCGTCATGGTCACGTGTATGCGTATGGGAGCATGCGCGATACCTCTTGAAAAACCCAGTTGCAGGTTGAAGGGCAGGCGCTCGTGGTCGTCACCGAAGGCTTTCACCTGTCCGCCTAGATTGGCGGCAACGGCCGAGAACGACACGTCTCTGTCTTCGTCGAAATAGTTGAGACCTAAGTCCACGGCCAGCGCCACCGAGTTGTAACCCGCGTATTTCGAATAGATGAATTTGCCCGTGGCACCGCCCGCGAGGCAGTCTGTCAGGTTGTAGCTATACATGCCGCTGACGCACAGGTCCAGTGCGCCCGTGGTGCCCAGCACTTCGCCCGATTCCGAGGTCTCCTGCATCGAACCGTAGCCCACGAACTGCGTGTGCACACCCCACTGCCCGCGCTCGCCCGAATACCGGGTGAAACCAGCCGCGCCGGCCTTGCAGCCACGCATATAAGTCAGGAAATCAAAGTGAATCGTGTTGTTGCTGACCGACGAGAGCAAGGCGGGGTTCTGCATGGTGAGCGCCGCGTCGTCGTCGATAAGCGAGATGTTGCGACCGCCCAGCGCGGCCGCGTGCGACGAGGAGGGGAGGGAAAGGAAATTGAACACGCTGGCGCTCTCTTGCGAGGCCGCCGTCAGTGTGCTGGCACAAACCACGAAACCGATTAGTAAGCGTAATTTCATCTTTCCTTAATTTTTCAGCCTCAAAGGTACACTTTTTCCTTTATAAATCCACTATCTTTCGCACGAAAACTAAAGGACGCCTCGGCGCTTTCTGCGAAAAACGCGCTTTTTTTCAAAAAAAATGCCTTGACTATGGCGTAAATCAAAAAAATGTGCTAAATTTGTTCCCGAAGACTTGAATAAACAAAAACCAAATATCACATGGAAACAAAAACTATCAACGATGAGTTACAAGCCCAGTCCAGCACCAGTACGCTGATTGGCTATGTACTCGTTTTGGCCGCCATCTTCGTTGCGTTCGAGTGGACACAGCGTGAAATCAAGGTAGTGGAAGAGAGCGAGCCCATCTACGATATGGCTATCGAAGAGGACATGATTCCCATTACCCGCCAGGAACAGCCTATGCAGGCTCCTCCTCCAATGGCTGCACCTGTGACGCCCGAAATCCTGGATGTGGTGAAGGACGACACCGAGCTTCCTGAGGAAGAGATTCAGACCACCGAGGAAGTGAACCAAGCCATCACGTCAGTGGTTGGTACCGGCGCTCCCACCGCAGTGGTTGCAGGTCCTCCCGCTCCCGTTGTCGAGGAAGTGGACGACGACCGTATTCTGGACGTTCCCGAGCAGTCGGCCGAGTTCCCCGGTGATGTTTACGAGTGGTTGGGTAAGAACATCAAGTATCCTGCCATCTGTCAGGAACAGGGTGTTCAGGGCCGCGTAAGTGTTCAGTTCGTCATCAACAAGGACGGTTCTATCGTGGATGCCAAGGTACTCCGCTCTCCCGATGAGCATCTCTCTACCGAGGCCCTCCGCGTGGTGAAGGCCATGCCGAAGTGGAAGCCCGCACGTCAGGGTAACAAACCCGTCCGAATGCGTTACGTGCTCCCCGTTATGTTCCGCCTGAACTAATAATAAGGATAAGTAAAAAGGCTGCCCGCGGGCAGCC
>JABUUA010000178.1 GCA_021443405.1 Bacteroidaceae bacterium
ACCTCGGCCGACTGCAAGCAACTGCGCGTGACCTTCTATCTGGAGCGCGACGCCTGGGGCTCAAGCATCAGCGACTTGGTGGCCGACAATGTGAAGTTGACAGGTCGTGAGCGCAAGTTCAAGCAACTGCTTGGCTATGTCAATGATGGCGTAGAACTGGAATATTTCACCTACGACCTTTCGGGGGCTTACGCTCCCTTGCCTGCCACGCTGGCTGCTTCGGTTGACTCGCTCACCATCGACGGTACGAAGGCAACGGCAACCTTGATGGTGACGGCTGCCAATCTGCCGGCTGGCCACGATATCGCCCTTGAGACCTCCCCCGGCTTTACGGTCAATCCGGCCGTTATTCCTGCTGGAACACCAAGCGCGGAAGTGACAGTGACCTATGACCTCACGAAGCAGAAACACTTTGGAAACCTTGTGCTGCGCTGTGCCAACAGCAAGAAGCGTGTTCATCTCTACGGACTTGGCTCGCCTCTGCCCGAGAGCGATTTGGCTGCTGCTGTAGCGTTGCCTGTCAACAACGCCGGTTATGAGATGACGGAGGCGAATGGTTTCACACCCGACGTTTCGAAGGGATATACCATAGAGTTCCGTGCTCGCACCAATCAGGCCGATGGAGCTTTGAATCCTTACTTCATCACACGCAATGGCATGGGTGCCAAGGGTTATGTGGAGCAAAGCGGCATCGGTGTGTACGGCACGTACAGTAATGCCACGAAGCGCGGTATCTCGAATCCCACGACCGCGAGTGGAAGTTTCTACAACGATGACAATGAGTTCCACACCTATCGTTATGCCGTGACGCCCGACAGCCGCACTATCGTCTATCGCGATGGCATTGCCACCGACACCATCCGCTTGGCCGACCTGTGTGCCCAGCCCGAATGGACCGATGAAACGGGCGATTATGTGGAGAATCTGCTGCACAATCCCGGCTTTGAGGGTGAATACGACTTCAAGGCATCCAATAATATTATAGCCTACATCGAGGGGTGGAACGTAAGTCCCTTCGATCAGTATAACTCTACACAAGATATTAAGACCGACGAAATCAGCGCGACGCAAGACCAATACAACCACACGTTGCACGTGGACCGCTACATGTGGAACGCAGGTTGGGCGGCCGCAGAGATTTCGCAGATAGTGGATGTGGCTCCCAACGAAGTGTATTCGTTCTCCGCTCTCGCCAAAGGCGGTGTGAAGAGTGACGGTGACTTGTTCGGTTCTATCCGCATCAACGAATATCCCAACACGGAGAACAAGGAAACGCTGAAGATAACGAGTGATAGTTGGCAGACCTACGCCACCGACTACACCACGTCGGCCGACTGCAAGCAACTGCGCGTGACCTTCTATCTGGAGCGTGACGCCTGGGGTTCGAGCATCAGCGACTTGGTGGCCGACAATGTGAAGTTGACAGGTCGTGAGCGTAAGTTCAAGCAAGTAGTGGGTTACACGAACAGTGATGTGGAATTGGAGTATTTCAAGATTGACCTTACGGGTGCCTACGCTCCCTTGCCGGCTACCTTGGAGACCTCGGTCAGCGAACTCACTATTGATGGTACGCAGGCGACGGCGACCTTTGACGTTACAGCGGCCAACCTGCCACAAGGTCATGATATTACCATAGAAACTTCCCCGGGTTTCTCGGCGTCACCTGCCGTTATTCCTGCCGGCACTGCCACTACAACCGTGACGGTGACCTACCTTCTCACGAAGCAGAAGCACTTCGGCAATATCGTGCTGCGTTGCGCAACCTCTAAAGCGCGTGTCAAGGCCTATGGCCTCGGTTCTCCGTTGGAGGCGAAGGAAATGGATAAGACGCATACGTTGCCCGCTGATGTGGCGCAATACGAACTCTCGGAAGCGAAGGGTTTCACTCCCGACCTCTCGAAGGGTTACACGATTGAAGCCCGTGTGCGTACCAATAGCGGTACGGCAGAATTCTTGCCTTATTTCGTGACCAAGAACGGCATGGGCGCAAAGGCTTATGTGACTCAGGAGGGCATCGGAGTCTATGGAACCTATAACAGTACCACCAAGTACGGCATGGCAAATCCTGCGAATGCCAGTGGTAAGTTCTACAACGACGATAAAGAGTTCCATACCTATCGTTATGCAGTGACGCCCGACAGCCGTGCCATTGTCTATCGTGATGGCATGACCGTTGATACGTTGCGTCTGGTGGACTTGTGTGCTCAGCCCGAATGGACGGACGAAACGGGCGATTTCAAGGAAAATCTCCTGCACAACCCCGGCTTCGAAGGCGAGTACGATTTCTTGAAGGCCAATAATATTATAGGAAGAATTGAGGGTTGGAACGTATTCCCCTATGACCAATACAACTCAACCCAAAGCATCAAGTACGATGAAATAGGTGCTGACCAAGACCAGTATAACCACACGCTGCACGTCGACCGCTATATGTGGAACGCAGGTT
>JABUUA010000179.1 GCA_021443405.1 Bacteroidaceae bacterium
CGTGGCCGACGAGCGCATGGTCAGCCTCACTCAAAAGCACATCCGCGGCCGTTTGGCCGAAAGTCTTTTGTTCCTCAAAGAGAGTTACGGCGTGGAAGAAGACGGAGGAACGCTGAACATTCGCATCAGTCGAGAAGACTTGGCCAACCTGTCGAACATGACCACGAGCAATGCCATCCGCACGCTCAGCACGTTTGCCAACGAGCAAATGATTGCCGTAGAAGGACGTAAAATCAAGATTTTGCGAGAAGCGGAACTCGACAAAATTTCCCGCTTAGGCTGAAACAAACCCTGCCAGACCGCCCAATGATTTTTTGGGGTTTAAGGAATGATTAAGTTCACGCGTTCCTGCAGCACGCTCACTTCAAGCCGCTCCACCGGATGTTTCCAAGCATGACCATCGGTGCTCACCCGGGCTCCCCCTAAGTCTTCCACCTTCACAGTGGCGCGAGTTCGGTAGGGTGTTACCGATTTGTTATTAAGGAAACGTCCGCTCAATAGCATCCACATGCCGCTGACAAACTTCAGTACTTCGGGTTGCGACACCACACTCACATCCAGCATTCCATTGTAAGGCACAGCGTTAGGTGTCTGACCATAACCGCGACAGTTGCCTATGCACAGGGTCATCACACTGCGGCGAAGATGTTCATGATTGATGGTGTAACTCATCACAGATTCCATTCGATGGAAGATTAGCAGCACGAAAGTCGTGATATGCGTGAGCAGAAACAGGCCCAAAAAACTGAACAGCTGATGGCGTAGATGCAGAATGTGTGACACGAGGCCGATGTTGACACAATTCATAAAATAACGCGTCATCTCCTCGTGGTCCTCTCCCTTCAGAATAGCCTTGATCACTCCTAAATCCACCTTATGCACACGGCCGCGCAGCAACATATCTACACAAGCCTCTACATCGTCGGTAGGAATATCCCAGAAACGGGCGTAGTCATTGGCCTCACCGTTGGGAATGAGCCCCACGGTGACGTCCTTCGTTTGCTCTGCGGGAAGCGACATCAGTCCGTTCACGACCTGACAGAGCGCCGTATCTCCGCCCACAACCACCAGTCGTTTGTAGCCATTTTTAAGCAGCATCGTGGCCAGACGTCTTACCGAACCTCGGTGTTCGCACTGAACAAAGTCGTACTGCACCCCTCTCTCGTCGAGCAGATGTTGTATTTTTTCCCACTTACGATGGGTGCGCCACACGCCTCTCTTCGGGCAATAGATTACTCCCCAACGGTTGTCTTCCATAATCGTTCTATTTCTTCAATCTTCTTTTCATCGCTTTTCGCGCCGTCAATCCAATGGATGTGTACGCCACGTCGCTCCATACCCCGGAACCACGTCATCTGTCGCTTGGCAAACTGATGGATGGCAATCTCCAGTTGTGTCAGCATTTCGTCCTTAGTAAGTTCACCTATTACGTACTGCGTCACGAACTTATACTCAAGACCGTAATAGATGAGGTCTTCGGGCTTTACCTTAGTCAGCAGACCTCGGATTTCGTCAATCATGCCTTCCTCCACCCTGTTGCGCAATCGCGATGAAATTCGGTCGCGGCGCAATTCCCTACTGACGTCCAGTCCTATCGTCAGACTACAGATTTCCGGGAACGCACGCTTGGCGACGGGATGTTGCCGGTAATGTTCCGCAATCTCAATAGCACGCACGGCCCGTTGCGCTGTATCCACGTCCGTTGTATTATGGAGCGTCTTGTAGGTGGCAAGCAACGCCGTAAGTTCTTCCAACGACTTGCCCTCCAAGTGTGCCCGCAGTTCGGGGTTCTGCGGCACTTCGTCCAGACGATAGGCTCGCAACACCGATTCGAGATAAAGCCCTGTCCCACCACAAAGGATGGGAACAACATCGCGCGCGCGTACTATATTATATGCCTCTAGAAAGTCGCGTTGGTACTCATAGAGATTATATTTGTAGCCGGGCTCCGCAATGTCTATCAAGTGATAAGGCACTTGACGGCCCTCCACCACATAGTCGGCAAGGTCCTTGCCTGTGCCGATGTCCATACCGCGATATATCTGGCGACTGTCGGCGCTCAGTATCTCCGTACCTATGCGATGGGCCAGTTTGGCCGCCACACGAGTTTTCCCGCAAGCCGTAGGGCCGAGTATGGTGATGAGGTTGTAGGTCATTGTGTTTTTTTGCTTTTACAAAGTTACGACGAAGCAAAGACAATACAAAATAAAAACGCTTTTATTTTTCCATCATCGTCTCCATGCCAACGGTGAAACAAGGCAACGCACCCCAGTACCTACGATTGCTCGCACACGCAATCGGACAATAAAAAACCGCCCGACAGACATCGGGCGGCCATATATTCACAGAACTATCGATTAGATTTCTGAGAAGTACTTAATGGTGCGAACCATCTGTGAGGTGTAGCTGTTCTCGTTGTCGTACCAAGAAACAACCTG
>JABUUA010000017.1:0-17494 GCA_021443405.1 Bacteroidaceae bacterium
TTACTGGGCTTCGGGGCAACGAATTGTGCTGTTTTGAGTTTTACCGGACAGCAATATTTGAGATTAATACTTTTGTTTGTTTTGATAAACGGCCGTTGTCTTCCGTTGGGTGAGGTACCCTTCCCTTCGTTTGACGCTGCAAAGTTACAACATTTCATTCGGACACAAGTACCATATATGGTCACAACAGGCCAATATGCGTTAAAATTGACCATAATGGTTCACAACTGGCTCTTCGTTCTCCAACCCCTGTCACCGCGGTACATGAAGAAGGCCCCCCGGATTCACATCCAAGGAGCCCCATAACAATATATGTATTCGAGTTAGTAAGTTAACAAGGACCAAGGCACTCGTAGATGAGCGCTACCTGCAACGGAGTGAACCATCGCTGCTTCTTATGGTACCCGGCATTGGCCAGTTTGGTAGGAAGGTCGGGGTGTCGGTTGATCCAGTCCATAAGTGTCCTCCGTGCTGTCCGGGGCGTCACTCCGGGACAATAGGCGCACGCCAGTTCTATTTTGGGGCGTCCTTCGACGCCAGAAAGCAAATCGATATCCATTGTTTTATTAGATTAGCATTTATTGTGTGACTACCATCGGGACTTCAGCGACCGCGTGATACGAAGCCAATGCTTAGACGTACTGCAAGAAGGCCAGGAAGATGCCCACGAAGGCAGCGGTACAAAGTATCTGTGCGAACTCGTCGGTGTTCTCACGACTGCTGAGGTTGAACAAGCACTTGAAGTTGCTCTCTGAGATGATTTGTTTAACAATCTTTGACATGATATTCGGTATTTATAGTTAATAATGTAGGGTATTTCTATTCGGGTATGAGGGTGATAGACTCAGAATTTGCGGATGAGACAGATGACACGATATACGGAAGCAATCTGGCTTTTCAGCACCAGGAAGGGCTCGTACACAGGATTGTCGCTGTGAAGTGTCAGCCATGCCTCGGCGGGATCCACGCTGCGGATGCGCTTGACCATGCGCTCGCTGTCGGTAGTGAAGATGAGATAGATGTCGTTCGGGCGGATGCGCTCCAGTGAATCCAAGCGCTTCACGCCGATGATATCACCGTTCTCGATGGTGGGGTCCATGCTGCTGCCCGTGACGGGGAAGAATGCCTCGGCCTGGATGCCGGGAATGTTGATACGCTCCTTTGAGTGATCCTCATCGCCCATCTCCAGTTGTCCGGCGCTGGCGGGCAGGTAGGGATAGAAGGGGGCACCCGTCAAGGCGGCGCTCATGTTCACGGAACGGTGCTCGGGAACATCGGTACGCCCTTTCAACCAGTCGAGGTCCACCTCGGGGCAGTGCTGCATGATAAGAGCTATGCCGCGTTCGGGAATGTTGTCCTTGGCTATCCAATTGGCCACCGACGGCTGGGTAACGCCGATGATGCGGGCAAAGCTTTGCTGCGTGCCACCGTACTCTTTAATCAGCGTTGTCAGTATCTCTTTTGTACTCATTTTGGCTCTTATTATTTATTTGCTGATACAAAATTATAAATTATTTTATATACCTCCAAATATTTTATCAATTATTTGATAATTTATTTTATATTTTTATGAAATTGGTGTTATCTGACAGCATTCAGGCACCGCGGTGGAGAATACTACTCATCTATGGACGTGGGAGAAAAAAGGCGGTTGTTTAGTCGAAACTTACATTTTTTTTGTATCTTTGTAGGCACCTAAACAACTAATATCATGGAAAAAGAAAGAGTCTATTTCTTGGATTATCTGCGTGTGGTGGCCTGCTTCATGGTGATGCTGGTGCACGCGAGTGAGAACTTCTACGGCGCCAACTCGCCGGGCTTGGCGAGCAATATGTCGTTCGTGGCCAACGAAAGCAACCGGTTCTGGGTGGCTTTCTTCGACGGTTTTGTCAGTCGCGCCGCCGTTCCTCTCTTTATGATTACCTCCGCCTACCTGCTGGTGCCCTTGAAGTCAGGGCAGTCGATGGTTGAGTTCTACAAGCGTCGCTTCAAGCGCATCCTGCCGCCCATGATTTGTTTCTTCCTGCTCTACACCTTCTTGCCGCTGGCTTGGGGAGGCACGACGTGGGAGCAATCGATGGCCGACTTGCGCCTGCTGCCGTGGAATTTCCCTTCTCTGGCCGGTCACTTATGGTTCATGTATCCCCTCATCAGCCTATACATCATCATGCCCGTGGTCTCGCCTTGGCTCGAGAAGGTCTCGGCGAAGGACGAGCGGTTGTTCCTTTATTTCTTCGTGGCGACCACGTTCGTGCCCTTCATCCGCCGCTTCGTGACGCCCGAGCTATGGGGTGAATGTTTCTGGAATGGCTTCAACGGCATCTGGTATTGCTCGGGCTTCCTGGGTTATCTCGTACTGGCTCACTACACGCGCGTATATATAAAATGGACGCGCGCGAAGCGTGTGCGCGTAGGACTGACCTGCGCCGTGCTGGGCGCCGCCTTCACGGGTTGGTCGTTTTGGTTCAAGGGCACGCCGGGCACACTCATCGAAACGCCCATGATTGAGTGGGCGTGGGAGTTCTGCACCTTCAATGTGCTCGTGCAGACCTTTGGCATTTTCCTGCTCTTCACGGCCATCCCTGAGCACAAAGTGCCAGCACTGGTGACCGACATCTCTAAGAAATCGTTCGGCATGTACCTCATGCACATGTTCTACCTCACCGCCATCGCCACATGGGTGATTGGCGAAGGAGGCGCTGCACAGCCCCAGTTGCCCGTCTGGACCGCCATCCCCATCATCGCCGTAGGTAGTTACGTATGTTGCTACGTCACCACCAAGGTGCTCAGCTACCTGCCCGGCTCCAAGTGGGTGGTGGGCTGAAACAGCGAGTTTTTTCGTCAAAACGTCACATTTGCAGACATCTTGTCCATAGCTTTCCCCCTTGGCATGTTCTTGGTGAACCGAGGAGGTTGTAAGAACATAAAACAGATAAAGCTATGAACATCAACAAATGCACTATCAAGGCGCAGGAGGCATTGCAAGAAGCAGTGCGTCTGGCGCAGAAACATGGCCAGCAAGCACTCGCTCCTGAACACTTGCTGGCTGCTGTGATGAAGGTGGGCGAGCAGGTTACTGGCTTCATCTTCCGAAAACTGGGCGTCAACGAAGCACACGTCTCACAAGCGTTGGAGGCTCAGATGGCCTCGCTGCCGCGTGTGCAAGGCGCTGGCGAGCCCTACCTGTCGCACGAGACCAACACCGTGCTCAACCAGGCCGAGGAACTGGCCGTCAAGGGGGGTGACGAGTTTGTGAGCATAGAACCCATCCTGCAGGCCCTGCTGAAAGTGCCCAGCACCGCCAGCAACATCCTGAAGGACGCCGGCGTGACGGAGAAAGACCTGCAGGCCGCCATCCAGGAGTTGCGCGGGGGCGAGAAAGTCACGTCGCAGTCGAGCGAGGACACCTACCAGAGCCTGTCGAAGTACGCCAAGAACCTGGTGGAGGAAGCACGGGCCGGTCGCCTCGACCCCGTCATCGGGCGTGACGACGAAATCCGCCGCGTGCTGCAGATTCTGTCACGCCGCACCAAGAACAATCCCATCCTTATCGGCGAGCCCGGAACGGGTAAGACGGCCATCGTGGAGGGACTGGCACACCGCATTCTACGCGGCGACGTGCCCGAGAACCTGCGCGACAAGCAGTTGTTCTCGCTCGACATGGGCGCGCTGATTGCCGGTGCCAAGTACAAGGGAGAGTTTGAAGAACGCCTCAAAAGCGTCATCAACGAGGTGACGAAGAGCGACGGCCGCATCATTTTGTTTATCGACGAAATCCACACGCTCGTGGGCGCCGGCAAGGGCGAAGGCGCGATGGACGCCGCCAACATCCTGAAGCCTGCCCTCGCACGCGGCGAGCTCCGCAGCATCGGTGCCACCACGCTCGACGAGTATCAGAAGTACTTCGAGAAGGACAAGGCCTTGGAACGCCGTTTCCAGAGCGTGATGGTGGAGGAACCCGACACGCTGGCCAGCATCAGCATCCTGCGCGGACTGAAGGAGCGTTACGAGAACCATCACAAGGTGCGCATCCAGGACGACGCCATCATTGCCGCGGTTGAACTGTCGCACCGCTACATCACTGAGCGCTTTCTGCCCGACAAGGCCATCGACCTGATGGACGAAGCAGCCGCCAAGCTGCGCATGGAGCGCGACTCGGTGCCCGAGGAACTCGACGAAATCACGCGCCGACTGAAGCAACTCGAGATTGAACGCGAGGCCATCAAGCGCGAGGGCGACTCGCAGAAACTGCAGTCGCTGGGCAAGGAAATCGCCGACCTGCAGGAACAAGAGGCAGCCTTCCGCTCGAAGTGGCAAGGCGAGAAGGAACTCGTCAACCGCATACAGCAGAACAAACAGCAGATAGAGCAACTCCGCTTCGAGGCCGACAACGCCGAGCGACAAGGCGACTACGCCCGCGTGGCCGAGATACGTTACGGAAAGTTGCAGGCGCTGGAGGACGAAATCGGCAAGATACAGGAACAACTGAAGCAGGCGCAGGGCGCCGAAGCCATGGTGAAGGAGGAAGTAACCGACGACGACATCGCCGACGTGGTCAGCCGCTGGACGGGCATCCCTGTGAATCGCATGCAGATGAGCGAGCGAGAGAAACTGCTGTCGCTGGAGACCGAGCTCCACAAACGCGTCATCGGACAGAACGACGCCATCGAGGCCGTGAGCGATGCCGTGCGTCGCAGTCGTGCCGGGCTGCAGGATCCGCGCCGCCCCATCGGCAGTTTTATCTTTCTGGGCACTACGGGCGTGGGCAAGACGGAACTGGCACGGGCCCTCGCTGAGTACCTGTTCGACGACGAACAGATGATGACGCGCATCGACATGAGCGAGTATCAGGAGAAGCACACCGTGAGCCGTCTCATCGGAGCGCCTCCGGGCTACGTCGGCTACGACGAGGGCGGCCAGCTCACCGAAGCGGTGCGCCGCAAGCCGTACTCCGTTGTGCTGTTCGACGAGATTGAGAAAGCGCACCCCGATGTCTTCAACACGCTGTTGCAAGTGCTGGACGACGGACGCCTCACGGACGCGAAAGGGCGCACCGTCAATTTCAAGAATACGATTGTCATCATGACATCGAACCTCAAGCGCGAGCAACTTCGGAGCGTGATGCGCCCCGAATTCCTCAACCGCATCGACGAAATCATCGACTTCCAGCAACTCACCGCGGACCAGATACGCGAGGTGGTGCTCCTGCAAATCGGCGGTGTGCAGCGCATGCTCGAGGCCAACGGTGTGACGCTCCGCCTCACCGACGCCGCCATCGACCTGCTGGCCGAGGCGGGTTACGACCCCGACTTCGGAGCGCGTCCCGTGAAGCGAGCCATCCAGCGCCTGCTGCTGAACGACCTCTCACGGGCTCTGCTGGGCACCGAGCTCGAACGCTCGAAACCCATCGTCGTGGAACGGACAGAGGGTCAACTGACCTTCCACAACTGAACCCAAAGCGGTCATTAGACCGTCCTACGGCCTCTTCACATGCTTTCTGCCTCTGTCTTGCTCCTTCCACCCCTGTCTTCGGTCACGATGGAACCCCATCGCTCCCTCAGACAGTTGCAAAAATCCCTGCAACATAGACATGAAATCAAGGCGAAGCCTAATGAACGATTTGGGCTAAACAACGAGCCACACGGGAATCTTTTCCCGGCTCCCTATCAGCAAACAACAGCGCAGCTTCGGAAAGGAAGCTGCGCTGTTTTATTATTCCTGCCGTGGTGCATCGCCTACACCATGCCCAAATCCTCGAACATCACGCGGTAGGCGGCTGCCTTTTTGGCAAGTGCCAAGGGATAGGCACGCGAGGTGCTGGGCATGCGGTAGAGGCGGAAGGACTGACCGGACAAGCAGAATGCGGTGAAGCCACCCATGGGCGGTTGTGCAATGCCGAAGCGCTCGCACAGTGTGTCTGCGGCCTTCTGCCCCGTGGTCACGATGGCGCGGCACGCGGGCATGCGAGCCAGCAGGGCCTCCACATCGGTGGGCGTCACCACCTCGAGAAACTTGTCCGAGGCATTGTCCTGCAGCCGGCGAACGGCAGACGCCGTGTCAAAGATGCCAATGCCCACACGCTGGAGAAAGGCCACGATGGCGTCCTTGCGATAGGACTTGGCAGGCACATCGACGAAGTGAAGCGGGTCGCCGTGGAAGACGAGACCGAGCACACGCCACATGTCGTTGGTGAAATTGGGGTAATAGAACGACATGGCCCAACGTTTCTGCTGGGGCGGGAAGGAACCGAGCATCAGCAGACGACCATTCTCAGGCAGGAACGGCTCCAACGGATGCTGTTCAACAGGGATATTGTCCATAGGCGACGGGGGCGTCAGGGTTGCTTGAAAATGATAGGCGACAGGCCTTCGACGGAGAGGCGACCCTCGTCGTCGATGACCTGAATGCGGTCGAACACAAAGGTGTAGCCCTCGGGTGTGTCGAAGGCAAACAGTTCGGCAGGCAACTCCTCAGCGCCAGAGCGATAGAGTTTCTCGATGCGCTGCTTATGCGATGTCATGGAGAAGGTGAGGTGCAGGCGGTCGGGAACGACGAACACCAGCGTGGAGTCATCCCAGCGGGCGCTGGCTTCACTCTCCACCAGCGTGCCGAAGCGGCCGCTGAGTTCGGGACGCACATACAGTTGCACTTCGTAGCGTCCCTCGACGCAGGGCAGTTCGGGCAATGTGCCAAACTGCTGACGAGTGGCGGTGGAATCGGCCTGCGCCAAGTAACGGTACGTCGATTTTATCTCGTCGCGATGGTCGGCGGTGAGAGAGTCAGGCCACTGTTGCTGCAGGAAACGGCCTTCTTCGTCTAGCATGCCGTAGTGCTGCGCCAGGGCTTGCAGATGGTGTTGCTGACTGCGGCGGGCCACGGCACGCGCCGTGATGCCGGGTACGAAGGAAGTGAGCACGACGGCCGCGGCGACGAACAGCACCATGCAACGATAGCTACGCCAGCGGGGCACGCAGAGCAACAGCACGCAGAGCGTCATCACCACACCCACGGCCAGCAGGTGGTAACGGGGAGCGGTAATGCCATACTGCCCGACACGATAGAGAACACCCACCCAGAACATGGCGAGCATGGGCAGACTCACAAAACCAATCCAGCGCACAGGAATACTCCACAGGCGCGCGGGGCGGAGTTCCTGATAGACGGCCACGAGCAACCACCCAGCCATGAAAGCAATCACCATCCAGGCGATGCCGCCCTCGGGCAGTTCCCACAGGGCCACCACTCTGGCGAAATAGGCGTAGAGCATGAGCGTGTAGAGCACCAAGGACACGGGTACGATGCCGTTGAACACCACGTTGGCGAGGCGATTGGGCTGCGCGGGTGCGTCGGCCGACTGGGCAAAGAAATAGAGAAACGCCAGCGGCGTGACCAGTCCGAACGCGATGTTGACGACGTGTGAGAGGTACGATGAATTGACGCCGAACAACAGCCGGTAGCTCTCCATCACGATGAAGCTCGCCACCAAACAGCACACGCCGACCAGCACTCCCTGCGCCATGCTGACCAGCAAGCGGTAGGCGTTGCCAGCCATCGAGCGGTTGTCCCTGCCGCTGCCGCACAACAGCAAGGCACAAAGGGCGAGCGGATAGGCCATCACCCATTCGGGTTGCTGGATGAGTTCGCGCACCGCCGGCACGAGTACGGCCACTGCCGCCAGCGCCACGCCGTAGTAGGCCCAGCGTCCCACGCCGCGCGCCCGCGTCCACCGATTGAGAACGAAGGCACCCACGAAGCACAAGGGCAGCATGAACGCCGATTTCCCCATCCCGCTACGGACTTCGAACGACAGTTCCATCACAATCATCACCTCCATAAAGGCGAAGAAAAGCAGGCAGACAAACACCTCCACGGGGTACGTCGAGGGCAGAGATTCAACCTGTTTTCTAAGTGCATCAAAATCAATACGCTTCATAAGAGCTACATTTTTCTAAGAAAAAAATTATTTTTTTCTGGACAAATTTACAATTTTTCTAAGAAAAAAATGTTCAGTCACGCGCATGACTAACACAGTTTAACTAAAAGACCCTTTTCTGCCACCTCGGCGCGACGGTTTCTTCGTCCTAACAAATGCACACAAATAAGCGGTTCCTTCAGCACCGACGCAAGGAGGTCGGCAACAAAAGAACCGCATGTTTCTTGACGCAGACAAGGAATTACTGCACCTCGTCCCAAGCCGGAGGCTCCACGCCGAGGAGATGACGCACGAAGAAGTCGTAGCGCTTGTGCTCGCCGTAGGCGTCGCCCATGGTGTGACGCGCGCCGGGAAGAAGGACGAATTCAAAGTCTTTGTGCGCCTTCTGCAGGGCGTTCACCACTTGGTAGGTGGACGAGGGGTCCACGTTGTCGTCCATCTCGCCCACCACGAGCATCAACTTTCCCTGCAGATTCCGGGCATGCTCCACGTTGGAACTGGCGGCATAACTCTCGTCCACGGGCCAGCCCATCCACTGTTCGTTCCACCAAATCTTGTCCATACGGTTGTCGTGACAGCCGCAGGCCGCGTAGCCTACCTTATAGAAATCGGGGTGAAAGAGCAAGGCGCCCAGCGCTTCTTGTCCGCCGGCTGAGCATCCGTAGATGCCCATGTTCGAGATATCCATGTAGGGGTACTGGGCAGCGGCGGCGCGAATCCACGCAATGCGGTCGGGGAAACCGGCGTCCTTGAGGTTCTTGTAGCAGACCTGTTCGAAGGCGAGCGAGCGGAAACTGGTGCTCATGCCGTCGAGTTGCACCACGATGAAGCCGAGCTCGGCCAAGTCGGCCAAGTTGCCGTGCCACGTGCTGAACTGCTTGGGCACGTACTGGTCGCCGGGACCGGAGTAAATGTACTCGATAACGGGATACTTTTTCGTGGGGTCGAAGTTCGAGGGACGCTGGATGATGCCCCAGATGTCCGTGGTCCCGTCGCGACCGGGCGCTACGAACACCTCGGGAGCACGCCAGCCCACGGCCTCGAGGCGACTGATGTCGGCGCGCGATACCTCGCACACCAAGGTTCCCGTGACGGCGTCGCGCAACTCCGACACAGCGGGCTGGTCCACCTGCGAATAGGTGTCCACGAGCGACCGGCGGTCTCCGCTCAGCACGATGCGGTGATTGCCGCGCGCCGGCGTCAGGTCAACGAGGCCTTTTCCGTTGAGTCCGATGCGGTAGTAATGAAGGTTGTAGGGGTCTTCCTCGGTGATGCTCCCGTCGCGGTTCGAGGCCACACGCCCCATGTTGGCGCAGTGACGTCCGTTGGCCGAGAAGATGAGGTAGCCCTGTCCCTTGGCGTCGCACTCACAGTGCAGCACATCGCGCACCCAGAAATCGCCGTGGGTCAACTGGCGGCACTTGCCGTTCGAGCGCTCGTAGAGGTAGAGATGGGCATGTCCGTCGCGGTCGCTCTTCCACAGGATGCGCCCTCCCTCAAGGTCGCGGCGCAGGTTGCGCGAGTAAGCCACGTACTTGTCGTTCTTCTCCTCTATGATGGTTCGCACCCGTCCCTCGAGGTCCATCTCCAGCACGCGAAAGGTCTTGTGACCGCGTTCGTTGAACTCAAAGGTGACGGTGGGGCGCGTGTCGGCCTGCCAGTCGCTCCAGACGGGGGCGCTCACATGGTACTGACAGGCGAAGAGCGCCGTGGACTGGGGCCGGATGGTGCGGCGCTGCTGCACATCGACAATCACGGGAATGCGGATGTTCAACGAGTCGCCGGGCTTGGCATACTCCTGCTGCGAATAGCGGGGCTGCACACGGTCCGAGGGCGACGATAGCGTGTAGGTGACATAACGCTTGGGCGCGGGCTTGATGAGCACCGTCGCGTAGTAGCGGCCGTCGGCCGACCATCGTCCCCACGACGAGTAATAGCAGGTGTCCCGTCCGTCGGCGGTGAGACGAATGTCGGCGTGTCCCTCCTCCACGAGGTAGAGGTCGTTGTCGCGATGCACAATGCGCTGGGCACCATTGACGGGCGATTCGGCGCTCCAGTCCTTCTCGTCGCGCACCTCCATCCAGTGATGTTGCTCGCCTCCCCCGCCCCAGCGACGGTCGTTGCGGCGCAGCGGTTCGGGATTCTCTATGCGGCGGCGCTCGCCGGTGCGGCCGTTGAGTTCGTAATACACGGTACTGTCGCCCTCGGTGGTCGAGAACCAGAAGTCGCTGTCGCCGCGGCGATGGACGGCAATAGTGCCCGTGACTTTGCCGCTGTAAGTGCGGTACAACGAGCGGGCGCGCTGGTAATCGGTCACAGTTCCCTGCGCCCGAGCGCCGAGACTGGTGAGGGCAAGAATAGTGATGGTAAGGAGATGTTTCATAGTTAGCACGTTGGTTTCTTCCTCAAAGGTAGTAAAAAGGTGGCAAAGAAGGGCTCAAATGTCGGCATTATTTTGTAACTTTGCACAGAAATAAAAGTTGTGTGCAATGGTAAGTACAGCTAAGAAAATCTATTGCCGCGCGTTCCAATGGTGCTTGAGGGTGGTGATTCCCATCCTGCCCTACCGCGAACCGGCAAAACTGACCAGCGTGACGCAAGTGCCCGACGTGCTGAAGCAGAAGAAAAAGAAGTGTGTGTTGCTGGTGACGGACACCAGCGTGCGCGGCTTCGGCCTGACGCAACGACTGGAGCAAGCGCTCGCCGAGGCGGGCATTCGCTGCATCGTGTTCGACCAGACGCCGGTCAACCCCACCTGCGACGCCGTGGAACTGGCGGCGGGACGATACCGCAGCGAGGAATGTCAGGCCATCATCAGCGTGGGCGGAGGCTCGTGCATCGACTGCGGAAAGTTGGTGGGCGTGCGCATCGCCCGGCCTCGTAAGAGCTTCGCCAGCATGGAAGGCATTCTGAAAGTGCTGTGGCCGCTGCCGTTGCACATCGCCATCCCCACCACCGCGGGCACTGGCAGCGAGACTACCATCGCCGCGGTCATCTTGGACGAGCGCCGTCATTTCAAGTTCGCACTCGAGGATTTTCCGCTTACACCGCGCTACACTTGCCACGACCCCGAGCTGACGTTCACACTTCCCAAGGGCTTGACCGCCACCACGGGCATGGACGCTCTGACGCACGCCGTGGAGGCCTTCATCGGACAGGACGACACGCCCCACACCCGCAGTCAGGCCATCGAGGCCACGCGCCTCATCAACAGCAATCTGCTCACCGCCTACAACGAGCCCACCAATCGGGCCGCTCGCGCCAACATGCTCCACGCCGCCTATCTGGCCGGCATGGCGTTCACGGTGAGCTACGTGGGTTATGTGCACGCCGTGGCGCACTCGCTGGGCGGACAATACAACATTCCGCACGGACTGGCCAACGCGGTGCTGCTGCCCATCGTGCTGCGCAAGTACGGAAAGGCCATCGAGCCGAAGTTAGCTTTGTTAGCGCGGGAGGCGGGCGTCAGTCGCGCCGCCGATGACGCACAGGCCGCCGAGGAATTCATCCGCCGTGTGGAGGAACACAACCGCCTGATGAGCATCCCCACCACGCTGCAGGGCATTGCAGACAGCGACATCGCCATGATGGCGCGCAACGCTGAGCACGAGGCCAACCCGCTCTACCCCGTTCCCGTGCTGTGGGGGACGCAAGAACTGGAGGAAATCTATCATTTAGTGAAAGTATGACCGAACAAGAAATACAGGGCATTATCGCCCGTCAGCGCGCCTATTATGCCTCGGGCGCCACGCACAGTCGCAAAGCGCGAAAGGAGGCGCTGCTGGCCTTGCGCCGCGGGATGAAGAAATACGAAGCCGCCCTCACCGAGGCGCTGCAGACCGACCTCGGCAAGAGCGCCGCCGAAAGTTATATGTGTGAGATTGGCCTCACTTACAGCGAAATCTCGTGGATGCTGGGTCACCTGCGCCGACTGATGCGCGACCGCTGGCACTGCACGCCGCTGGCGCTGTTCCCGGCCGTGAGTTACCAGTCGCCCTCGCCCTACGGAACTGTGTTGGTGGTGAGTCCGTGGAACTATCCCGTACTGCTCACCCTCGAGCCGCTGGTCGATGCACTGGCGGCGGGCAACACGGTCGTGCTCAAGCCGTCGGCCTATGCTCCGCACTGCGCAGCCGTTCTCCAGCAGTTGATTGCCGACTGTTTCCGCCCCGAACAAGTGGCCGTGGTCACCGGCGGACGCGCCGAGAACCAAGCTTTGCTGCGCCAGCGGTGGGACTTGATTTTCTTCACCGGCGGCAAGACCGTGGGGCGCGAGGTGATGCGTCAGGCGGCCGAACATCTCACGCCGGCCGTCTTGGAACTGGGCGGCAAGAGTCCGGTCATCATCGACGCTTCGGCCGACATCGCCTCGGCAGCGCGCCGCGTCGTCTTCGGCAAATACCTCAACTGCGGTCAGACGTGCGTCGCCCCGGACTACATTCTCTGCCATCGCTCCGTGCACGACCGCTTCGTGGAGGCGATGAAGCAGGAAATCACGACCCAGTATGGCGCCGAACCGCTGCAGAACGAGCACTACGGCAAAATCATCAATCAGAAGCATTTCGAGCGTTTGTGCGGTCTCATCGACCCGGACAAGGTGGTGGTGGGCGGACAGACGCAACCCGACCGACTGCGCATCGCCCCGACAGTAATGGTCGGCGTCACGCCCAGCGACGCCATCATGCAGGAGGAAATCTTCGGGCCCATCCTGCCCATTCTGACCTTCGACGCGCTCGACGAGGCCATCGACAGCATCGAGGCGCAGCCGCATCCGCTGGCGCTCTACCTCTTCGCAGAGAGCCGACAAGTGCAACGCACCGTGATGAACCGCTGTCACTTTGGCGGTGGTTGCATCAACGACGTCATCGTACATTTGGCCACGAGCGAGATACCGTTCGGCGGCGTGGGCGAGAGTGGCATGGGCAGTTACCACGGCAGACAGGGCTTCGAGACCTTCTCTCACCTGCGAAGCATGCAGAAGAAGCCCCGCCTGCTCGACCTTCCCATCCGCTACCAGCCCTACTCCAACTGGAAGGAGCGCCTGCTGAAAATGTTCTTGCGATAAGTTAATTTTTACTGATTTTCGATAGAAATTGGCAAACATTACTACGTTTTTTCAAAGAAAATCGTAATTTTGTATCAACAAGAAGGCAACTATTATGACAACATCTGCATTAAATCCCGTTCAACTTCATCTGCTCCGTATGTTCGCATACGAGAAGGATGAGGAACGTTTGCTTCAGGTTCAGCAGGTGCTTACCGCTTATTTTCGTAAAGAATTAGATGCTAAGATGGATGCTCTCTGGGATGCAGGTATTCTTGACCAGAAGAAACTGGATGAGTTAAGGGGCATGCATATACGCGACATTCTAAACAAATGAGCAGGATAGTACTCGACACAAACTCTCTGATTCAAAGTATTCCGTCAAGAAGCAAGTTTCGTCCGATATGGGATTCCTTCTTCGACGGGACAAACCACCTGTGTGTCTCAACAGAAATCCTCAATGAATATGAGGAGATTCTTCAGCGACTTGCAGGTGATGGCGTGGCAAAAGATATACTTGGAGCCATCATCAACAATCCTTATACAGTTCACATTGAGCCATCATTCCATTTCATGCTGATAGAAGCAGCCCCCGACGACAACAAATTCGTCGATTGTGCTGTAGCCGCCAACGCCAAGTATTTGGTTACGGAAGACAAGCATTACAACGTTCTTCGTCAGGTAGAATTTCCCCATGTTGATGTTGTGGGAATAGAAGAATTCCTGCAAACCTTGTAATCAGTCTTTGGGTCTTACATCCACAGAAATTAAGAAAAAAGTGTAATTTTCTTGCGTGTATTTTCTGAAAAAAGTGTAATTTTGCAGGCGTAAAAACAAGCAAAAAGTGTAATTTTACTATGCTTTACCGAAAAATCAGCGCAGAAATAGAAGCTTATTTATGCTCTGGAAATGACAAAATAATGGTCATAGAAGGAGCCCGACAGATAGGGAAATCATACATCATACGAGAAGTCGGCAAGCGACTTTTCAAGAACTTCGTCGAAATAAACTTCGTCAAAGATGACGAAACAGAAGGGATTTTCCGCAGCATACACGGGCTTGACGAGTTCTATATGACCCTAAGCATGGTGGCCGGCGGCAAACTGGGTAATGCTTCCGACACGCTTGTTTTTCTGGATGAAATACAGCACTACCCCCAGTATCTGACCATGCTGAAGTTCCTGCGAGAGGATGGTAAACTGACCTACATTGCCAGCGGCAGTTTGCTCGGCATCGCCCTTCACAACACGACTTCCATTCCTATTGGCAGCATCATCCGCAAGCAGATGTACCAACTCGACTTTGAAGAATGGTTGATTGCCGAAGGATGGGGTAAAGAGGCGCTGGACTATGTGCGCGACTGCTACAAACGACAAGTGTCACTCACCGAGGTACAACACGAGAAATTGTTGGGTGAGTTCAAGAAATATCTGCTCGTCGGGGGTATGCCGGACGCCGTCAACACATACTTGGAAACCCACAACATAGTCCGAGTCCGCGAGGTGCAGGAGGCGATTCGCAACCTCTATAAAGAGGATGCTGCCAAATATGAGAAGGAATCCAGCAAGAAACTTCTTGTGCGACGGATCTACGACATGATTGTGTCACAGATGGAGAACAAGAAGAAGCGCATCGTGGCAAAAGACATTCGCGACAAGAAAGGCGACCGGTTCGAATGGTTCGCAGAAGAGTTCGAATACCTTGTTTCTTCCGGCATTGCCCTTGATGTCCATGCCATCTCCAATCCAAGATACCCACTCTCCGAGTCCGTCCACAAAAACTTGCTGAAATTATACTTGAACGATGTCGGCATGCTCACAGGACGATTGTATGAATATAACATTGCTCCCGTCATGAAAGACGAGCGCAGCATCAACCTCGGTGCGGTGTATGAGAGCGTGGTGGCTCAGGAACTGAAGGCGCACGGGCACGACCTTTTCTACTACGACAACACGACGAAGGGTGAGGTGGACTATCTTGTCAACGACGTCGCAGGAATGACGGTATTGCCTATCGAAGTGAAATCGGGTAAGGACTTCACCTCTCACAAGGCTTTGGACCGATTCCTTCGCAACCCAGAGTATAACATCCCAGCTGGAATTGTACTGGACAACGAGCGGGAAGTGTACACGAAAGACAAGGTTACCTACATGCCCATTTACTACATAATGTGCATCGAGCGCGCAGAAATCCCGGCAGACTCCAGCATCTTTTAGGATTCCCGCACCGCAGCATTCCCATCGTCACTTGTTTGTCACCAATAAAAATCACCTAATAAAACTCTGCACAAGATGAACTGCACAACGAAAACTTTGGCGGCCGCCACGCTCGTCGGACTGACGGCCTGCACCCAGAAAAGCGAACAGAACCCCTTCCTCACCGCTTACGACACGCCCTTCGGCATCCCGCCGTTTGAGCAGATTGACTACTGCCACTACATGCCCGCCATCGAGCAGGGCATAGAGGAGCACAACGCCGAAATCAGCGCCATCGTCGGCAACAAGGCCACGCCCGACTGGGAGAACACCATTCTGGCACTCGACAACTCGGGCCAACTGCTCAACCGCGTGAGCGCCGTGCTCTTCGGACTCAACTCCAGCGACAAGACCGAGCAGCTGCAAGCCATCTCGGAGGAGGCGCTGCCCGCCATCACGGCCCACAGCGACGAGGTGGGGATGAACGCCGAACTCTTCGCCCGCATCAAGCAGGTCTATGACCGGCGCGAGGAACTGAACCTCGACACGGCGCAGCTGCGACTGCTCGACAAGACCTACCGCGGCTTCGTTCGCTCGGGAGCGCTGCTCTCGCCGGCCGACCAGGACACGCTGAAGGCCATCAACACGGAACTGACCAAGACGTGCCTCCGCTTCTCGAACACGCTGCTGGCCGCCACGAAGGCCGCTGAAATCGTCATCGACGACAAGGCGCGGCTGGCCGGATTGAGCGAAAGCACCATCGAGGCGGCTGCCGCTGAAGCCAAGGAGCGCGGCAAGGAGGGTTACGTCTTCACCGTGGACGCCGCCGTGCGGCTGGACGTGCTCACCAACGCCAACGACCGCGACCTGCGCGCCGCCATGTACCGGACCTACACCAGTCTGGCCACCGACTCGGCCCACAACAACTCGGGCAACATCGACACCATTCTGCGTCTGCGCCAGCGGAAAGCCGCCCTGCTCGGCTTCAAGAACTATGCGGCTTACAAGTGCGACAACGTCATGTCGAAGACGCCCGAAGCGGCCTACGACCTGCTCATGCAGCTCTGGAAACCGGCCGTGGCCAAGGTGAAGGAGGAGGTGGCCGAAATGCAGGAGCTCCTCAGCAAGGACCTCCCCGGCGCCGTCATCGAGCCGTGGGACTATTACTACTACGCCGAGAAGTCGAAGAACGTTCGCTACCACCTGACGGAGAACGACACGAAGCCTTACTTCGAACTGCACAACGTGGTGCAGAAGGGAATCTTCAACCTTGCCAAGCGACTCTACGGCATCTCCTTCACCGAGGTGGCCGACGCGCCCAAATACCACCCCGACGTGACGGTCTATGAGGTGAAGGACGCCAAGGGCGACCACGTGGCCATCTTCATGCTCGACCCCTACACCCGCGCCACCAAGGAGCAGGGCGCCTGGATGAGCGACTTCCGCAGCGCCTGCGACTACGACTCCGTTTGCGAGCGACCCATCGTTTACAACGTGCTCAACTTCGTGAAGCCGGCTGAAGGCAAGCCCTGTCTGCTCACGATGGACGAGGTGCTGACCGTGTTCCACGAGTTCGGCCACGCCTTGCAGAGCCTGCTCACCCGCGCCAACTACCGCAGTCAGGCCGGCACCAACGTGGACCGCGACGCCGTGGAACTGCCCTCGCAAATCAACGAGAAGTGGGCGCTGGAGTCGGAACTCCTCAACGAATATGCCTTGCACTACGAGACGGGCGAGCCCATGCCTCAGAAACTGCAGGACAAGATGCAGGCCGCTGCCAAGCACAACCAGGGCTTCATGACCTGCGAACTGGTGGGCGCCGCCTTGCTCGACCTTGAGTGGCATACGGCCGCCCTGCCCGCCGAGACCATCGACGCCGTGGCCTTCGAGGACGCTGTTTCGGCTAAGCTGGGCCGCCCCGCCGAGGTGCAGTACCGCTACCGCAGCCCCTACTTCAAGCACATCTTCGCCGACGACGGCTATGCCTCGGGCTACTACACTTACCTGTGGGCCGACGTGCTGGTGAGCGACGGCTACGATTTGTTCCGCCAGAACGGTCCCTTCGACCCGGCAACCGCCGACCGCTACCGCCAGTGCATTCTGGAGCCGGGCGACAGTCGCGACGCCATGGAGCTCTTCGTGCGCTTCCGTGGCCACAAGCCCGCCGTCGGTGCGCTGCTCCGCGACCGCGGTTTGTAATCGTCTGCCGAACATAGTTCGCCCGATTATCCCAAATCGTTCATTAGGCTTCGTCTTGATTTCTGAGCTATGGCGCGGGCACTTTGGCGCCTGGATAAGGGAGCGATGGGGTTCCATCGTGAC
>JABUUA010000017.1:17794-22325 GCA_021443405.1 Bacteroidaceae bacterium
ATCAAAAGACCGCCTAATGAACTTTCTGGGATAATCTGGCAGATTGACAACCTTTATCGCATGGGAACCCTCCTTGCCGGCGTTCACATCAACGTTGCCGTCACCGACGTCCTGACCCCGGGAAGTAAAGTTCCAACTCGAACCTCAGCACGTCAACCTCGTCGCGCCGACTCAGACGACCAATTCTCTTGACCCATTCATCTTGACGAGTGTGGCCATTCGTCTGGCCGAGTGGAGCGAGACTACCGCATGATTTTTTCGAAAAAAAATCTCGAAAATACTTGCACGGTTGAAAATATCTTCGTAACTTTGCACGCAAAGTTAAAACGTGAACTATATGGCACAGATTGTCAAACTCATCCTCGTCGCACTGCTGACTCTGGTCGGCATGGAGCCGGTCATCGCCCGCGACGCCGTTGCAGACCCCGCCGTCCGCAGCCTGCCGCATGACCGAGAGCAGAAGCAAGCCCAGCGCCTGCCGCAGCTCCCGCCCATGCCCGACTGCCCTGCGCCGCTGAAGCAGAACATGGTGCGGCTGGACGACAGCAACGCCTTCAGCGAGGTGCAGCTCGACATCCCCATCGCCCCCGGACCGTTCGAGCCCAACTGGGCGTCCATCGAGCAGAACTACCCCGGCACCCCCGACTGGCTGCGAGAGGCCAAGTTCGGCATCTGGGTGCACTTCGGACCGCAGTCGGCCGGCGAAAGCGGCGACTGGTATGCCCGCAAGCTCTACAACGAGAACGAGCCCGCCTACTGCAACCACCTCAAGCGCTACGGCCACCCCTCGGAAGTGGGTTACAAGGACGTGCTGAACAGCTGGAACCCCACGAAGCTCGACCCCGAGCGGCTCACCGCCCTCTACCAGAAAGCCGGAGCACGCTTCCTCATGATTCAGGGCGTCCACCACGACAACTACGACCTCTGGAACTCACGCTACCAGCCGTGGAACTCCGTGAACGTAGGACCGAAGCGCGACCTGCTGCGCGAGTGGGCCGACGCCTGCCACAAGCACAAGATGCGCTACGGCGTCACCTTCCACCACGAATACACCTGGTGGTGGTGGCAGACCGCCTTCCAGAGCGACACACGCGGCGACCGGAAGGGAGTCCCCTACGACGGCCACCTCACGCTGGCCGACGGAAAAGGAACCTGGTGGGAAGGACTTGACCCGCGGCGGCTCTACGGCATCGACCTGCGCGAATACGAGACCGTGGCCGAGCGAGCCAACTCCCCGTGGTCGCCGCCCAACGCCGGAATCCTGTGGCGGCACCTCGACTACGCCAAGTGGTATGCCACCCAGTGGGCGCTGCGCATCATGGACGTGACCGCCAACTACGACCCCGACTTCATCTACACCGACGGAACCGTGCAAGGACCCTTCACCGGCGACGGAACCGGCACTGGCTACAAGTGCAACGCCATGCAGACCGTGATGGCCGACTACTACAACCGCCAGCTGCTGCAACGCAAACGAGTGGACGGATTCAGCATCATCAAATTCCGCCGGCCCACGAACGGCGCCGTCAACACCGCCGAGTTCGACTTCCCCGACGACATCGACGACTCGCAGCCGTGGATTCGCGAAGCGCCCGTGGGCGACTGGTTCTACGCCCCGAACTTCACCTACGACGCCGGCTCCATGATTCGCTTCATCATCGAGGCCATCTGCCGCGACGGCAATGCGGCGCTCAACATCCCCATGCGGCCCGACGGCTCCATCGAAGAAGGCTGCGAACGAATGCTGGAGGAGGTGGGCCGATGGATGGACATCAACGGCAGAGCGGTGTACGGCAGCAAGGCATGGACCACCCTCGGCGAGGGAGAGACCGTAAACGGCCGACTGAAGAAACTCCCCGGCGGCGGACTGGGCAAGCACCACGCCCAATTCCCCTTCAACGCCCAGGACATCCGCTTCACCGTGGGCAAGGACGGAGCGCTATACGCCTTCTGCATGGCCCTCCCCGAAACGCGGCAGACCATCACCATCAAGAGCGTCACGCCGACGACCAAGAAAGTGCGCAAGGTGCAACTGCTCGGCAGCAAGGCGGCGCTGCAGTGGCGGCAGACCGACGACGGACTCTCCATCACCTGTCCCGCAACCTTCCCCTGCTCCACCGCCATCGTGTTCCGCATCAGTTAGCCGGACTGCGGCAACGGCGGGGAGAGATGAGAGAGTTTCCGGCTGGAAGGACAACGCCGAATGCTTTAAGCCGCCTTGTCCGGGAAAGAAGAAAATTCCGCCGGGCTATATGCCAACCACCACGCCCGTGGAGACGGAGTTGAACTGCGGCCCGTAATAGCCGTCCATGTAGTGGGTGGGAGTATATTTCACATACAGACCGACAACCGAAGGCGTCTGCAGCCGATGCCTCACCACCCACAAGCGAAGCAGTGTTTCCTGCAACGCGTCATGCGCATCAGCATCGTTGCCGAAGAAGCGAAGCCCAAGCTCCATCCACGCTTCCCGAAACTGCTCTATCGATTGTTCAAACGCCTTCTTTTCCATGTTTGTTCTACTATATAAACGCACAAACACGGAATTTGTTACATCGGCGACGGCTATTTTTCTGCCTTGCCATGCAAGAAATAAGTGATTTCTCATCATACGAAAAGATTTTCACTTGCCGTCAAACGGACAATCTGATGCAAAAAGCGAAGATTTGTGTTGATTTTGCCATATCTGCTTTGCAATTTCAGCAGAAATTAGTAACTTTGTCCCTTGTTATTTATAATAAAGTATACACACATGGAAGCTCTCTTCAGGACTCACGCCTATCTCGTGGAGCACACCCCGCAAGGTGTGCGCCGGGCCTTGATGGACGAGATAGACTGGACCGACCGCCTCATCGGCATCAAGGGGAGCCGCGGTGTGGGCAAGACCACGTTCCTGCTGCAGTATGCTCGCGAGCACTACGGAGCACACAACCGCCAGTGTCTGTACATCAACATGAATAACTTCTACTTCCAAGGCAAGACCATCAGCGAGTTTGCGAGCGAGTTCTGCAAGGCTGGCGGTCGCGTGCTGCTCATCGACCAAGTGTTCAAGGAGCCCGACTGGAGTCACCAGCTGCGCCTTTGCTTCGAGACGTTGCCGCAGTTGCGCATCGTCTTCACCGGCAGCAGTGTCATGCGCTTGAAGGAAGAAAACCCCGAGCTTAACGGCATTGTGCGCAGCTACAACCTGCGCGGCTTCTCGTTCCGCGAATATCTCAACCTGCAGACGGGCCTTTCGTTCAAGGCGCACACGCTCGACGAGATTCTCACCCATCACACCCAACTGACGGCAGAAATCTGCCAGCGCGTCAATCCACTCCACTACTTCAGCGACTATCTCCACCACGGCTACTATCCCTTCTTCCTCGAGCAGACCAACTTCTCGGAAAATCTTCTGAAAGTGATGAACATGATGATTGAGGTGGACATTCTGCTCATCCAGCAGATTGAGCTGAAATATCTGAGCCGTATCAAGAAATTGTTCTACCTGCTGGCCACGGGAGAATACGGCGCGCCCAACGTCAGCCAATTGGCCCAGGAGGTGCACACGAGCCGCGCCACCACCACCAACTACATCAAGTATCTGTCCGACGCGCGCCTCATCAACATCCAGTACCGCAGCGGCGACACCTTCCCCAAGAAGCCAGCACGACTGATGATGCACAATACAAACCTGATGCACGCCATGACGCCTCACCAGGTGAAGACGCAAGAAGCCGTAGAAACCTTCTTTCAAAACGCGCTGTGGTCGCTCCACACCGTGAACGTGGGCGACCGCAACTGCACCTATCTTGTGGACAACCAGCATCGCTTCCGCATTGCCACGGAGTCCGTTAAGCGCAAGGCCGAGGGAGTCTATTACGTCCTCGACGGCATCAACCGCGGCTACGGCTGCGAGATTCCGCTCTGGCTCTTCGGCTTTCTCTATTAAACACGAAACTTCGATTATTCGACATAAACAACATTTATAACTAACAACTATGGCAAAGCAAAAGAAATTTGTGACTTGGGACGGTAACACCTGTGCCGGACATGTGGCCTACATGTTCAGCGAGGTAGCTGCCATCTATCCCATCACTCCTTCGTCTCCCATGGCGGAGCACGTCGACGAGTGGGCCGCTCAGGGTCGTAAGAACCTGTTTGGCGACACAGTAATGGTTCAGGAGATGCAGTCAGAGGCCGGCGCCGCCGGTGCTGTGCATGGTTCGTTGCAGGCTGGTGCTCTCACCACCACCTTCACCGCCTCACAGGGTCTGCTGCTCATGATTCCCAACATGTATAAGATTGCCGGCGAACTGCTCCCCAGCGTGTTCCACGTTTCAGCCCGCACCGTGGCCAGCCACTCTCTGTGTATCTTCGGTGACCACAGCGACGTGATGGCTTGCCGCCAGACTGGTTTCGCCATGCTGGCCGAGGGTTCAGTGCAGGAGGTCATGGACCTCTCAGCAGTGGCTCATCTCGCCGCTCTCGAGGGCCGCGTTCCCTTCATCAACTTCTTCGACGGTTTCCGCACCTCTCACGAGTATCAGAAGGT
>JABUUA010000017.1:24563-27193 GCA_021443405.1 Bacteroidaceae bacterium
TGCGCACAGCTCAAGGAGCTCGACCACTACCTCGTGAAGCGTTCACAATGGATTATCGGTGGTGACGGTGCCTCTTACGACATCGGCTACGGTGGTCTCGACCACGTGATTGGCTCAGGTGAGGACGTTAACATCTTTGTCATCGATACTGAGGTATATTCGAACACCGGCGGTCAGGCTTCTAAGGCAACTCCCATCGGCGCCATCGCTCAGTTTGCCGCCAACGGTAAGCGCGTGGGCAAGAAGGACCTCGGTCTCATGCAGGCCACCTACGGCAATGTCTATGTGGCTCAGGTGGCCATGGGCGCCGACCAAAGCCAGTGTCTCAAGGCTTTCCGCGAGGCAGAAGCATGGAACGGTCCCTCACTCGTGATTGCTTATGCTCCCTGTATCAACCACGGTCTGAAGGCCAAGGGCGGTATGGGCAAGAGCCAGGCCGAGGAGGCCAAGGCTGTGGAGTGCGGTTACTGGCACCTGTGGCGCTACAACCCCGCGCTCGCCGAAGAGGGCAAGACTCCCTTCCAGCTCGACAGCAAGGAGCCTCAGTGGGATAAGTTCCAAGACTTCCTCGAGGGCGAGGTTCGCTTCCTCTCGCTGAAGAAAGCCGCCCCCGAGGCTGCACAGGAACTCTACGACGCCTGCAAGGCTGCCGCACAGCGCCGCTACCAGACCTACGTGCGCAAGACGCAGGAGGACTGGAGCAAGTAAACCACGTATTCTCTCTCGTCCCGCTCCCAGCTGCGGAGCGAGGCGAATTCTCTCACAGCCGCTCGCCACTCCCTGGCGGGCGGTTGTTTTGATTTGTTTTAAAAACGAATCGGTCATTAGAACGTATGGACGCAGACAATAGGACGTGTGGACGCAGACAATAGGACGTGTGGTCAAAGACAATAGGACGTTTAACCCAAATCTTCCTAATGAACGATTTAGAATAAAAACAAAGCCATCGGTGCCGAGCAATGACAAACTCGACACCGATGGTGAATGTTGTGACGCCTAAATGGCGGTTCTGGTTATTCGGTCGGCTCGCTGTAGCGGTTACCGCGGGTGATGGCCTGCGGAACGTCAGTGGCAGCGCGCGTCTGGCCCTTGACATAGTAAGGACGGTCGTAGTAGGGATAGTAGCCGCCCCAACCATCGTTGTAGCCCCAGCCGAAGTCCATGTCATAATACGGCGTCCAGTCGTAGGCGTCACGTATCTTGGTCAGGCGGAAACGACTGTTGCTGTCGGCAAAGTAGCCCGTGAAGTAGTTGCCGTCCATGCGATAGTCGTAGATTTCTGTGTTCCACTCCTCATTGCCGGGATAGTCCATGTAGATGACGCCATCGCGTATGCTCCATGTGAAGTAATAGTTGAGATAGGTGTAAGGACCAGCCTCGTACCAATCCACCTGATAACCATAGCCGCGCTTGGCACCGCTATACTTGGGAACGAAGGTGATGTCCGTATCGTAGCTGTCGAAGCGATACACACGACCGCCGTACTGATATTCATAATACATGCCGAAGTCACCCGTCCACTGTCCACTCAACACGCGTGCCTCATAACGGTCGGGACCGTCGATTACAATGTCCCAGTCACATGACTGCAGACCAAACAGCGCAGCCATCATCATTGCGAGAGTGTAAACTTTTGCTTTCATAATCTTGCACTTTAGTGATTGTTCACCAGCAAAGGTACGGCATTTTTGCAAACGAGCGAGCGAGTTTTCCCTATTTTCAAAGGGGAGTTTCCCTTTTGCATGCAGAAAAATCCGCCAGCGCTTGCACGTTCGACAAATAATTTGTAACTTCGAAACCGCTATGATTTACTTGTATCTGTGGCTCGCCCTCGTTGCCGCCATCTATCTCTACATGGCCTACGAGCACTTCCTCTCCAGCACTCCGCTGCGCGAGCGTCTGCGCATCTGGCTCACAGAGGAGGACGACGATGACGAAGAAGACTCCTCTCCCACCCCCGACGATGAGGAACACTAAGCGATGGCTTCTCGCTACCGCAATGGTGGTAGCGGCTTGTCAGCAGTATAATTTCGACGACATCCAGACGGACAACACCACCGCCAGTGCTGTCACACCCACGGGCTTAGGCCTGGGCACCCAACTATGTCCGCTCACCACCGACCAAGTGATTGCCGAATCGCTGACCGGCGAACAATGGGTGGCTGGCTATGTGGTGGGTAGCGCCTACAAGACCATGAACAACTGCACGTTCTCTGCCACCACCCCCAACACCAGCAACGTGCTCATCGCCTCCGACTCTCTCTGCACCGATGCGGAGAAATGCGTGCCCGTGGAACTCAACACCACCACACTACAGCAGTTCAGCCTCGCCCACCACCCCCAGGGCTTTCGCCAATGCCTCGTGGTAAAAGGCAGTCTCGCCCGCTATTTTTCACATCCGGGCATCCGTCAAGTCACACAGGCATACTTGCTCCCCGACCTCGACCTCAGCACGTTGCATAATATGAAGCAAGACTGGAGCGAGTGGGACGGCGAGTATTGATGATGCTCCTATATACTTATATATATAAGAAAACTACAAGGTAATTTTTCGCAGAAGTTAGCTTCCCTAATCAAACATAATTGACGGCAACGACTGAATGAGGAGTAGGGTCACCACCGCCCGCCAA
>JABUUA010000180.1 GCA_021443405.1 Bacteroidaceae bacterium
GTGAGCGCCTCCACGGCGGCAAGATAGTTGCCCAGGTTGCCCGCCTTCGTTATTTTTTTCCACGCCTTCCGCTCGATGGCGGGCTCGGCGTAGTCCCACAGCGTCCGCATCTTGTGGTGCAGGGATGCCGAGCCGGGGATGATGCGCTCGTAGGCCGCCCGTATGTGGGCGTGCATCTTCCGCAGTCCGTCGAGCCGTTGTTCGGCGCTCAACGTCGTGTCGTTGGCGTACTCGTGCGCCAGCCACGGCCGCGCCAGCAGCCCGCGACCTATCATGACACCCGCTAATGTCGGGAACTCCTTCTCCAGCGCTCCGATTTGCTCCGTCGCCACGATGTCGCCGTTAAATACCACCGGATGCCGCGCCTCGTCGAGGAAAGCGGCGAAGGACGTGCGGTCCACCGTGCCGCGGTATTGTTGCGAGGCGATGCGCGGATGCAGGGTGATGTGGCGCAGAGGCGTGGCGTTGAGCAGAGGAAGCAAGGGCTTCCACTCGTCGGGGTGCTGAAGTCCCAGCCGCATCTTCACCGAAAACTCGATGTCGGGCGTGCTCGCCATCAGCCGGCAGAGCGCTTCCACGCGGTCGGGGTGGGGCAGCAGTCCGGCCCCGCGTCCGTGCTTGGTCTGCAAGGGGAACGGACAACCCATGTTGAGGTCGAGCCGGTGGTAACCCTGTTCCCGTATCACGTCGATGAGGCGCTCCAGTTCCTCCGCCGAAGCCGCTATGGCCTGCGGCGTCACAGGTATGCCCGCGTTGTGCTCGGCCCGCAGGTCGCGCAGGTCCTTGCTGCGCACGTCGCCGTGCTCGAGACGGATGAAGGGGGAGTAGTACGTCGCCACGCCGCCGAACACTTGATGGTGCGCGCGGCGGAAAACGTCCTCGGTGTAGCCCTGCAACGGGGCGAAGTGGATGGGTAGACGAGCCATGGACGAGCGTGTTACGTTAGAATTTTACCTGCCGTCTGTGGCAGTAGGGCGCGCCGCCCGTGTGGTCGTAGTAGTCCTGATGCAAGGCCTCGGCCACCCAGAAGTCGGTGGCCGGGCGCAACAGCGTGTTCACCTCGTGGCCGCGTCGCCGTAGGTCGTCGGCCACTTCCTGGGCGATAGCTTGCTGCTCGGCGTCGGCGTAGAAGATGATGCTTCGGTACTGTTCCCCGATGTCCTCGCCTTGTCCGTCGGTCTGCGCCGGGTCGTGTATCTCGAAGAAAAAGCGGCACAGGGCCCGGTAGTCCGTAGCCGCGGGGTCGTACTCCACGGCCACCGCCTCGGCGTGGTCGGTCAGGTGGCTGCGCACTTGCAGATACGTGGGGTGGGGCGTCCGGCCGCCGGTGTAGCCAACATAGGTGGCCCGGACGCCGTCGAGCCGGGAAAACAAGTGCTGCACGCCCCAGAAACAGCCGCACGCAAAGTAGGCCACGGCGCAGGAGGCCGACGGCTCGTAGCGCGTGACGGCGGAGCGCTCCTCCCATGCGCGGTTGACGGCGGCCAAGGGTTCGGTGTATTTCGCCACGGCCCAAGCCATTCCGTGCGCCCGCCCAAGATTGTGGGTGAGGTCGTTCCGCTTCACGGCCAGGGCGATGGGGTTGTGCGAGTCGATGATGCGCTGCACGTAGTGGGGGTAGTCGAGCGTTTGTTTGTCGTGGGTCAGCAGGCGAAGGGCGTTCACCACTCCTTCCGGCACGCCGGCCTCGAGCATACGGTCGAAGGTCCATGCCGTGTCCTCCACCACGTCGTGCAGGAATCCCGCCATGCGTTCCTCGTCGGTCTGGCCCATCAGCCCCACCGCGAGCGGGTGCAGAATATAGGGCGCCTGCGCGGCATCCACCTGTCCGGCGTGGGCCTCTGCCGCAATCTTTAGGCACAAATCTATCTTGTTCATTCTTTTTTTCTCTTTATGTTCCAATCAGTTCGACCTACAGCCAGAGGAAGGGCATCCACAGCGGCACCTCCTCTTCCCAGCACGCCTCGCAGTGGGTTCCGCGCTCGTGGCGGTGGAGTTGTGTGCAGAAACCTTTGTCGGCGAGCGTTCGTGCCACCGCGGTCACGTTCTTCGTGTAGAGCGACTGGTAGCGAGGACTTTGCTCGCGCGTGCCGTAGCTCACGAACAGACGTGTGTCGGCGTGATACTCGTTCCGCTCGATTTCCGCCTCCATCGCCGGCATGTTGAAGCCCACGGACGGCGAGATGGCGGCCGCCTTGGAGAAATAATCGTTGTAGCGCAACAGGGCGTACAAGGCCATGAGTCCGCCCATGCTGCTGCCGGCGACGGCGGTGGCCTCGCGGTGCCACCACGTTCGGTAGTGCCGGTCGATGTGAGGTTTCACCTCATGGATAAGCCACTGTAGGGTCACGTCGCCCGTGCCGCGGATGGAACCGAAGCGTCGCGAGGTGAAATCGTAGGGGCTGTATTC
>JABUUA010000181.1 GCA_021443405.1 Bacteroidaceae bacterium
CCATAGTCTTGTCTCCTTTACTTGTTCATTTTGATTAGTTTCTCTTTGATTCTCACCAGCTTGACGCTGACGTTCTTGGCAGAGACGCCGAGTATGGCGGCAATCTCGTCGTAGGACATGTTTTCGAGCCACATCAGCACTATGGCGCGGTCTATCACGTCGAGCTTCCCGATTAACTGGTGAAGCTGCTGCACCTGCCGGCTGTCCTCGTCGCTGTCCTCATAGAGGTTGATGTCCATCGACAGGCGTTCCGTAGAGTGGCGCTTCTTGCGCTCGGCCGAGATGCAGGTGTTCAGCGCCACGCGGTAGAGCCATGTGCTCACCTTGCTGTCTTCGCGGAACGACTGGTAGCCCTTCCACAGGTTCAGCAGCACGTCCTGGAACATGTCGTCAACCTCGTCCTGGTCCTTGGAGAACATGTAGCACACCATATATATTGTGCCCTTGTTCTCCTTCACGATCCGAGAGAAATCTTCTTCTTTATTGTTCATTTGTGTCATTGTTTTTACTGTTGTCTCATGCATGATTTTCGCACATAAGACGCAGGTAGGAGACTTTTACTACACAAAAAGGCAAGTTTTTTTCAAAAATAATTGTTTTTCCTCATCACGGCCAAATCTCATGGATGATAATGTGTGCAGACACATGGAAAAACGCAAAAAACAGCCGCCTTCCGAGGTGGAAAGCGGCTGCTATGGAGTTCAGAGTGCTCTTCCGGATTACTTACGCAGACCGAGAGCCTTGACGATAGCACGGTAGCGCGCGATGTCCTTACGCTTCAGGTAAGAGAGGAAGCGGCGGCGCTGGCCCACGAGCTTCACAAGCGAACGGTTTGTGGCGTAGTCCTTGTGGTGGCTCTTCATGTGCTCAGTCAGATGCTGGATGCGGTAAGTGATGAGTGCAATCTGGCTCTCGCAAGAGCCTGTGTCAGTGGCAGAGGCACCATACTGTGTGAAAATCTCCACCTTCTTTGCTGAATCAAGATACATAATTGTTTGAAAATTAGTTATTAATAATGCGTTGTCAATCAAGTGGGTATCCTTTCAGCCGAATGGCCCACTCGAAAGAAACATTGTAGTGTGTGCTGAACTGTAGTCGGGATGACCAGACTCGAACTGGCGACCACACGCCCCCCAGACGTGTACGCTAACCAACTGCGCTACATCCCGCCGTTTGTCCAAATCGGCTGCAAAGGTACGGCATATTTTCCAATGCCAAAAACTTTTTGCAAAAAACTTTCGCCAAAAACGCCCGCTCAGAACATTGCGGCCACCCTCCTGATGCCCGCCACGAGGGCGTCAACCTCCTCCACCGTGTTGTACAGGCCGAACGACGCGCGGCACGTGCCCTCGATGCCCAGGCGCCTCATCAGCGGCTCGGCGCAGTGATGCCCCGTGCGCACCGCAATGCCCAGGCGGTCGAGCAGAGTGCCCATGTCCAGATGGTGGATGCCGCCCACCTGGAACGACACCACGGCATCGTCGCTCGGGCCGAAAAACCGCATCCCCTCGATGGCCGCCATCTGCTCGCGCGCATACGCCGTCAGCGCCCTCTCGTGCCCGCTGATGGCATCCATGCCAAGCCCCGACACATAGTCCAGAGCCTTGGCCAGACCGTGCGTGGCCACATAGTCGGGCGTGCCGGCCTCGAACTTGAACGGCAGCTCGTTGAAAGTCGTGCGCTCGAAACTCACGCTCTTAATCATCTCGCCGCCACCCTGATACGGAGGCAGCTGCTCCAGCCACCTCTCCTTGCCATACAGCACACCCACACCCGTGGGCCCGTAGATCTTATGCCCCGAAAAAGCGAAAAAGTCACAATCCATAGCCCTCACATCCACAGCGAAATGCGGCGTGCTCTGGGCACCGTCAACCAGCACCGGCACACCATGGCGGTGCGCAATCCTTATCACCTCCTCCACATCATTCACCGTGCCCATCACGTTGCTCACATGAGCGCAGCACACAATCCTCGTCCGCTCACTCAGCAGCCCCTCCAGCTCGTCCACACACAGCCGCCCCTCGTCGCTCATGCCCAGCACCCTCAGCCGCGCACCCTTCCTCTCGCACATCATCTGCCACGGCACGATGTTCGAGTGGTGCTCCATCACGCTCACCACCACCTCGTCGCCCTCGCCCACAAACGCCTCGCCGAAGCAGAACGCCAGCAGGTTGATGCTCTCCGTCGTGCCGCGCGTGAACACAATCTCGCCCGTGCTGCCAGCGTTGATGAACCGCCTCACCGCCTCCCTGCTCGCCTCGTGCAGGTCGGTGGCCTGCTGCGAAAGGAAATGCACGCCGCGGTGCACATTGGCATTCACATTGTAATACTCATCCACCATCGCCTCCACCACACACCTCGGCTTCTGCGTCGTCGCCCCGTTGTCGAGATACACCAGCGGCC
>JABUUA010000182.1 GCA_021443405.1 Bacteroidaceae bacterium
GCTTTCGGCATCGACAAGCCGTGGGTGGAGGAAGGTCTCAAGCCCGAAACTTTCCGGTATAGCGACTTCTATCTCGACGGGAAACTTCGTGAGAATGCCGACGTGGAGACGATGAAGCGCGACTGGCTGTACGGACCGAAAGGAAGATTGAATGACGTGGTGGCCGACGAGGTAAGCGGCATTATCTCAGGACTCTACGAAAACGACGTTTGCTACCGTCGTCGCTACGGTCACAAACTTCGGCACATCCCCTTCCCCATCAATCTTTCGGCTGTCACGCCCATACAACCTCACCCCGACTACCCGGGAATCCGCTTTTTCATCGGCATTCAGCGAACGCGGTCTCAGTATAAGGGAACGGACTTGATGCTTTCCGCACTGGAACAACTGCAGACGCGCCACCCCTCTTCCATGCAGATTGTGAAGGTGGAGAGCGTTCCTTTCGCCCAATATCAGGAACTGATGAACACGAGTGACGTGCTCCTCGACCAACTCTACAGCTATACTCCCGCCATGAACGGTCTGTTGGCCATGGCGAAAGGTCTGGTCTTGGTGGGCGGCGGCGAGGAGGAACACTACGAATTGTTAGGCGAAAGAGAACTGCGCCCCATCGTCAATGTGCAGCCATCCATAGAGGACATTGAGCAGCAGATAGAACAACGCTTGTTGTTACATCCCGACGACCTCCGGCAATTATCGGCCGACAGCATCGCCTACGTCCGGAAGTGGCACAACCATATTCAAGTCGCAGAACAATATGTCAAGGTTTGGAACTCCATGGATTAGCCAACTTCCTGACTTCTTTGTCCCGAGGCGCTGCGTTGCTTGTGGGCGGTCGCTGGACTTCGAAGAATTTGCCCTTTGCTATGAATGTGCGCAGCAACTCCCCTTTCTTCCCTTAGACAATTTCATAGACAACCGCATGGCCCGACTCTTGTGGCCAGACATTTGTCCCGAACGAGCCGCCGCTTTCTTCCAATACAGCAAGTCGGGGGTCATTCACGACCTTACGATGGCCCTGAAATATCAGAGTCAACCCCTTCTGGGAATAGACCTTGGACGCATGATGGCCCATGCGTTACAGCCAAAAGGTTTCTTCGACGGCATCGACGCGCTCGTTCCCGTCCCGCTACACTGGAAGCGGAAATGGGACCGGGGATACAATCAAAGCAAACAATTAGCACGGGGAATCAGCGAGGTGACAGGCATTCCCATCGACGACACGTCCGTTTGCCGCGTCCGTGACAACGAAACGCAGACGGCCAAGTCGGTGGAAGAACGCCAGGACAACACCCGGGATTTGTTTGAAGGCAAGGAATTTCCTCACCAACATATTCTGCTGATTGACGACGTCATCACTACCGGAGCCACCCTGAAAGCTTGCGCAATAGCCATACGGCAAGCCAATCCCGAGACGCTCATCAGCCTGCTCACGCTGAACAAAGCCTGAGCCACAAGAGGGCCAGTCGCCAAGCACCGCGGCCGCCCATGCTCACATAACGATAGAGCCAACCTTTGCCGGGCAAGCGATACTGGGCGAGCAAGATTTGACGGCGGTAGTCGAGTGCCTTGCGCTGCCGCTGCGTCATGAGGTAAGTCGCCACTCGTTCCACGGCCTTCAAGCGGTCGTCGGCATTCGTTTGTCCCGTTATGCTGTCGGGGCGAACTTCTATTTCGTGGAACGACTCCCGGACAAAGCGAATGCGCGGCGCATTCATCAGCGCCCGGACGCCCAATTCCCAGTCTTGCCACACCCGCAAGTCAGGGTCCCAACCACCGATAGTTCTCAGGAAATCAGTGCGCCAAAGAACGCTCTGCGTACTGAACGACGAGGACAAAATCTGCTTTTCCGGCTGCGGAGACGCCACGAAATCGCGCTGCCGGACGTGCTCGCCCCGGCGCATTTTTGTCGGGAAGACCACCATGTCCTGACCCGTGGTCAGCGGCATGACGCGCTGAAACAAATCTGCGGAGAAAAGGTCGTCGCAATCAAAGAAATAGACAAATTCTGTCTGACAAGCTTTCAATCCCTCGTTCCGGGCCTTATTCGCCCCGCGGGACGGCGCTTGCAAAACCGCCACACGACGGTCGTTCTGCGCAAATTCCCGGCACAACACCAGCGAGTTGTCCGCACTTCCGTTGTCCACCAACAAGAAGTTCACTCCCTCATAATCAATCTGCTGCAGCGAAGCAAACAGCCGCGGCAGAAACTGCTCCCGATTATAGACGGGGATGACGACGGTAACTTCAGGCGCTGACATAACGAATCCCCCACAACATATTGCGCAAAAGCGGCAGCGGATTTCTCCCGCTTCGCCACCACCAGCCCCAGGCCTCGCGCACACATTTATAATA
>JABUUA010000183.1 GCA_021443405.1 Bacteroidaceae bacterium
TATTGTGTGCCTAAAAGTATATAGTTGCCAAAAATTATTTTTCTTGGGAAGATTTCATTTTTTCTTAGAAAAAAATCCTCGGTCACGCGCGTGACGAAATCGCCCCGTCCAGACGACGTTATTTGACGACGCCCATGCCGGCGAAGAGTTTCTTGAACGTCATGACCTCCATGGCGAAGACTCCGTTCTCTCCCAACTTGATGCTCGACATGTATTTCAAGGTCTTAGAGGAGAACTTGCCCTCGAGACAGCCCTGCACCGCGCCGTAGGTTCCCCACGGATTGCGGAGCACGATGTAGCGTTCCTCGTCGTCGGTGATGATATAGCCCAGCACGGAGTAGGCGTGACCCGCCACCAAGTGGGCGTCGGCATAGTTGTAACCCTCGGGCTGCGAGGGGCGTGTCCAGGCCACCATGGGGTTGACGGTGCGCCCGAAGAGCGAGTTGTCCGTGACAAACTTGAAGAGCATCTGCGCTCCCGTTCCGTCGGTGTAACGGTACGTCTTCTTGCCGCCGATGAGGTGACGACAGGCCTCCACGGGGTCGCCGGCCTCGATGAGTTCGTAGAAGGGACGGTCCGAAGCGCCGCCGGTGCGCCACTTCACGTAGGCCTTCTCCATAACGGCGGGCCACACTTCCTTTTCCTCCGACGAGCGGGCGAACTTATAGTCGAGCGAGCCTGCCTGCACGGGCAGCAGTTCGCTCACCTCCACGCTCTCCAACTTGTTCTTGTCGTTGTAGAACGAAATCATGTGGTAGGGGTTGTCCTCATTACCGTCCTCGGCAGGACACGTGGCGTTGACAATCACGTAGGGGCGCGACCACGCCACGGAGCAGAGCGAGCAGATGAAGTAGCAGTCGCCGAGAGCGCCTTGCATGGGGTCGGACCATTCGGCGTGGTCTTGGAAGAAACTGCCCTTGTCGGCCCAGACGATGCCATTGGGGTCCCATATCTCCTGTTCGTCACACGCCGTGGTGAGGGGCGTGAATTCCTCTTTCTGCGAGGTTTTTACCTCCACCTGCTGCAGCGTCATGCGCTTGGTCTCGTCGTCGCTTTCCAGCGCCAGTGCGTCCATCACTCGGTCGGTGGTGTTCTCAAGCGTGAGGCCCTTCACGCGCAGGGCCCGGCCTCTTCCGTGGTGGGGAAGGCGTTCACGAGTCTCGCCTTCCATGAAGCGGCGCATGCGCTTGCGCGCCTCACCGTGCTTCAGGTGCACGACCTTGCCCCCCTTGACCGTCATAGTAGGGTTGACGATGACCGAGTCGTGACCGAAGAGTTTCTCTTGCGACACATTGAAGATTTCTGAGAGTTTCTCGCGCGGGTTCTTCATCTTGTCCCAGCGGAAGCGCTTGCGGGCCACCACCTCTGCCAGCGCAAAGGGGTTGATGGTAGCGAGCAATAGGGGTTCTTTAGGCTTATTCATAAAGGTATTAGTTTATAGTGGTCTTGCAAATTTACCAATAAAAAGGCAGACGGCGAAACGGCGAAGCGGAAAAATCGGCCCGCCGACAAAAAAAAGCCCCGGCGAAACCGTCGGGGCTGATGGGGACGCGGGCCTGCGGGCAGGCTCGTGTGAGGGGTCAGGCGCGGAGCACGTCGAGGAACGACTGCGGCAGATAGATGTTCTCCACCGTGAGCGCGGCGGCAAACAGCGGCGCTATCTCGGCATCGGTGAAGCGGGCAATGCCACAACCGATGCGCGTGACCAGGAACTTGAGGTCTGGGTGCTCTTGGGCAAACTTCACGAAATCGTCCACGTAGGGACGGATGGTCTCCACCCCACCCTGCATGGTGGGGATACCATAGCTCTGCCCTTGCAGACCGACGCCCTGCCCCATGACGGCGCCGAACTTCTTGAGCGCCGTGCGCGCAGCACCGCCGCCGTGCATGCCCTCCAAGTTGCTACCGAAGACGAAAATCTCGTTGTCGGCCAGTCGGTGGATGTGGGCCGGGGTCATGCGCTCCTCGCTGCGGAAGTAGTTGCCGGCCGCCTCGCGCAAGCGCTCGAGACGCGACATACCATCGTCGGACGCGCACGCCACGCATTGGTTCACCGCCTCCACGCGCTCGTAGTAGTGCATGCGGCTCTTGCGCTCGTTGGCCCACATGTCCGCCGTTCCTTGTTCGTCCTGATGGAACTCCAGCGTGTTGTCGATGTTGTAGTGGGCCGCCGTGGCCTCGACGTCGATGTTGGCGCCGATGAAATTGAACGACCATCCCATTTCTTTCAGTTGTTCAATCATCTTGGCCACCTGCTCCGTGGTGTACTGCCGGCTGGCGTTCTCCATGCCGTCGGTAATGATGGTCACGCTGCCGATGGCGTTTGGCTTTGACGCGCAAGTAGCCTTC
>JABUUA010000184.1 GCA_021443405.1 Bacteroidaceae bacterium
TATGCCATCAAAAAAGTTTTACCGGACAGCAATAAAATAAAATACCTTACTTTGTCAAACCAACATACTGTAACCTTTTTGCGCTTTTATAGCCTCTTAACATTAACCTAAAAATAGTTTTATTATGGAAAACGATCACATCAGCAATGCCAGGAGCATTGTCAGCAGCACCCAGCAAGCCTTGAACGGCATTGACTTTGGTAATCTGATGGGCGCCCCGCTGAGCGCCTGTGTGAACGCGCAAGCACAAGCTGCCCAATCGACCGTGAACTTTGTAAACGAGGTTGGTTTCGACATCGACGAAAACGGCAACAAGCAGGCCGTTTACGTTACCTTCAGCTATGTGAACCAAGGCCGCATGGTCACGTTGGCCGTACCCCTGCTGACCATTGTGCCCATTCCCTACATTGCCATCCGCAACGTTGACATCAAGTTTACCTGCACAGTGAACGGTTTAGAGACCACTAAGGATACAGAAGTGGACACTGAGCACGGCAACCAAGTACAAAACAAAAACCTTAACAAAAGAAACTTTTTCGGCTACCGTTCCGAGTCGGCCTCCATGCGCACCTCGGTTTCTACCAAGCGCGACTCGGCCAGCACACGCGACTCACAGTTCAGCATCGAGGCGACCATCGACGTAGAAGTACACGCTGAAGGCGGCACCCTGCCCGCTGGTATGGCCAAGGTGTTGGAGTTGCTGGGCTCATCGATGGACATGCGCAACCCCGACGGAGAACTGTCTGTCAACCAGAATACCTTCGTGTTGACAGACACCGAAACCACCGCTATGCTGGTAGTACAATACAAAAATGCCGAAGGTCTGTACACGACGGACGCAAGTGAAGTGAAACTGCTGCAGAACGAAGCAGATGCTGGAGTTCCCGAGGCAGACATTACGCGCGATAAAAATGCGGGCGTGATTACCTACAAACTGAAAGCGGCAGGAGACTACGTCGTGAAGGCAGGCGGTCAGACTGAAAAGATTACGGTGACCGACACCAAAGTGAACTAAAAGACGCTGAAGTGAGAATCAATCCCATCTTTCGTATAACCTTAAATTTAACATTATGAGTGTAGCAGATAAAGCCATTAGCTCTATGAGCGCCATTCCGTTCGAGGACATCATTGGCGGTCCCTTGAACGCGTGCATCGACGCCCAGACGCAGGCGGCAGTTTCAACGGTCAATTTCATAAAGAGTGTCGGCCTCAACACGACCATCGACCCTAACACGGGAGCCGAGAAGAGTGAGGCCGTTTACGTCTATTTCTCATTCATCAAGGCAGGTCGCCGCGCCGTCATCAGCGTTCCGCTGCTGGCCATCGTCCCCATTCCCTACATCGCCATCAACACCATCGACATCTCGTTCAAGGCCTCCATCACGGGCACCGACTCCACGTCATCGTCCGACGAATACTCATCCACGAGTGATCAGAAGTCCGAATCGTCTTCGAAGAAAGGCGGTGGCTGGCTGACAAAGAAGAAGACGAGCAAGATGACCTCCACCATCTCTTCGAAGAGAGACTCCAAGGCCACACAGGACTCCACCTTCAGCATCGAGGCCACCATCGACGTGGAAGTGCATGCCGGACAAGAGTCGATGCCCGCAGGTATGGCGAAGTTGCTGGAGATGCTCAACTCGGCCATGGACCTCGTTCCCGAATCGGGCGAACTGGTGGTGAGCGAAAGCAGCATCACCAAGTTGCCCAAGCAGGACGCGAAGTTTGTGGTGTCGTACAAAGGCAGCGACGGCATCAACGACCCCAGCAAGGTGCTGGAGCCCACATTCCTGGACAATAACAACAAAGAAGTCAAGTACACGAAGGACACGGACTACACCTACGAGGTCAACTACCAGAGCGGCATGGTGACTTACACCATCAAGAAGGACGCCACCGTCAAGGTGAAATTCAGCGTGAAGTTTGGCGAAGCCACCGACGACAAGGGAAAGAAAGTCGAGGACAAGAACGTAGAAGAGACCGTAACCATCTTCCTCCAACAAACCTCTTAAACCAACATCACTATGGCAACTATAGATCCCTCTGCTTCTGCGGTGGCCACCAGTGCCCTGCAGTCGTTGCCGTTTGGCCAGATTATCGGAGGTCCGCTGAAGGCGTGTATCGACGCTCAGACCGAGGCGGCCCTGAGTACGTGGAACTACATCAACTCCGTCGGCATCACCACTGACGAGAACGGCGAAGCCAAGGCGGTGTATGTCAACTTCTCGTACCGCAGCAACGGCCACAAATGTGAGCTGAGCGTCCCGCTGCTTACCTTGGTCCCCATCCCTTACTTGGCCATCAAAGACATCAGCTACTCTTAT
>JABUUA010000185.1 GCA_021443405.1 Bacteroidaceae bacterium
AGCGTGATGAAGAAAATCATCGTCCTCTACCTCGCCAACGGACTGACGTGGGAGCAGGAGTTCGAACCCTTCGCCCACTGGGCCTTCCGCTACCTCATGTGGTGCAAACTCAACCTGTTCAAGGAGCGCGCCGACGAGCTGTTCCGCGAAGAGCGAATGAGCCGCTACGTCCGCCACAACTCCCCCCTCCGTCTGATGCCCGCGCAGTTCACCTACGACCAGTTCGCCGCCGCCTGCCTCCGCCTGGGCTGCAAGAAAACGCCCCTCGGCCTGCTCGACGTGTATCTCAACAGAGGCAAGATAGCGAGAGTGAGCCAAATGGAGTTCAAAAAAGTGTAGAGAAGTAAAGTTGAGAAGGGGAGAGAGTTTTTTCATTCTCTTTCCCTTCTCCGCTATTCTATACTATCTTAACTCTCAACCTTACATTTCACTCTTGCAAATATAATGTCCCGTTTGGAGATGAACGAAACATCTACACGCTGCACGCGTAGAGTAGAAAATTCTCTGCTTTTTTATGTGTCGTAAACTCCGATGAGCTTTCCGGCTTTACCCCATCGGTCATCTTTACTTTTCCCCTTTCTTCTGGCAATGAACTTTCAACCTTACACACAATAAGATACAGCTATACACTACCTTTCCTGAGCTTTGCTTGAATCTATCCCTGCAAAAGATATAAGGGCGTGTTGGTCACAACCTCCCCGCTTTCTTTGTAGGGCTTCATGGAAACCTTGAGAGCATGCTTGATGTCGTGCTCATCGATGAAACTCTTCAGACTCTTCGATTTCAGATTCTCCTCCGCTTTGCATTCTATGGGTAACAATTCATTGTCGCGCTGTAACAGGAAATCCACTTCTTGCCGCGAGTTCTCTTTCGACCAATAGAACAGCTCCGCAGTTTCGTGGAGTTGCTGGAACACGAATTGCTCCGTCAGGGCGCCTTTGAACTCCGTGAAGATGGCCGAGCCTTCCAACAGCGTCTTGGCTTCCAGCCCGCTCATCGAACTCAGAAGACCGATGTCGTTGAGGAACACCTTGAAGGCTTTCCCGTCGCGATAGGCAGAGAGCGGCAGCCCCGCTTTTGTCACGCCACTCACCTGATGCAGCATGCCGGCATCGAACAACCATTGCAGCGCCACCTCATACTCACGAGCTCGGGCCCCTTCCCGAATCAAGCCGAACACGAATTTCTTGTTTTCCCGGCTCAGCTGGCTCGGAACGGACCGCCACACCTGTCGCAAGCGTTCCACCAGAGCGCCGTCGGCATGCTTGGAGAAATCGTCTTCGTAACCACGGAGAATCTCGTACTGTATCTCGCGTATCTCGCTCCATTCCGCGTCGTCGGCGTAGGCTTGGACGGCTTCGGGCATGCCGCCCACAAAGTAGTATTCCTTCAAACGATTGGTAAGTTTGTCGTGGAAGAGCGACAGCGTGTCAGCGTCTCTCTGCTCTATCGCCGAGGCGAGTGCACGGTCGCCCACCGCCATCAGGAACTCGCGGAAGTTCATCGGGTGCATCTGCATGAAGTTGATTTTCCCCACAGGGAACGAAACGCCCCGATGCAGAGCGATACCCAGCAAAGAGCCAGCCACGACGATGTGCTGCTCCGGGCAATTCTCGCAGAAATACTTCAAGGCGGTCAGTCCGCCTTCCGCCTCCTGAATCTCATCGAGAAAGATAAGCGTCTTGCCAGCCTCGCACGGCACTCCGCACTGGGTCCGTATGGCGCGAAGTATGCGGTTCGTGTCGTAATCCTGCCGAAACACCTCCCGCAGATGCTTGGCTTCCTCGAAGTTGATGTAGGCAAGGTGGTCGTAATGCAGTCTCCCGAACTCCTTGATGGCCCATGTCTTGCCAACCTGCCGGGCTCCTTCCACCACCAGTGGTTTTCGGCGCTTGCTGTCTTTCCAGTCAAGCAGTCTTTTTAGTATCTCTCTTTCCATCCGTCTGTCTCTTTACACATTTTATGAACGAAAACGACCGGCGTTTTACACATTTTATGAACGAATATCCGCGCCATTTTACACATTTTATGAACGAATACCGCCCGCTTCCGGCTACAAAGTTATAAAAAAACACACAGAGAACGCCAAAACGGACAATAAAAAATCAAGTTTTCCGGCTTGACCCACTTGACTCACTTGTGACAAGCGACCCTCATCTCTCATCTCTCACAAAAAAAGAGAGATACCCCTTGCTCCTTTTCCAGCCACAAAGAGTAACGTCACACAAAAAAAAAGAGGCATCCCAAGCGGGATGCCTCCACCAACTATAACCTAAAAACACAAGCCAGCTATCGGCTTAGTGCGCCA
>JABUUA010000186.1:0-1532 GCA_021443405.1 Bacteroidaceae bacterium
GTGGACAAGCCCATCAAGTTCGTGGGAACGGGAGAGAAGATGGAAGCCATCGACGCCTTCCACCCCGAACGAATGGCCGACCGCATCCTGGGCATGGGCGACATCGTCTCGCTGGTGGAGCGCGCACAGGAAATCTACGACGAGAAGGAGGCGCGCAAACTGGAGGAGCGAATCAAGAAGAATAAATTCGGATTCGACGACTTCTACAACCAAATCCAGCAAATCAAGAAAATGGGCAACATCAAGGACCTGGCCTCGATGATTCCCGGCGTAGGGAAAGCGCTCAAGGACGTGGACATCGACGACAACGCCTTCAAGCAGACCGAAGCCATCATCCTCAGCATGACGCTCAAGGAACGCCAGAACCCCGCCATCCTCAACACCAGCCGACGCATGCGCATCGCCAAGGGCAGCGGAACCACCATACAAGACGTGAACCGACTCATCAAGCAGTTCGACCAGATGCGCAAGATGATGAAGATGGTGACCAGCCCCCAAATGGCCAAGATGGCGGCGCAGATGGGCAAGAACGGAATGCCCCGCATGTAAGCAACCCCACCTAACAACGAATAGAACACATGTACACACTCATCGACGGAAAAGCCACGGCTGCCCAGATAAAGGCAGAAATCCGTGAGGAAGTGGAGAAGATGGTCGCCAGCGGCCAGCGACGCCCGCACCTGGCCGCCATCCTCGTCGGCCACGACGGAGGCAGCGAGACATACGTCCACAACAAAGTGCTGGCCTGCGAGGCATGCGGCTTCACGAGCACACTCATCCGCTATGAAGACAACATCACGGAAGCGGAACTGCTGCAGAAAATCGACGAACTGAACCACGACGACGACATCGACGGCTTCATCGTCCAGCTCCCGCTCCCCAAGCACATCAACGAACAGACCGTCACCGAAGCCATCCACCCGGGCAAAGACGTGGACGGATTCCACCCCACCAACGTAGGCCGCATGGCCATCGGCCTCCCCTGCTTCATCAGCGCCACCCCGCTGGGCATCCTCACCCTGCTGCAACGCTACGGCATAGCGACGAGCGGCAAGAAATGCGTCATCCTCGGCCGCAGCAACATCGTGGGCAAGCCCATGGCCCAGCTCATGATGCAGAAGCAATACGGCGACAGCACCGTGACCGTATGCCACAGCCGCAGCGCCAACCTGAAGGAAGAATGCCGGCAGGCCGACATCCTCATCGCCGCCATCGGCCGACCGGGCTTCGTCACCGCCGACATGGTCAAGGAGGGAGCCACCGTCATCGACGTGGGCACCACCCGTGTCCCCGACGCCAGTCGCAAGAGCGGTTTCCGACTCTCGGGCGACGTCTGCTTCCAGGAAGTAGCCCCCAAATGCGCCGCCATCACACCCGTGCCCGGCGGAGTGGGCCCCATGACCATCTGCATGCTCATGCTGAACACGCTAAAAGCGGGGCAAGGCTGCGAGTAAGTGAGCGGAAACAAGTTCACTTGATTTCCCGAACGTGAGCAGGCTCGGCGAAAGCCAAGGCTGCGAGTAAGTGAGCGG
>JABUUA010000186.1:1791-4035 GCA_021443405.1 Bacteroidaceae bacterium
TTCAGCTGGTTAGAGCGTCAGATTGTGGTTCTGAATGTCGTCGGTTCGAATCCGACTAGTCACCCAAGGAGATGCATTTGCATCTCCTTTTTTTGTGCCCGCAAAACCAGCAAGACCCCACCCTCGCCGCGCTGTCGCCCTGACATTTCGATAGCCCAGCAACAGCAAAGGGATAGGCACACTATTTTTTTTGAGATATGAGATATTGAGATGGGGGGGATGACTTATGAAATGGCATGCAAGCAAAGAGCCCGGCAGATGTCCGAACGACAGATTAGAGTTCAACACACTCCTTGTTCGGAGAGGTTGAGAGGTTGTCACTCTTAGTCGTTCAAAAGCACTACCCCATCACGCTGCGCTGCATTCTGCTGATGATTACGAAAATCATGGCAAGCAGTATGTTCACAACAAAATAGCCTAAAAGACAATTCCCCGTCCCGTAAGCACCTTTCAGTTCTTGAAACAAGTCCAGGGCTATGATGTTGGCAAAATATATCTCTAACGTATATTTGCCCATCCAAGACAAGGCAGTATCAAGCGAGGGGATGTTCCCACAGCGCTTCACCTTCAGGAGCAACAACACAAGTAACGGACACCCCATCGACACAATGAGATAGCCGTTGGCCTTACACAACACCAACACAATGGCAATGGGAAGAAACCAAAGCACATTTATCTTCTCCTTGCAATAGAGATAGATGCCCGTCATATAAATCGGTATTCTACCCATAAAACAAGCGTAATACCATTGGTCGGTGACGGTCATCTTCATGATAACTGCAAACAGCACAATGGAGGCAACAATCGCCATTACGCCCAGCTTACGAACTATCACAATCAGCCATGGAGTGACAAGCCACAGCACAAGGCTGGCGGCAATATACCATTCAATGATTTGACCGCCAATCTGCCAATAAGAGAGCGTCGTAAGATTGCAAAACCAGTCGAAGAGAGAACATTCGTCGCCTATCAAGAAACGTTGGATAAGAGTTCTTAGCGAGGCAAAAATCAGAAACAAAAGGGCTATCTTTTTCAATCGGTGCGCGTAGAACTTTAACGCGCCATTTTTAGTAACGCTGTAACTGCACCCCAATGCATTCAGCAAAAGAAAGATGTCAACCCCAATAAACCCGTAAACAAAAGGTTGAAAGACGTAAAAAGCACTGCGGGCGATGCAATAAGCGTGGTAGAGGATAACCAGAACAATAGCAAACCCCATCAAAGGGCTTCGGTTGTCGTTAATGTCGCCGCGACTTAGCCCCCCCCTATTAATTATTTGATATTTAACACTTTGCATAAATTCTCCAATAAAACTGTCATTGCTGGCACAAAATCAACCACCGACGAACAATATATGGCTTTTCATGTCACCGTAATGATTATCCGCCGATATGAAACGAGGTTAAAGGCGCCATTGTCATGCACTTCGCAGATGATGTGGATGGGCGCGGTTGCTGTGTTCGGCAGGGTGACGCGGATGGTTTTTGCCGAAGCATCTGCCATTTCCACCGGAGCGCCATGCTCCCGCTGCTGCCACCAGAGGAACGTCAGCGCGTCGCCTTCGGCATCGTATGTGGCCGCTGCGTCGAGCGTGATGGTCTCGCCCGCCTTTGCCGCAATCACCAGCGGCTTCACGCCTTTTGTGCCATTCACCACCACGACCGGGTTCGTGTTGCCCGTTCCGTCGTTCGCCCAAGCCATGCGAGCGGCAAAGTCGTTGAACTCGTCGGGATAGAACCTATGTTCATAGGCATTGGAAATATCCTTCTCCGGCTGATTCCAGTTGGTCCAGCAATACGTGACGCTGTCATTCGAAAGGCCGAACACGTGGTAGCCTCCCCATCCTGCTTGCGTCGGGTCTTCGGGGTCGTTCAATCCGTTGGGCATGACATTCAGAAAGCTCGGCGTGTCGCCCTCAACGCCCCACTTGTATCGCGGGTAAACCTCCCCGAGGTGGCCGTGATGCTGAATCAGCGCTGCATATTGGTCCCAATGCTGCACGCCAAGGGCATTCTGGTTGAGCCAGGCCGATTCGTCCCACACCAGCATGAGGTCGTCCTTGAACTCCCGGCGCAGCCACTGGTGAGAACTGTAGGCGCGGTTCATTCGCATCGCATAGGCCATGTCCTGGTCGGTGATGGTATAGAGACGGAACTTGTGCAGGAACTTCCGGAAATCCTCTGGCGACTTGGTCTGCCGAGCGCGCCAAATGGCCTGCGACAAGGTGTTGGCTCCGCCCCACGC
>JABUUA010000187.1 GCA_021443405.1 Bacteroidaceae bacterium
TATTATAAGTCAGGGGGTATCGTAAGTTGTACGACTGTTTAAGATTTTTGGTCACTTTTGTTTCGTCACGCCTCGCTCAACGAGGAGCAATACCAGTGGAACAGGCGTTGCACGCCTTCGTCAATTTCAATCTTGTGGTGCCAGCCCAGCGAATGCAGTTTGCTCACGTCGGTGAGTTTGCGCAGGGTGCCGTCGGGCTTGGTGGCGTCGAAGCAGATGTCGCCGGTGAATCCCACGGTGGTCACTATCAGGTCGGCCAGGGCGCGGATGGTCAGCTCCTTGCCCGTGCCCACATTGATGTGGCAGTTGCGTATTTCGCCCAGTGAGGGAATGGCGCCGCCGCGGCCCGACGAGGTGTTGCGGTCGATGGTGGCGCTGAGCGCTTGCCGGGTCTGCGCCGCGCCCTCCTCGGGCTGGGCGCTGGAGTAGCGCCGGAGGCCGATGATGTCGGCGAAATCGACGTTGAGCAGCACATGCACGCTCGCGTCGGCCATCTCCTCGCTCCACAGGAACTCTCGCAGGGGAGCGCCCGTGCCCCACAGCGTGACGCGGTTGTCCTCGATGCCGTATTTCGCCAGCACGCTCCGTATCTCCTGCTCGTCGCACTGCCCGTCGGTGCCCTCCACGGGGCGCTTGTCCAGGTCGGTGCGCAGGGCCGTCCAGTTGCCGTCGTGCAGGAGCTTGGCCAGATATATCTTGCGCATCATGGCCGGCATGACGTGGGAGTTCTCGAGATGGAAGTTGTCGTTGGGGCCGTAGAGATTGGTCGGCATCACCGCGATGTAGTTGGTCCCGTACTGCAGGTTGTAGCTCTCGCACATCTTGAGGCCCGCAATCTTGGCGATGGCATACTCCTCGTTGGTGTACTCGAGCGGCGAGGTCAGCAGGCAGTCTTCGCGCATCGGCTGCGGCGCGTTCTTGGGGTAGATGCAGGTGGAGCCGAGGAACAGCAGTTTCTGGACGCCGTGACGGAAGGCCTCGCCGATGACGTTGCACTGGATTTTCATGTTCTCCATGATGAAGTCGGCGCGGTAGAGCGAGTTGGCCATGATGCCGCCCACATGAGCGGCGGCCAGCACCACGGCGTCGGGTCGCTCGGCGTCGAAGAAACGGCGCACGGCCAGTTGGTCCGTCAGGTCCAGTTCCTTGTGGCTGCGCCCCACCAGATTCGTGTAGCCGCGCTGGAGCAGATTGTTCCAGATGGCGGAGCCCACGAGCCCCCGATGGCCGCAGACGAATATCTTTGCATTCTTGTCTAACATGTTCGTTACGTTTATGGATTTGCGGCCGACGGCGTTATTTCACGATGCCCTTCTCCAGATAGGCGGCGAGATTGGTGCGCACGCGTTCGCTCTCGCGCTCCACGGCCACCTTGGCCATGTCGTGGTCCACCATGAGTTTCACCAGCTGCTCGAAACTGGTTTTCGAGGGGTCCCACTTCAGTTTTGCCTTGGCCTTGGTGGGGTCGCCCCAGAGGTTCACCACGTCGGTGGGGCGGTAGAAGTCCTCCGAGACCTCCACGAGGCAGCGGCCCGTGGCTTTGTCGTAGCCCTTCTCGTCCAGTCCCTCGCCGCGGAACTCCAGTTCTATGCCCGCGTGCTTGAAGGCGTAGTAGCAGAACTCGCGCACGGAATGCTGCACGCCCGTGGCGATGACGAAGTCTTCCGGCTTGTCCTGCTGCAGGATGAGCCACATGCATTCCACGTAGTCCTTGGCGTATCCCCAGTCGCGGAGCGAGGAGAGGTTGCCGAGATACAGCTTCTCCTGCTTGCCTTGCGCTATGCGGGCGGCGGCCAGCGTTATCTTGCGAGTCACGAAGGTCTCGCCTCTGCGCTCCGATTCGTGGTTGAACAGAATGCCCGAGCAGCAGTACATGTCGTAGGCCTCGCGGTATTCCTTCACAATCCAGAAGCCGTAGAGTTTGGCCACGGCGTAAGGGGAGTAGGGGTGGAATGGGGTGTTCTCGTTCTGCGGAACCTCCTCCACCTTGCCGTAGAGTTCGGATGTGGATGCCTGGTAGATGCGGCAGGTCTTCTCCAATCCGCAGGCCCTTACGGCCTCCAGCACCCTGAGCACGCCCGTGGCATCCACGTCGGCTGTGAACTCGGGGGAGTCGAAACTCACCTGCACGTGGCTCTGCGCCGCCAGGTTGTATATTTCGGTCGGCTTTACGGCTCCTACGACC
>JABUUA010000188.1 GCA_021443405.1 Bacteroidaceae bacterium
GAAATGGAAGGCAAGACCATCGACTCAGGCGCGGCGCAATGATTATCGAGCAGCCCGCCCGCTTTCTGCGTTGGCTCTACCCCCACGCCCTGTGGCGCATGGACTCCGAGGAGCGGTCGGTGTATCTGACTTTCGACGACGGGCCCATCCCCGAGGCCACACCTTTCATACTCGACGTGCTGGACCAAGTGGGGGCCAAGGCCACCTTCTTCATGGTGGGCGACAACGCGCACAAATATCCTCACCTCGTGGAGGAGGTGCGGCGCCGCGGACATCGCATTGGCAACCACACCTACAACCACGTGGGGGGACTGCGCTGGCTGCCCTGGAAATACTTGGGCAACGTGGTGAAGGCCGAGAAGGTGCTCCACAGTCACAAGCTCTTCCGCCCGCCACACGGCTGGATGAGGCCCACGCAATACCGCGTGATGCGCTACACCGACTGGACCATCGTGATGTGGGACCTCGTGACGCGCGACTACAGCAACCGGCTCACGGCCGACGATGTGCTCGCCAACGTGAAGCGCTACGCCCGCAACGGAAGCATCATCACCTTCCACGACTCGCTCCGGAGCATCGACAAACTCAAGGCCATCCTGCTCCCGGCACTGCAGTGGCTGCGCGACGAGGGCTATGAGTTCAAGACTTTCTGAGCTGCCGCCGAGACAACAAATTGTAAGAATCGAACAAATTAAACATAGAAGTATGAATTTTATAGAAGAACTGAAATGGAGGGGCATGATTCACACCATGATGCCCGGAACCGAAGAACTGCTGGCTAAGGAGCAGGTGACCGCCTACGTGGGCATCGACCCCACGGCCGACTCGCTCCACATCGGCCATCTCTGTGGCGTGATGATGCTGCGCCACTTCCAGCGCTGCGGACACAAGCCCCTCGCGCTCGTGGGAGGCGCCACCGGAATGATAGGCGACCCCAGCGGTAAGAGCCAGGAACGCAACCTGCTCAACGAGGAAACGCTCCGCCACAACGTGGAGTGCATCAAGGAACAACTGGCCCGCTTCCTCGACTTCGACAGCGACGCGCCCAACCACGCCGAACTCGTCAACAACTACGACTGGATGAAGAACTATTCCTTCCTCGACTTCGCTCGCGAGATTGGCAAGTGCATCACCGTCAACTACATGATGGCCAAGGACAGTGTGAAGCGCCGCCTCAACGGTGAGTTCCAGGACGGCATGTCGTTCACCGAGTTCACCTACCAGCTCCTGCAGGGCTACGACTTCCTCCACCTCTACCAGACCAAGAACTGCAAACTGCAGATGGGCGGCAGCGACCAGTGGGGCAACATCACTACCGGTACGGAACTTATCCGACGCAAGTTAGGCGCCGAGAACGAGGCTTTCGCTCTCACTTGCCCCCTCATCACCAAGGCCGACGGCAAGAAGTTCGGTAAGACGGAGAAGGGAAACATCTGGCTCGACCGCAACCGCACGAGTCCTTACACTTTCTATCAGTTCTGGCTCAACGTGGCCGACGAGGACGCCGAGCGTTACATCAAGATATTCACCTCGCTGGACAAGGAGACCATCGACGCTCTCATTGCCGAGCATCAGCAAGACCCCGGCCAGCGCAAGCTGCAGCGGAAGTTGGCCGAGGAGGTGACCGTCATGGTGCACAGCCGCGAAGACTACGAGCTCGCTCTCGAGGCCAGCAACATTCTCTTCGGCAAGGCCACCAAGGAGAGCCTCGTGAAGCTCGATGAGCAGACTCTCCTCGACGTGTTCGCTGGCGTTCCTCACTTCGAGGTGAGTCGCGAGTTGCTTCAAGGAGAGGGCGTGAAGGCCATCGACCTCTTGGCCGAGCACAGCGCTTGCTTCGCCAGCAAGGGCGAGATGAAGAAACTCACCCAGGGCGGTGGCGTGTCGCTCAACAAGGAGAAACTCTCTGACCCCAACCAGCTCGTCACCGAGGCCGACCTGCTCGACGGCAAGTATCTGCTCGCTCAGCAAGGCAAGAAGAAATATTTCCTGCTGATTGTGAAGTAAGGCGGCAGCGCCGGTGTGCCCGACTAATTTTCCGCAATAAATTTGGAAAATCGCACACTAATTACTAACTTTGCACTCGCAAACCCTGCTGGGGGTAAAAACCAGCCACCGGATTGGGCTATGGTGTAATGGTAGCACAAGACATTTTGGTCGTCTTAGTTCTGGTTC
>JABUUA010000189.1 GCA_021443405.1 Bacteroidaceae bacterium
CATCGCCACCGACGTGGCCGCCTGTCCCTGTCCCGTCGTCGCCAATCCCTTGGCCACGAACTACGCTGTCTATTCGGCTATCCGCCAGCCGCTGCGCCGCACAAGTCCCATCGCCACCCTGCTCATGTTTAAGAACGAGACCGAAATCAACGGCTACCGTTCGGCCATGGAAAAGGACGGCGTGGCCATGGTGAAGTGGATGAAGTGGACCTTGGAGCAGGTGCCCAAGGGCGGACAGACCGAACTGTCGCTGGCGGCACAGTTGGAAGCGTTCCGCGCCGAGCAGGAAAACTTCGTCGGACCCAGTTTTGAGAGTATCATGGGCTATGGACCTCACGGGGCCATCGTGCACTACGAACCCACGGCGGAGACCGATGTTCCCGTGTTGCCGGAAGGTCTATTGCTCATCGACTCGGGCGGACAGTACCGCGACGGAACGACCGACATCACCCGCACGATTCCTTTAGGACCGCTGACCGACGAGATGCGCCGCGACTACACCCTCGTGCTGCGCGGCTGGATACGCTTGGGCAAGGCCACATTCCCCAAGGGAACCTGCGGCACTCAACTCGATGCTCTGGCGCGCGAGCCTATGTGGCACTACGGCATCAACTACCTCCACGGCACGGGTCACGGCGTCGGTTCGTTCATGTCGGTGCACGAAAGCATCGACCAACACCAGATACGCATGCAGTGGCGACCCACGCCCCTCATGCCGGGCATGGTGGTGACCGACGAGCCGGGTATCTACATCGAGGGCAGTCACGGCGTTCGTCACGAGAACACCATGCTGGTGGTGGAGGCCCCGGTGGAGGCTGTCGCCTACGGACCGTACTATACGTTCGAGCACCTCACGCTTTGCCCCGTGCTCACGGACGCGATTGACGTGACCCTCTTGCAAGCCGAAGAACTGCAATGGTTCAATGCGTATCAGCAAATCGTGTACGAACGATTGGCACCGCGCCTCGACGATGAGCATCGCGCGTGGTTGTGGCAGGTGACGCGTCCCATAGCGTCCTGAGCGCCGCGCCTCGGTAAGCGGCTGCACAAATGGCGGCGGAGGGGTCAGAACACCAGGTCGGCCCAGTGCGGATTGTGGTCCGATAACTGGCAGTCGGCGTTTTCCGGCAGGATGAACGTATCGGTGACGCGCACGTTGGGCGTAACAAAAATGAAATCGATCTTCACGCACTGCTGGCGAGGTATGCGGCAGAAATCGTGGAACGTGTGCTGCGTGCCGTGGTGCCAATCCGTGATGTGGAAGGCGTCGAGCATACGAAACTCGTTCGTCACCATGGTCTGATAGACCGCATCTGCCTCCGTGATGTTGAAGTCGCCCGTGACAAAGGCGGGATTCGTGCCCACGATTTCCTCTATCTTCCGCATGATGAGCTTCGCGCTCTCCTGTCGTGCCGTGTGACCCACATGGTCGAAGTGGGTGTTCACCATCATGAACACGCGCTGGGTCTTGCGGTCGCGCAACTTCACCCATGAGGCGATGCGCTCCAGAGCGGCGTCCCAACCCTTCACACCCACCTGCTCGGGGTGCTCGCTGAGCCAGAAATTTCCTTTGTCCATCACCTCGTAACGGTCGCGACGGAACAGGATGGGGGCAAACTCGCCACGCTCTCGTCCGTCGGTGCGGCCCACGCCCACGTAGTCGTATTCGGGCAACATGCGCAGCAGGTCTTGCAGTTGTGAGTGCAGCACTTCTTGCATGCCCACGAGGTCGAGACGCTGTGCAAGCACGAAGTCGGCGACACGTTTGCCGCGCACGTCCCAGCCGCAACCGATTTTTGCATCGCCCGCGTTGGCATAACGAATGTTGAACGTGGCGCAGCGCACCTGCGTCGTTGGCGTTTGTGACCCTGCTGTCAAGGAGAACAGCACGGCAAAAAAGAACAGAATCCTTCTCATGGTCATGGTTTCTTATACTCGGTGGTGAAGGGCGCCACGGGCAGACCGTTGGTGCCGTAAAGGTTTCCGTTGGGGTAGTCGGCCCAGTCGTAGCGCGCCACTTGTGGCGCTGTCATGTCGGGACTGCTTAATAAAATGCGCTTCCCCTTCACGGTGGCTACGGCGGGAGCCCAGTGTCCCTGGCCGTCGCCCACGATGAAACCGGTGGCCGCCGCCGCGGTGGCTGTCACCTTGCCGCTGAACGTCAGTTCGA
>JABUUA010000018.1:0-4747 GCA_021443405.1 Bacteroidaceae bacterium
CGGTCGCACATGTCGTAGTCGGTGCTCACGGTCTCGGGGTTGTAGTTAATCATGATGCTCTTGTAGCCGAGCTTGCGGGCAGTGTTGATGGCGTTCACCGAACACCAGTCGAACTCCACGCTGGAACCGATGCGGTAAGCGCCGGAACCAAGGACTACGACGGATTTCTCATTCTTATAGAACTCGATGTCGTGACCCTCCACGCCATACGTGAAGTAGAGATAGTTGGTGAGTTCGGGATGCTCGCTGGCCACGGTCTCGATGCGCTTGACAGCGGGCAGAATGCCGTGCTGCTTGCGGTGGCGGCGAACCTCGAGGTTGGCTTTCTCCATGTTTCCTTCGGGCTTCAGCACGAAGCGGGCAATCTGGAAGTCAGAGAAACCGGCGGCCTTCACCTCACGGAGAAGCTCGTCGCTGAGCTCGTCGAGCGAGTTGTACTTCTGCAACTCGTGCTTCAGGTCCACGATGTGCTTGAGGCGGCTGATGAACCACGTGTCAATCTTGGTAAGTTCCTCGATGCGCTCCACCGAATATCCTTCCTCCAGTGCCTGAGCAATGGCGAAGATGCGCAGGTCGGTGGGGTTCTGCAATTCCTCGTCAAGATTGTCGAACGCCACATGGTCGTTGCCCACAAAGCCGTGCATACCTTGGCCAATCATGCGCAGACCCTTCTGTATCATTTCCTCGAACGAACGGCCGATGCTCATGATTTCGCCCACCGACTTCATGCTCGAACCGATGAGACGGCTCACGCCCACAAACTTGGTGAGGTCCCAACGAGGAATCTTGCAAATCATGTAGTCGAGCTGGGGAGCGGTATAGGCCGAGTTGGGCGTTCCCATCTCGCCAATCTGGTCGAGGGTATAGCCCAGGGCGATTTTGGCCGCCACGAAAGCGAGGGGATAACCCGTGGCCTTCGACGCGAGAGCTGAAGAACGCGACAAGCGGGCGTTGATTTCGATGATGCGGTAGTCGTTGGTCACGGCGTTGAAGGCGAACTGAATGTTGCACTCGCCCACGATGCCGAGATGGCGCACGCAGTCGATGGTGATTTGTTGCAACATCTTCACCTGCTCGTCGGTGAGCGAGCAAGTGGGCGCTACCACGATAGATTCGCCCGTGTGAATGCCCAGAGGGTCGAAGTTCTCCATCGAGGCCACCGTGAAGCAATGATCGTTGGCGTCGCGGATGCACTCGAACTCAATCTCCTTCCAGCCCTTGAGGCTCTCCTCCACTAAAATCTGCGGAGCAAAGGTGAAGGCGCTTTCGGCCAGTTCCTTGAAGGCTTTCTCGTCGGGGCAGATGCCCGAGCCCAGACCGCCGAGAGCATAAGCCGAACGAATCATGATGGGGAAACCGATTTCGTGCGCAGCTTTGAGAGCGTCCTCCATATTCTCCACTGCGTGCGAAATGGGCGTCTTGGCGTCAATCTCGTTGAGTTTCTTCACGAAGCGGTCGCGGTCCTCCGTGTTCATGATGGCCTCGACGCTGGTTCCCAGCACCTCCACGCCGTATTTCTCCAGCGTTCCGTTGAGGTAGAGCTCCGTACCGCAGTTCAAGGCCGTCTGACCGCCGAAAGCGAGCAGAATGCCGTTGGGGCGCTCCTTCTTGATGATTTCGGTCACGAAATGGGTGTTGACGGGCTGGAAGTACACGGTGTCGGCAATTCCCTCCGAGGTCTGGATGGTGGCGATGTTCGGATTGACGAGCACCGAAGCGATGCCTTCCTCCTTCAGCGCCTTGATGGCCTGCGAGCCAGAGTAATCGAACTCTCCGGCCTGGCCAATCTTCAGCGCGCCAGAACCGAGTACCAAAACTTTCTTCAGTTGTTTCATTTGTGTGATGTCTTGTGTGGTTGTTGCTTTATCTTCGCAAAATTACGCAAATTCCCTCATTCGGCAAGCGTCTGAGCTTCCCAAATTGGCGCAACGGCGGAAAGTAAGCAAATAAATGGGCAAACATAGTAAAAGTTTCACTTTTTTGCCGTAACTTTGCAATTCATTCTTCTTAAATCTAACCACCTATGCGACACATTTTCGCCATTTGCGTCTGCTTTATCGCCCTTCAACTGGAGGCACAACGCCCCGTCGTCACCGAACGCCCCACTGCCGAGAGCGTGGAAATCACTAACATCCAAACGATTGTCGTGGATGCGAAGAACGATTATCCGCTCGTGCAGACTGTGGCGCAGTTGTGGGCCGACGACTACAAGGCTGTGACGGGCAAGACGATGACCGTTCTGCCCACCCAGCCCGGAAAGATGAAACAATTGGGCAAAACGCCCGTCATCGTTGCCGGAACAGTTGGACACTCGGCAGCCATCGACCGCATGGCGGCGCAAGGGCTGGTGGATACCGCCGCCGTGGGTCGGCAGTGGGAACGCTATGTCATCAACGCAGTTCCGGAGCGCAACGTGGTGGTGATTGCCGGCAGCGACCGCCGCGGAACGGCTTACGGACTGCTCGAACTCAGCCGACTGATGGGCGTTTCGCCGTGGTATTGGTGGGACGACATTCCCGCTCAACAACACGAGCAACTCCACCTCAGCGCCCACAACTATGCTGCTCCGTCGCCCTCCGTGAAATACCGCGGACTCTTCATCAACGACGAAGACTGGAGTCTGACCCACTGGGCGAAGCTGAACTACGAGAAGGAACTGGGCAACATCGGTCCGCGGACTTATGCTCGCGTCTGCGAACTGCTCCTTCGTCTGGGAGCCAACATGCTGGCGCCGGCCATGCATAGTTGCTCCACGCCTTTCTATCAGAACAAGGAAAACATGAAGGTGGCCGACAAATACGGCATCGTCGTCACCACCAGCCACTGCGAGCCGCTGCTGTTCAACAACGCCAGCAAGGCCGAGTGGGACACTTCGAAAGACGGGCCGTGGGACTACAAAATCAATCGTCAGAACATCTACAACAAGTTGAACGCCCGCGTGGCCGAGGCTTGCGGCAACGAGAATATCTACACCACTGCCATCCGCGGTCTCCACGACGCCCACATGCAGGGCGGCAGTCAGGCTGAGAAGTTGGAGACCATGAAACAAGTGCTGCACGACGAACGCGAGATTTTACAGAACAATCTGAAGCAACCGGCCGACCGCATCCCGCAGATTTTCGTCTGCTACAAGGAAGTGCAGGACCTCTACGAAGCCGGCATCGAAGTGCCCGACGACATCACGATGGTTTGGGTAGATGACAACTACGGTTATCTGAAACGAACTTCCACTCCCGAAGAACAAAAACGAACGGGCGGAGCGGGCATTTATTACCACTCGTCGTATCTGGGCACTCCGCACGACTATCTCTGGCTCAACACCACGCCGCCCGCCCTCATCTTTGAGGAAATGCGCAAGGCTTACGACACTGGCGCTCGCAACTACTGGCTCATCAACGTGGGCGACATCAAGCCCAACGAACTGGCCCTGCAGACCTTCATCGGACTGGCCCGCGACATCGACAGCGTGACTCCCGAAACCGCCAACACACAGCAGGCACAGTTCCTCGCCGGCATCTTCGGCCAGCGACACTACCCCGCCCTGCTCAGCCTGCTCACCGACTACTACCAGCTCGCATGGATGGCCAAGCCTGAATATATGGGCTGGGAACGCGAGTGGGACAACCAAGAGCGCTATCAGAAACTCGGCGACACAGACTTCAGTCCCAGCGAGGTGACGGACCGCCTGCTTGCCTACCGCCATCTGGCGGAACGCGCCGAGGCGCTGCGCTCGCAGATTCCGGAGTCGTTGCAACCCGCCTTCGTCCATCTGCTCTACTATCCCATGGCCAGCGCCGCCGCCATGAATCACAAACATCTGTTGGCGCAACTCAATCGCCAACTGGCCAAGATGGGCAAGACGGCCGAAGCCAACCAAGCGGCGCAGCTTGTCCGCGACAGTCACGCCCAGATTGCTTCGCTCTGCGCGCTTTACAATGAAACGAAGGGCGAAAAATGGCAACACTTCATGCAAGTGCCCAAGGGACTGAACGCCCTGTACCAGAACTTGCCGAACGTGACAGAAACCCCTGACGCCCCCGCCAGCCAGCTCGATTTGGTGAGCCTTTGCTGCGCCGCCACCGAGAGCGAGCCGCAGCAAGGTTACTTGCAACAAATCCCGCTGAGCCAGTTCGCTTGGCAACCTTCGTCGGCCTCGGTGCAACTGGTCAGACAGCAAGGTTTGGGCTACGAAGGTTATTGTCTGCAAATGGGCCGCGCCGCCTTTGACGAGCCCGAACCCATCGCCTCGCCCAACAGCAGTCGGCTGACGGCCAGCATCGCCGTTCCCGCCGGAACCGACTCCGTGACCATTCACGTCTATGCACTGCCGCTGTTCCCCCTCAACAAATACCGGACGGCCACCTTCGGCATTGCCCTCGACGCGGAGCAACCCGCAGTGGTGACCACCTATCAGCAGGAGTGGACCAACCCGTGGAAGGACAACGTCATGCGCAACAGCACTCACCACGCCGTCCGCTTTGCCGTGACCGATCTCCCCAGCCATCAGCTCCACTTGGTGATGGGCGACCCGGGGACTACCATCCAGCGCGTCGCCGTGGAATATGACCACGCCGCCCCGTCGATATTCACAAGTTGGTAAATGTTTCGCCCTCGATACACAGCACTCATTCATTCTTCGTCATCGCCTACATCGCTTACGCCTGGCGCAAACTGAGTAAGTGAAACCGAATCGAGTAGGAGGTAAACGCTAATCATAGGCGTTTATCTCCTACTTTCACGTTTACCG
>JABUUA010000018.1:9563-47992 GCA_021443405.1 Bacteroidaceae bacterium
CACTTCCTGGAGCACATGTGCTTCAACGGCACGAAGAACTTCCCCGGTAACGGGGTGATTACATACCTCGAGTCCATCGGTGTGAAGTTCGGCGCCCAGCTCAACGCCTACACCAGCGTGGATGAGACGGTGTACAATATCAATAATGTGCCGACGGGCCGCGAGACGACCATCGACAGCGTGCTGCTGATTCTGCACGACTGGAGCCACGACCTGACGCTGGCCACCGAGGAAATCGACAAGGAGCGCGGCGTCATCCACGAGGAGTGGCGCACGCGTAGCAGTGCCACTATGCGCATCTTTGAACGTCAACTCCCGAAGCTCATGAGCAACAGCCGCCCCGGTAACCGCCTGCCTATCGGCACGATGGAGGTGATAGACAACTTCAAGCCCGAGGTGTTGCGCGCTTATTATGAGCGTTGGTATCGCCCCGACCAGCAGGCCATCATCGTGGTGGGTGACCTGGATATCGACCATGTGGAGAAGGCCATCAAGGAGATGTTTGGTCCCATTCCTATGCCCGTCAACCCCGCCGAGCGCGTTTATTACGGCGTGGAGGACAATAAGGAACCCATCGTGGTGTGCGACCATGACAAGGAACAGACCTTGCCCATCGTGCTCGTGATGAGCAAGCATCCCGACCTGACTCCCCGCGAGTACCACAACACTATGCCTTATCTGACCACAAAGTTGCTGATGGGTGCCGCCACAAGTATGCTGAACCAGCGCTTGAACGAGCTGTCGCTCGACCCCTCATGTCCTTATCTCCAGGCCTCGGTTGACGACGGAAACTTCTTGCTTTCAGGCGAGACCCAGTGCGTCGAGATTACTATCATCCCGAAGGAAGATAAGGTGAACGAGGCCGTGACGATCGTAATGCAGGAGGTGTATCGTGCCGTCAACCATGGTTTCACCGCCACGGAATATGGTCGCTGGCGCAATGAGTTCCTGAGTCAGGTACAGGCATTGTACGACAACAAGGACAAGCGCGAGCATCCCTCGTTCATACAGGAATGTGTCAAGCACTTCATTCAGAATGAGCCCATGCCCGGCTTGGAGATGGAATATCAGCTCTACAACGCAATGCTGCCGCAAGTTCCCGTGGAGGCCGTTAACCAGGTGTTTGCCCAATTGATGAGCAAAGACGACACCAACTTGGTAGTGCTGAGCATGAACCCGGAGAAGGAAGGCTTCGTGCAGCCCAACGAGGCGAAAATGCTCGAAGCCATCCATGCCGCCCAGCAGGCCAACTTGCCCGCTTACGAGGACAACGTGAAGAACGAGCCTCTGATTGCCAAGTTGCCTAAGCTCGGCAAGATAAAGAAGCAGCAGGTAGGTCCTTTCGGCAGCACCATCCTGATGCTGGGCAATGGCGTTCGCGTCATCATGAAGCCCACCGATTACAAGGACAACGAAATCGTGATGCAGGCTTATAGCAACGGCGGAACCGCCCGCTATTCGGAAGAGGACAAGTACACCCTTTCCATGCTGTCTCAGTTGGTGGGTGCCAGTGGTCTGGGCGAGTTCACCGACACGGAGTTACAAAAGGCTCTGGCCGGCGTGCAAGCCAGTGTGAATCCCAGCATCGGCCGTCGCACAGAAAAGCTGACCGGAACGGCCGTTCCCAAGGATCTGCGCACTTTGTTCGAGTTGATTTATCTCCACTTCCAGCCTCTCAAGCGCGACGACAAGGCAGTCGCTTCCGTCATGCAGCAGATGGCCGAGAGTCTTCGCAACCGCGAGGCGAACCCCTTGCAGGCATTCAGCGACACCATCAGCACTACGATGTATGGCCACAACAGCCAGTTCGTGCTGATGAAGGAGCCCGATTTGGAGAAGGTGTCGTATGACCGTGCCTTGGAAATCTATCAGGACCGCTTTGCAGACGCCAGCGATTTCACCTTCGTGTTCGTTGGAAGTTTCGACCCCGACAGCATTCGCTACTTCTCACAGCAGTATCTTGCCAACCTGCCGAAAGTACGTCGTAACGACTCTCCCGTAGATGACAACTACAACATCCGCACGGGCAAGCACGAGAAAGTCTTTGCCAAGAAGATGACACAACCGCAGTGCCGGATGCTGATGCTCCTGACGTCGCCCGTGAAGAATACGTTGAAGAACGAGATTGCCACCGATATGGTGGGTCAGATTCTGAGCATGCGTCTCTTGGAGACCATCCGTGAGGAGATGGGCGCGGCCTATAGTGTGGGCGCTCTCGGCGTTTTCGTGCCGACGTCTTCCGGCGACTTCTCGGCTGCGCTGCAGATACAAGCTCCCGTGAAGCCCGAGTTGGTGGACACCTGCCGTCAGGTCATCGACCAGGAGTTGAAGGCGCTTGCCACCAATGGCGCCGAGGAGAAGTACATCCAGAAAGTGAAGGAATACCTGCTGAAGTCGTTTAAGGAGAACGACCGCGACAATAGTGCATGGCTCGAATGGCTGATGTCGATGGACTATTACAACGCCGACAAGTACACAGGCTACGAGGCGATTGTCCAGAATCTCAAGAGCGAGGACATCCGCAAGGCCGCTGCGCAACTGTTAGAGGCTGGTAACGCCATCACCGTCGTCATCACGCCCGAGCAGTAACGTCTAAGCAAGCGGCGGGAGACCTCGGCTGTCTCTGCTGCGTTTCATATAATGAGTACTCGAGTACCTCCAGTGGGTACTTGAGTACTCTGCGTATGATCTGGCCGATTTTTCTTCCTGTGTGTCGCTCGCTGTTCGTTGGGACAATACGATGGGCTTCGCTTATTTCGCTATCAAGCTTAGGGCGAAGCCGCCGCCGGGGGCTTGCTTGATGGTGAACTTGTCACCCTGCTTCACCACCTTCTTGCTGATGACGTAGGCCTTGGGGTTGTGCTCGTAGTGCGCATCCTTGGCGTCTTGGTAGAGCGTACACTCGTACTTGCGGCCCTGGTCGAGGAAGTCGAGGGTGAGTTTCGTGGTGTGACCTTGCTGGTCGCACTTGCCGCCCACGAACCAATTGTCGGTTGTCTTGGCTTTGCGAGCCACGGTCACGTATTGCGCCGGCTCGGCCTCGAGGTAGCGAGAGTCGTCCCAGTCGGCCGCCACATCGCGGATGAATTGGAATGCGTCGTTGTAACGCTCGTAGTGCTCGGGCAGGTCGGCCGCCATTTGCAAGGGACTGTACATGGTGACGTACAGCGCCAGTTGGCCCACCAGCGTGGTGTGCACCCACGAATCATTGTCGCACCAGGTGGAGAGTTGTGTTTCTAAGATGCCCGGCGTGTAGTCCATGGGACCGCCGATAAGGCGTGTGAAGGGCAGAATCACCGTGTGGTAAGGAGCGCTGCCGCCGAAGGCCTCGTATTCGGTGCCGCGTGCCGACTCGTTGCCCACCCAGTTGGGATAGGTGCGACAAAGGCCTGTGGGCCGACTGGCCTCGTGGGCATTCACCATGATGTGGTGGTCGGCGGCCTTCTTGATGGCGCGTAGGTAGTGCTGGTTGCTGGTCTGCGAGTAGTGGTATTCGCCGCGTGGCAGCACGTCGCCCACGTAGCCGCTCTTCACGGCGTCGTAGCCGTAGCGGTTCATGAAGGCATAGGCCTCGTCCATGCGGCGGTCATAGTTGGGGATGGCGCCCGAGGTCTCGTGGTGCATCATCAGTTTCACGCCCTTCTCGTGAGCGTAGCGGTTGAGTTCATCTACGTCGAAGTCGGGGTAGGGCGTCACGAAGTCGAAGACGTTATCCTTATAGTGACCGAACCAGTCTTCCCAGCCTATGTTCCAGCCCTCGACCAGCACTTCCTGCAGTCCGTTCTTGGCGGCGAAGTCGATGTAACGCTTCACGTTGGCCGTGTTGGCTGGGTGAGTGCCGTTGGGTTTCACCTTGGTGTAGTCGGTTTTCTCAATGTCCACCGACGGAAGCTCGTCGGTGTAGGCCCACGGCTTGCCGCCGGCAATCATCTCCCACCACACGCCGCAGTACTTCGTGGGGTGAATCCACGACGTATCGTCCAGCACGCAAGGCTCGTTGAGGTTGAGTGTGAGGCTCGAGGCCAGTATGTCGCGGGCATCGTCGCTCACGATGATGGTTCGCCAAGGTGTGCTGAACGGGGTCTGAATGTACCCCTTGACCCCCGAGGCATCAGGCGTGAGATGCGAGGTGAACACCCAGGTCTGGTCGTTGAGGTCGAGGTGCATGGTGGGGTAGTCCACGCAGGCCGCCTCGTGGATGTTGATGTACAGACCGCCGTCGGTCTTCAGTTGCAGGGCCGTCTGCACGCCTGTCTTCGAGAACTGTGTCTGCGATGAATTTTCGGTCCAGGCTGCGTCGAACTTCTCGCGTATCTGCGACATTCGTGAGATGACGTGCTCATATTCCTGCGTGTCGTAGTCGCCCGGAATCCAATACGCCGTGTGGTCGGCCGTCATGGCAAACTCCGTCTTCTCCTCGCTGATAAGGAAATAGTTGAGGTCGGCCTGCTGCGGGAACTCGTAACGCAGGCCCATGCCGTCGTCATAGACGCGGAAGCGGATGGCGATGTTGCGGTTCTGCGCGTCCTGACGTAAGTTCACGAGCAGTTCGTTGTAGTGGTTGCGGATGTTCTTCCACTCGCCCCACACGGGTTGCCACGTCTCGTCGAAGGAGGCGCGTTCGGTGCTCGTCACGCGGAAACCATCCATGAGGTCGGTCTCCTCCATGCCCTTGCTGGCGTGCTTGTCCTTTTTCAACTCCAGTCCGAGATGCGAGCGCCTTGTCACCTCCTGGCCCTTGTATGTCATGTGGTAGGCGGGGCGCGTTCCGTCCAGTTCGAAGGTCACTTTCACCTGTCCGTTGGGCGAGGTCACCTCTTGCGCCAGCAGACCCAGCGGGAGGAAGCTCAGTAGAAATAATAGATTACGCATAAGTAGTAGGTTTGGTTTCTGGAAAATCATATTGTTGTCGCGGGTGACGAGTTTGGAATGTCGGCGTCGGGACGGGTTGTCGAGCCTATTCCAGCACGAGCATGTCCCAGTATTTCAGTGCCGGCAGGGTCACGGTCACGGTGCCGTCTGCCTGCGTGAAGGCCAGTTCCTGCGGCGCTCCGCCGTGATAGTCGGGCGAGGCCACCCACACGCGCTGCACGTCTGCAACGTTGAGTGTGAGCGTGAGGTCGGTCACTTCCTTCGGTTCGGGCATGGTTCCGGCGAGGTCGCGCCACTGCGTGCAGTCGGCCTGACGGAAGTTGAGCAGGCTCACCACGGTTCGGTCGCCCACGCGAGTGCTGTAGGCCGCGATGCTGCCCACCTGCGGCGGCCAGGCATTGAGAGTCACGCCCGCCTTGTTGGTGGTTGGGGTTAGCGCCGTTTCCGTTCCACTGCCGCGCAGCAGTTGTTCGTAGGCAACGAGGAAATCGTAGTAGTTGACCATCTTCTTGCGCAGACTGCTGCTCATGGTCACGGTCTGACTAGGGAAGTATTCGTTGCAGAGCATGTGGTCGCCCAGTTCCAGATGAGCGCCGCCGAGAGCGAAGATGGCGGCGTCGGTCAGCAGCACGCCCGGCTCATTGAAAGCGCCAGACGCCTTGCCGTAGTTCATATAGGCGGCGAACACCGTCTGCAGCGTGCCCTTGCTGTATGTCTTGTTGTCGAGGATGTGGCGGCGGAGCGCGTCGTATTCCGTCTCGCCTTCCCACAGTTCGTCGTAGAGAAACGAGGTCGTCTCGCTGCCCGCAATCTCCTGAGCGCCCCAACCTCCCACGGCGTTCATCACCAATTCCTTGGAGGGGTGGCGCTTGGCCATGGCCTTCAGAAACTTCGCATAGCCGGCCTTCAGGTCGATTTCGTTGCCCATGTAGCTGTAGCGCGTGCCGCGATAGCCCAGTTGGTCCACGTGGAAACCGTCGAAGTCAAGGTTGCAATACACCTCGTCGTTGCGATCTCCCAAGTAATTCTGCCACTGTAGGTTCGAAGGGTCCATCAGGTAGATGCTCTGCGACTTCCACGAGGCGGGCAGACCCGAGTGAGCGTCCGGTTCCTTGTGCGCCTTGTCCTTGTAGATAGCCCACGCCTTCATGTTCACACCGTCGTCGGCCCCGTCCTCCAAGGCGCCGAAGCAAAGATTGTAGAACATTGCCTTCATGCCATAGCGGTGCTGCACGTCGATGTATTTCTTCACCACGCTGGTCACCACCTGTCGGTTGGCCACGTCCTTGTAGGTGGCCAGCAGTTCGTCGCGGGTTCCGCCCAAGGGCCAGTGGTGTTTGTTGTGCCAGTCGTAGAACTGAACGCCGTTGATGTGGCAACGGTTCAGAAATTCCATCTCCGATTCCACTTTGGCGACCTTCGATATGTCGTAGTCAGCCACGAAACCGTAGCGGGGATACAACTTCCACGAACTGGAAACGTCCACGCCGATAGTGGCGCAGAGCGTCTGCGATTCGCCGTGGGGAACGTAGATGTCCGCAAGATACCCCACGCCGTCGTCCAGCGGCGTCAGCCATGTCCACTGCCGCCCGTCGAGCGGATGCTCCAACACCACGTCGGCGCCACAGCGGTAGCGCACTCTCGCCTCCGCGGGCAGTTTGTAGGTGGAACTGGGAATGGAGAAACTGACGACCTCGCCGGGAGCGTAGATGGCCTTGTCGGTGCTGAGGTCGATGACCAGACTGTCCTTCAGGCTGAAAAGCTGATGGGCCACGGGGCCGAAGGTGATGCTGTCGATGGCAGCCGTTGCAAAGTCGTGACCGCCGATGCGAACGGCTTCGCCCGCCTGGCTGTAGGTCATCTCGCCCAGCGCGGCATTGGCGCTGTTGCCGCCCTGCCACACGCGGGTGTACTGGGCGTAAATCCCCAAGGGAAGGAAACAAAACGATAAAAGTAGTTGCTTCATGGTTGCCTTCATGGTGTAGATTTCAATGCAAAATTATGATGTCGACGGCATTTTTCCAAGCAGATGTAGTGCTTTAGTAGTGCGGAACGAAGGAAAACACGCTGGGAACCAGTCGTCAGCGACCGTACTCTATGGCTGGTTTAGTAGTGTTCTCGCTCGCTCTATCATGGAGTCTCTGCCCTGCAGCGCCACGGCGGAGTCGAGCAGACAGCGTTCGTCGGGCTCGATGCCGAACTCTATTTGTTGCATCTTTGCGTCGAAGGAAGGCGAAGCACTGAAGCGAACCGCCCAGCCGTTGGGCAGTTCGGCGCTGAAGGGCATGCCGCTGCCACCGCCCGTCTGGTCGCCCAAGATGGTTACGTCGGGCAGTTCTTTCATGTCGCGCACGAAGATGTTGCAGGCGCTGTAGCACTCTCTGTTGGTAAGCACCACCACGGGTTTCTGCCAGCGGTAGCCGGTGCTCGGGTCGAGATATTCAGCCATGGGGGTGGCGAAGTCGTTATGCCCAGGCCCTGTCTTGTAGGTGACATAGCCCACATGACGGCGCTCGTTGGTGAAATGCGAGGCCAGTTGCTCGGCGTTGGTGAGCAGTCCGCCGCTGTTGCCGCGCACATCCACGATGAGTCCGTTGCACGACCGCATAAGGTAGAGCGCGTCGCTGATGTTGCCTTCCCCGATGGGACTGGCGAAACTCTCGTACACGAGGTAGCCGACATTGTCGTCCAGAATCCGGTATTTCAGACCGGCCGCTATCTTGTAGTCGCTTCCCAAATACTGTTGGCGCAGTCCCTCGTCGAGGCAGCGCGGGTAGTCCTCATACCAATGCCAGTAGCGCGCCACGTCGTAACTGGTGTAAAGGTTCACATGTCCGTCCTTGAGTTCGCTCAGCATGGCGGCCATCACCTCCATCAGTTGTTGCTGCGTCATTTTTGGATTCAGCTTCTTGAAGTAGCGACTGCGCACTTCGTCCCAGTTGACGTGCTTGTAATCAAGGAAACAGTAGTGCTCGTCGATAATCTGCCACAAGGCCTTCAGGTTGCCTTCGGGTGTGTCGGTGGCTTCGGGCATATCGAAACAACTCCCCAGACAAAGGGAAATCACCAGCCCTACGGCCAGTTGCCAAATGCGATTCAGGAGTCGTTTCATAGCGAGAGACCTATTAAAAAGGAGTGGGAGAACTGGCGCTGCGTGATGCTGTGGAGGCGCTGTTGCTGCAGGTCACACAGATAACCGACCACCAACTGGCGGTTGCCAACGGGGAAACCTGCCGTGAGGCGCTGGCGCAGGGAACGGTCGTTGCCCCAGTGCGTGGGCGCGATGTTGTGGTCGTAGCGGCCTTGTTCAAACAGATTGTAGTAACTTTGTCCGTACTGCGGCGCGAAGCGAGCCCCGACGATGGGGAGTTGCAGGTCGTAGTCGACGGGCAGACGCTGCCGTTTTACGGGGATGACGACCTGCACACGGGCGTGCAGTCCGAAGGCGACGCCCGTACGAGCGTTGGCCGGATTGTTGCCGTTGCGGAGGTTGTAAGTGCCTCCCAAGTGGGCTTCGGCCTGCGGACCGACGGCCATCGTCCAATGGTCCTTCTTCCACTGGCGGTCCCATCCGAAGGCGAAATGCAGGTCGCCGCTGTGTTCCGTGAGGAAGTGGTGGCGGTAGAGCGGTGCGTATTGCAAGAGGGTCTGTGTTCGGAAAACAAAATTTGTGTTGCGCTCGAGGCTTCGTTGACTGAGTGCCATCACGCTGAGCGCCGCGCCGCGATACTCCAACGGCGAGAGATACGTGTCGGCTTGCCGCGTTCCCCCCACGCCTAAGAACAGAGCGTTCTGTGCGCCGGTCGTAAGACTGGCCCAGCAGAGAGCGAGGAAAAAGAGTATTCTCGTCATGGCGTTGCGTTGGTGGTTGCTGTATGTCTGTGGTCCGTCACCGCGGTGGCAGGATTGTTTTATCCGATGAAATCACACGTTTTTGTTAGTCGAAGAACCGCAACTGTCCCGTCATCTCGTCGATGATTTGATCGCTCGTCTTGCCAGCGTCCGGGTCGAGGTCCTCGGGCTCGCTGGGCGCAGGCTCGGGGTCTGGCTCCGGTTCGGGTTGGCGCGTGGGCTCCAGTTCGGTGATGCTCGCCACCGTGCAGGTGGTGATGCGCTTGCCCTTGGCCTTGAAGCCCTTGACGCCGATGAACTCTTCTGCTTCGATGATGAGTGGTTCACGGAACTCGTCGTTGCCGCCCATCTTCACTTCCAAGCGCGGATAGGGCGTGTCGGTGAGCAGAATGGGCTGCGACGCGGGGTTGTCGCCCAGGTATTGCTGGTGGCGCTGACTGGCCTCAGCGAACGTGAAACGCTTGATGTAGGCGTAGTTTTGCTGGTCGGCGTCGAACAGACAGGCCGTCCACACCTTGTGCTCGTCGAACTTTTCGATGCGAAGGATATTGTCCTCGTAGTGATTGTTGGCGTCGAACGAGCTCACGTAGAACTCACCGTTCGTCAGAATCACCAGTATCTGGTCGTTGCTTTGAAACTCTCCCAAGAACTCGCCGTGCTCGTCGTAGTTGACGCGTCTCACGTCGTGGTCGAACCAGACTCTGCGTCCGCCCAGCGTGCTCACACCGTGACTCTTGAGACGGATGTGGGCGACTTCGAGTTTTGTCAGGAATCGACCCACTGATTGACGGGCTGTGATGCCGACTTCGGAGAAGTCTTTCTCGAAGAACACGAGCTTGAGTTTGGGCTTAGGCTTGAGTGTCACCTTGACGATTTCTGCCTCACCGTTCGGATTAGGCGTGAAGTAGGTCACACGACTGCCGGGATTTCCCTGTGTTATGTCGTATTCGCGGTCGCGGGTCACGCTGGTCACGTTGAAGCGTTTGATGTGGCTGACGCCTGTCTTGCCGTCGCAATACACTACATTGTACACGGTGCGAGCGTCGGATTTCTTGAAGATGTCGATATGGATAATCTCAGCCTTCTTCTTTTCCGCCTTGGAACGCTCGGTCTCGCCCACAAACAACTTGTCGGCTATGCGCACGACCTTGTAGGTACCGTCGCGGTAGAACAGGATGACATCGTCGATGTCCGAACAGTTGCACACGTACTCGTCCTTCTTCAGACTCGTGCCGATGAAGCCCTCTGCACGGTTGATGTAGAGCTTTTGATTAGCTTCCACCACGGTGGCAGCAGAGATGTTATCGAAGTTCTTTATCTCGGTGAGACGGGGGTGTTCGGCGCCGTATTTCTCCTTGATGTAGCGGAACCAGTCGCACGTCACCTCCACGATGTTGGCCAGTTCGCGGTCCAGTTGCTCTATTTCTTCCTTGATGCGCAGGATGTTTTCCTCGGCCTTGTCCTTGTTGAAGCGCAAGATGCGTTGCATTTTTATCTCCAGAAGCTTGAGAATATCTTCCTTGGTGACCTCGCGCACCATCTGTGGATAGTAGGGGGTCAGGCGGTCGTCGATGTGCTCACACGCTTCATCGTTCGACTTGGCTTGCTCGAATTTCTTATCTTTATAAATGCGTTCCTCGATGAAAATCTGTTCCAGCGTAGCGAAGTGAAGGGCCTCCATGAGCTCGCCTTTGCGGATGAGTCGCTCCTGTCGCAAGAGTTCCAGCGTGTTGTCGGTATTGCTGCGGAGCACATCGCTCACGGTGAGGAAGCAGGGCTTGCGGTCTTTGATGACGCAACAGTTCGGGGAGATGCTCACCTCGCAATCAGTGCAAGCGTAGAGCGCGTCCAGCGTCTTGTCGCTGCTGGCGCCCGGTGTCAGGTGGATGAGTATCTCGGCCTTGTCGGCGGTCAGGTCTTCCACCTTGCGCACTTTTATCTTGCCTTTCTCGGCGGCTTTCAGGATGGAGTCGATGAACGTGGAGGGCTTCGACGCCGTGCCGGTGGTCTTTCCGTAGGGAATCTCCGTGATGGCAAGGGTCTTGGAGTCGCGCTTCTCAATCTTGGCCCGCACGCGCACCGAGCCGCCTCGCTGGCCGTCGTTGTACTTGCTTACGTCTATGCTGCCGCCCGTAGGGAAGTCGGGATAGAGATGAAACTCCTTGCCGTGGAGATAATCGATGGCTGCGTCGCACAATTCATTCAGGTTGTGAGGCAGAATCTTGCTGTTGAGGCCCACCGCGATACCGTCGGCACCTTGGGCGAGCAGCAGAGGGAACTTCACGGGCAGCGAGACAGGTTCTTCGTTACGTCCGTCGTAAGAGAGCTTCCATTCCGTTGTTTTGGGGTTGAACACCGTGTCGAGGGCGAACTTCGACAGGCGTGCCTCGATGTAACGACCGGCGGCCGCGTCGTCGCCCGTAATGATGTTTCCCCAGTTTCCCTGGCAGTCCACGAGCAGATTCTTTTGTCCCAACTGGACGAGAGCGTCCTTGATGCTCGCATCGCCGTGGGGATGGAACTGCATGGTGTGGCCCACGATGTTGGCGACTTTATTGTAACGACCGTCGTCCATGCGCTTCATCGAGTGCATGATACGCCGCTGAACGGGCTTGAATCCGTCGTTGATGTGGGGGACGGCACGTTCCAAGATAACGTACGAAGCGTAGTCGAGGAACCATCTTTGGTACATCTGATTGAGATGATGGGTAATGCCGTCTGGTTGTTGTTGCTCGTCTTGTGGTGTGATATTGTCCGTCATAAGGTGGTTTTTGCACCACAAATATACATATTTTATTTTTTATGTGCAACACGTGTGCACACAAACTTGCCGCGGTCGCCTGCATGACGACCTCTTTTCGCTGGGGCGTAGCCTTCCAATTTTCTCGGTGAATAGGGCTTTTTTGTTGGTTCTCGAAACTTTGAAATCGTGGTGAGGAAGTTCCTATACCGCTTTTTTACCATAGTTTTTTCCACATTTTCTTTGTGTGATAACTAAAAAATCGTACCTTTGTAGTTAGACATAACAGAAATAGGATAAAGGTGCCTCTTATAAAAACTATAAGAATTAATAAGCTAATGCCGGCTCTCGTAAGCATCAATCACTGTTTGTTTAAGGGAGGACTGCGGCTGACTGCGCTGGTCTTGCTTGCTGTGCTGGCAGGCGCTTGCGGCTTGTCCGTAGCTCCCGACGACGCTGACGATAGGAAGCGTCATGCGTGGGAGCAGCGGATCGACACTATCCAAGACTCTATGGCCGTGCATGAACTGATAGACAGTCTGCGGAAGGCCAACGACCTGCAAGCGCTTACGGTTGCCTATTTGCAGTTAGGAAAGTTGCAACGCCACGCTTCGAAGTTCTACGAAGCACTGGCTACTCATCAGAAAGGACGCGCATGTGCCGACTCCATCCACGACACGGTGTCCGTCATTCGCCACTACAACCATGCCGCTACATGCTATCGCCGCCTCGGATTGCTCGAGGAGGCGAGCGTTCGTCATTACCGTGCCCTGGCCCTGTGCGCCCAGATGCATGACCAGACGAGCGACGAGGCTGTGGAGAACAAAATCGTAGGACTCAACGGTGCCGGCAACGTGCATCTGACGCTGGGTAACTATGCCGCGGCCGACAGTGCCTTTCGTCTGGCCCTCTTGGGCGAGGCGCAACTGGGCAGTGAAATAGGTCGTGCCATCAATTATGCCAACATCGGCAGCATCTTTGAAAAGAAAGGTCAAGTCGATTCCGCGCGTGCCTACTACCAACGCTCGCTGGAGTGGAACATGGCGGCAGGCAGTAACATGGGTGTGGGATTGGTGCACAATCACTTCGGCGAACTGTACGAGCAAGAGGGGAAAATGGCTGAAGCCATCGCGGAATACAACGTGTCGCTCGAACTTTTGGCAAAGGAAAACGACATGTGGCACTGGCTCGACCCGTGCATCTCGCTGGTGGACGCCTACATGAAGATGGACAACTACGTGCTGGCCACCGAATATTTGCAGCAAGGCGAGGAGACGGCTGAGTGCATTGGCGCCAATGAGGCGTTGCAGTCGCTCTATCATCAGCACTATCTCATCGCGGAGCGTAATGGCGACGCCCAGAGCGCTCTGGAATATTATCGCAAGAGTCGTGACCTGAGCGACCGGTTGACCAACATGGAAGTGGCTAATAATGTGTCGAACTTGCGCGTACAATATACCCACGACTTGCACGAGAACGAGATAAATCTCATGGAGGCAAAGGTGCAGAACGACCGCCTCAAGCAGATAGCCATCATAGCTGTGCTGGGCGCGATTCTCTTTGTCATGTTCGTCGTTGTTTACTTGCTGATGCGTGAGATGCGCCGCAGTACGGAGGAAAGCGCCTTGGTGCGCAAGCTCGAGAAAATGCGTAGCACCTTCTTTACGAACATAACTCATGAGTTCCGCACGCCCTTGGCTGCTATCATAGGACTGAGTGACGACATCGCCAACGGCCGCATGCGCAGTGGTCATAACCTGACGCAGGCGGTGCAGATTATCCACAGACAGGGCACCGATATGCTGGACCTCGTGAATCAGATGCTGGACCTCAGTAAGGTGAACTCCCAGATAACGCCGCCCCGTTGGCAGCGTGGCAACATCGTGCGCTATGTAGCCATGCTGGTGGAGTGCTACCGACCGCTGGCGCAGCACAAGCATGTGGCCCTGCGGTATTCCGTATCGCAACCAGAGATTGTCACGGACTTCGTGGCCGATTACATGACTAAAATCGTGCGAAATCTTATGAGCAATGCCATCAAATATACGCCGGAGGACGGTCGTGTCGTGGTGGAAGTGCAACTGGAGGAGAAGAAGCGCGACGTCATTTTGCGCGTTTCCGATACGGGACAGGGCATCAGCGAGCAGGACCTTCCGCACGTGTTCGAACCGTTTTATGTGGCGAACCGAAGCAACGTGACCATAAGTTGCGGCGTGGGTCTGGCGCTGGTGCAGGAACTGGTGACGGCCATGAAGGGCGAGGCCCACATTGAAAGTCAGGTGGGGCAGGGCACCGTTGTGACCGTGAGACTGCCGTTGTTGCACATGCCCGACGCCGAGGAATATGTCATAAGTTCGCCCGACCAGGTGTGCGCCTGCCCGAGGGAGGAAGACGCTCCAAAGGCACCCCAACTGCCCATGGGCCAGCGCGAGGGCCATCCCGTAGTGCTCATTGTGGAGGATGTCCACGACATTGCTTATTATATAGGCGCACAGCTCGACGAGCATTACCAATTGTATTATGCTCACGACGGGCGCGAGGGGCTGGAGCGCGCCCTATCGTTGGTGCCCGACATCATCGTGACCGACCTCATGATGCCAGCGATGGACGGTCTGGAGATGACGAAAAGACTGCGCGCCAGCGAGGTGACCAACCATATTCCTATTATTGTCATCACGGCGAAGGTCAGCGAAGAAGACCGTGTCCGCGGTTTGGAAACTGGTGTGGACGCCTATCTTACGAAGCCCTTCAATAGCGTGGAACTGCGCGTTCGCGTGGAGCGTCTGCTCGAGTCGCGTGCTATGTTGCAGAAGAAATATACGTCGTCCCTCCGTGTTGATGAGTTAAAGACGCAGGATGTGGACAAGGCCGACAGCGAATTCCTTATGCGTGTGGTGGAAAAGATGAACGTGGCCATGGCGCAGCATCAGCCTACCGACGTGGATGCCATGGCGTCAGCCATGTGCATGAGTGCCCGTCAGTTCTCTCGAAAGATACAGGCTATCACAGGCGACGCCCCCACGATGTATCTCAATCGTGTGAAGATTGCGCGCGCCAAACAGGCATTGCTGCAGCATCTCGATTGGCCCGTGGCAGAGGTGGCTCTGTACAGTGGCTTCGAGGACGCCGCTTATTTCGGCAAGATTTTCCGCCAGATTGAGGGCACGACACCTTCTCTCTATCGAAAAAAGCCGAATTAATCGAGGATTTTTCGTTTTTCGTTCGTGGTTGGATAGGCTTATGAGACGAATGTTCTTTCTGCGGAACACGCCGTGGCTTTCTGCATGTTTTTAGAAGAGTGTTTGGTCGTTCGGCCTGTTTTCTAAGCAAGAATGACTTCTCCCTGAACTATTGTTCTACTTTTTTGTGGGCGGTATTCTGTATTGTCTTCTGATTGATTATACGCGATTTATCTTATGAATCTGGCGGGATTATTATTTAAATCGTAAGGGTCATAGCGAAATATTGATGAAATTTTCTGGGATAATTGTTGCATAGAACAGGAAAAAGCAGTACCTTTGCTAATGAAATGTTATGTTATACATGGGTGAGCGGTTTTGTTTTTCAGCGGAAGAACAGACCGCTCAAGCTTTATCCCACGTTGACTGATAGGAAGTCTTTGTTCTCGCTTCGTTTGCTTTCACTCTCTCCTTCACTTCGATACATCACAAACTTCCGATTGACAAAATGTCAAAATGCAGGTCACTCAGAAAGGCCGCAAAATAAAATTTCGGACGACAGCCCGCGTCTGCGCGATGCCCGTCGGGGATATTGTTTGTTGATAATTAGACGTTTGAGATTTCTCGACTGAAAGAATCAACGAAACAACCCGAAAAAATGACAAAGACATGCTGTCGAATCGCTCCATTCGTCTGGATGAATCACCGTTTTTTCTTAGAGGAATCGTCAAAGTCGTCCGCACGACCCTTGTGGGGGCACTGCGGAAGCCTTGTCTTTACCACTTATTGACCTCCGGCAGTCGTCCGCTCGTTCTATTTCACTTAAAATTTCGTCAGAAATCCGTCGGCAAAAAGAAAGTGATGAGGCACCAGGGTGTGTTTTTCGTAAGTAAAAGATGCAGTTTTGCGTGTTATTGGTTAGTTGAGGTTGGTTTTCCCGTTGTCAAACGGGATTCGTATGGACAAAAGGGGGCTGTCGTCGCGGTGTGGAACGTCCGTTTTCCTTATTCTCCCCTTTCCATGCCTAAGAAAAAAGTATAGATTTTTGGGTTGTCACTCACTTTTTTCGCCTGTAAAAGCACTTTTTTTATAAGATTTCGACCCTTCTTTACAGGTGCTAATTAGAAATGATTTCTGCTTGGTTCTTTGATGGTTGCCTTATGGAGATGGCAAAATAGTCATATAAAGAGGCTCTATTTTGGCGAAATAATTATGGAGGTTGGCGAAATAGTCATAGTGTACGTCTGCAAGAAGCAGTAACTTTGCCATCGTAAAAGGATGACGACAGCTGGGTAGCTCCACCGAAGGAGCCGAAGAAAACCATCCTCCTCTCCTTATTATATATAATAAGGATAAGGAAAGAGGAAGAGGGCCAGCGTCAAGTCCTCATTGGAACGAAAGAAATGTTATGTTATACTTAGTGGGGGCGACCTTGTTTTTCAGCGGAAGAACGGGTCGCTTTTTTTGTGCGAAATGTGCGAAACGCTTGGTCGTTTGCAAGAAAACATCTATCTTTGTGCAAACTATCAATCTAAAATCCAGATGAACGAACTTGAGAAGAAAACCATGAGGAGCCAGCAGGCCATACTGGGTTGGCTGGGCATCCTGCTGCCCGTAATGTGTATTGGCTTCGGACTTATCGGCTACTTTCGCGGCGTGAACGAGCCCGGTTGGTACGAAAGTATCTCGGCTACCTATTATGCCAACTCGCGCATGTGCATGATAGGTCTGCTCTTTGCCTCCGGTATCTACTATTGGGCGTACCGTGGCTACGACCTGTGGGACTCCATTGTCACGGACGTGGCGGCCGTGATGGCCTTTTGCGTGGTGGCTTTCCCCTGTAGCGACGGACGGGCGACGAGCGAGGAACTCGTGGGCATCTTCTGCCTGCCGATTGGCGTTTCGGGCACCATCCACAACATCGTAGCTATTGTGCTCTACGTCACCTTCTTTGTGCAGACGCTGCGTTTCACGCGCACGGCGGGCGAGATGACGCCGCAAAAGAAGATGCGCAACCGCGTGTATTACTCGTGCGCCGCGCTGATGATTGTCGGGTCGCTGTTTATTCTCTGCGTCAACGTAGTGCCGGCCTTGGAGGAGTATCACTACCTTGTGCTGGTGGGCGAGTGCTTCTTGCAACTGGCGTTCGGCACGGCGTGGCTCGTGAAGGGCGAGTGTGTCAAGGCACTGAACGATAAGGAATAAACAAGCCAATCGTCAGTTTCCCTCGTTTCCTCTGGAAGCCGGCGGTAAGACATACGGACGTCTGCTTCGAAACATAAGGTTGTCTGCGCTCAAACATAAGGATGTTTGGGCCGAAACATAAGGACGCCTTCAATGATTCGTCGGGATGTCTTCGATGATTCGTCGGGACTTCTGCATCGATTCGACGAAGCACCGAAACGATTTCACCCAGAAACAAATTCCCCGTTCCGCTGCTCTTTGCCTTCATGCCGATGAAGGTAAAAACCGGCGGATGCGTGTCGTGGCGCTCGGAAATGCTCGAAATTATTTGGCATTTCCCTTGCTTATTTGTATCTTTGCGCCCATATATATAAATAAGGTATAGAAAAATGGCACAACAAGAAGACGTTTTCAAGAAAATCATCTCGCACTGTAAGGAGTATGGTTTCGTGTTCCCCTCGAGTGATATCTACGACGGCTTGGGCGCCGTGTACGACTACGGTCAGAACGGCGTCGAGCTGAAGAACAATATTAAACAGTACTGGTGGCAGAGCATGGTGCTGCTCCACGAGAACATCGTGGGCATCGATGCCGCCATCTTCATGCATCCCACCACGTGGAAGGCCAGTGGTCATGTGGATGCCTTCAATGATCCTCTCATCGATAACCGCGACTCCAAGAAGCGTTACCGCGCCGACGTGCTCATCGAGGACCAGTTGGCCAAGTACGATGACAAGGTGGAGAAGGAAGTGGAGAAAGCCCGCAAGCGCTTCAAGGAAAGCTTCGACGAGGTCCAGTACCGCGCCACGTCGCCCAAGGTGCTCGAACTCATCGAGAAGCGTGACGCCTTGCTTGCCCGCTTCCAACAGGCCCTGAATACCGAGGGAGGCATCGACCTGGACGAACTCAAGCAGATCATCCTCGACGAGGAGATAGTATGTCCCATCAGCGGCACCCGCAACTGGACCGACGTTCGTCAGTTCAACCTCATGTTCAAGACCGAGATGGGCGCCGCCGCCGAGGGCGCAAGCACCATCTATCTCCGCCCCGAAACGGCCCAGGGAATCTTTGTGAATTACCTCAACGTGCAGAAGACCGGTCGCATGAAACTGCCCTTCGGTATCGCACAGATTGGTAAAGCCTTCCGCAACGAGATAGTGGCCCGCCAGTTTATCTTCCGCATGCGTGAGTTCGAACAAATGGAAATGCAGTTCTTCATCCAGCCGGGCACCGAGTTGGATTGGTTTGCCAAGTGGAAGGAGACCCGCATGGCTTGGCACCAGGCACTGGGCTTCGGCGCCGAGAACTACCGTTTCCACGACCACGACAAGCTGGCGCACTATGCCAACGCCGCCACGGACATCGAGTTCCACATGCCCTTCGGTTTCAAGGAAGTCGAGGGCATCCACAGCCGCACGAACTTCGACCTCGGTCAGCACGCCAAGTATTCTGGCAAGAAAATCGAGTATTTCGACCCCGATCGCAACGAGTCTTACACCCCGTACGTCATTGAGACCTCCATCGGTGTGGACCGTATGTTCCTCTCGGTGATGTGTCATAGCTACGAAGAAGAGCAGTTGCCCAACGGCGAGACCCGCACCGTGCTGCACCTGCCGGCCGCACTGGCGCCCGTGAAGCTCGCCGTGTTCCCCCTCACCAAAAAGGACGGCATGCCCGAGAAAGCACAGGAAATCATTCGCGACCTGCGCTTCCACTTCAATTGCAAATACGAGGAGAAGGACCAGATAGGCAAGCGTTACCGCCGCATGGACGCTATCGGCTGCCCCTATTGCGTGACCGTCGACCAGCAGACGTTGGAGGACGACACCGTGACGCTGCGCGACCGCGACACCATGGAACAGCGTCGCGTGCACATCAGCGAACTGCGCGGCATCATCGAGGACAAGGTGAGCATCACCTCGCTGCTGAAGAAACTTCTCTAAACCCCTAATCTCCCCCGGCCCCGCGACAGGGTGGGGGAGCTACTTTTCCCTTATGAAGAATTTTGCATACTTAATGGTTTCCCTCGTGCTGTGCCTGGCCGTCGTGTCATGTGCCGAGAAGAGTGACGAGTGGGACGCCTACGCCAACTGGCCGGCCCGCAACGCCCAGTGGTGGCAACAAATAACCGATTCGGCCCTGACGAACGCCGACGGCAACTGGCTTCGCTACAAATCGTTGCTCAAGCAGCAGGACACCGAGGGCGCGACCACCGATTACATCTGCGTGCATGTGCTGCAGCGGGGCGAGGGTTCCGCAACTCCCGTGTGGACCGACACCGTACGTGTGAACTATCGCGGCTGGCTCATGCCCACCACCTACCGCATGTACAACCAAAACAACGTGCAGGTGGACAGTGTGATGCAACGCATCTTCGACCAGACCTACTATGGCTCGTATAACCCCGCGACCGCCGCTCCTCAGAAGATGACGATGGGACAACTCATCGAGGGCTACAGCACGGCCTTGCAGTATATGCACGTCGGCGATGACTGGTTGGTGTATATTCCCAGCGCCCTCGCCTATAAGGATAAGGTGACGGGCGAGATTCCCGCCAGCAGCACGCTCTGTTTCCGCATCCAACTCATGGGCATCTATCCCATCGGGCAAACGGTTCCCGACTGGAAGTAAACCATAATAATCTCCCCATAAATACCGCCCGATTGCCAACTACACTTGGCAATCGGGCTTTTATTTAGCCTTTTAGACTTAAAAAAGACAAAAAGGTACGTCGATGCTTGCCTATATCGGTAGAAATCTTTATCTTTACATATAGATTTAATTGACCTACCATGAGTAACACAAACAAAGATTATTGTCTGATACTTGCCGGCGGAGCGGGCACGCGACTATGGCCTGTCAGCCGAAAGAGCAAACCCAAACAGTTTCTCGACCTCTACGGAACGGGCCGCACACTACTGCAACAAACCTACGACCGCTTTGCCCAATTCATCGACCCCTCCCATATCTATGTGAGCACGTTGGTGGACTACCTGCCCCTCGTGTACGAACAACTGCCGCAGGTTGACGACGTGCACATCCTCGAAGAACCGCTCGACCGCGGCACGCTGGCCAGTGTGGCGTGGGGAACCGTGGTAATCACGAAGGTCGATTCCGAGGCGCGCATCATCGTCTCGCCCGCCGACCAGCAGATTGTTGATGAGGCGGCCTTCCGTGCCGATGTGCTCAAGGGTCTCGAATTTGTTGGTTCCACCCCCGACCTTCTCGTGATGGGCGTGCGCGCCACTCGGCCTGAGACGGGCTACGGATACATACAAATGGGTGACGACCCTGTGACGGACGGCATCTCACGCGTGAAGAGTTTCACCGAGAAACCCGAGCGTTCGTTCGCAGAGATGTTTCTCAACGACGGCGGTTTCCTTTGGAACACGGGTCTTTATATGTTCGCGTCGAGTGTCATGCTCGATTGCATCTACAAGCTCGCGCCCGACTATCAGCAGGAGATTCCGCGCATGATGGCCGACGCCGAAACGGCCGACCCCAAGTTCCAGCCCGAGTTCTTCTCGTGGGTTCCGCGCCTGAGCATCGACATGAGCATACTGGAGCGCAGCGACAACGTGTGTGTCCAGGAATGTCACTTCGGTTGGGCCGACCTCGGCACGTGGGTGACACTGAAGCATCAGCCTTTGGAGGAGAACCAAACTATCTGCACTCGCGCCATTTTGCGGCGGTGCAAGGGCAACGTCATCCGCCTGCCTGAGGGCCGGGTGGCTGTTGTCGAGGGTCTGACGGACTATGTAATTGCCGAGGAAGGCGACGTCTTGCTCATCTGTCCCAAGGACAGTGCCACGGTGCGACGCATGCGTCAGGAGGCCGTCATGGAGATGAATCTCGATTGACAAAAGCCTGTCCCCAAACGAATCAGCCCCAAGCAACGTCCATTTGCTTGGGGCTGATTCCGTCGATGTCGGGATGATTCGGCTCGCGTTTCTGTAGGTCTCAAGATTGTTGCTGTTCAAAACGGACCTCAGCGTAAGCTTCTGCCAAGCCCTTTTCCGCGACGTCTCTATGCAAAAATGGGGAAAATGTGAAACTTTCTATTGGTTTTAATGGAGAAAATGTGAAATTGTGTCCTGTTACTAATGCGGATAATGTGAAAATGATTATCTTTGCACCATAAAACTAATTCGTTACAACATGGAACAGCTCTTACGAAGAAAGATTGACGCTTACCTTGTAAACTGGAAGAATACTATAGACAAGAAGCCGCTCATAGTTAAGGGTGCTCGCCAGATTGGCAAGACGCGCTCCATTGAATGGTTTGCTGTTCGCAACTATAAGTATGTTGTTCCAATCAATTTTGTAGAGCAAAAGAAATACAAAGATATCTTCAATGATGGATATGAGGTAGATGTTATTCTGAAGAATATATCGTTGTTGAACCCTGATTTCCGTTTCATTCCGGGTGAAACGCTTTTCTTCTTCGATGAGTTACAAGCATGTCCTAACTGTGCTACCGCATTGAAGTTCTTCAAACTTGATGGCAGATTTGATGTTATCTGCTCAGGTTCCCTAATGGGTATCAACTATAAAGAGATAGAATCCAACAGTGTAGGCTATAAAGAGGACTATGAAATGCACTCAATGGATTTTGAGGAGTTCTTGTGGGCGAAAGGTTATGATGATGATTTCATCGAGGAACTTTATCAGTGTATGCTGACTGTAAAACCCCTTTCCTCCCTGCGAATGGATGTTCTTTTCGAATTGTTCCGTGATTATGCCACTATTGGAGGAATGCCTGAAGTAGTAAATACGTATGTTAGGAACAAGAATTTTAGTGGAACCTTAGGCATTCAGCGACAACTGCTCAAAGACTATGAAGAGGACATAACCAAATATGTGGAAGGATTGGATAAGGCAAAGGTGAAGGCTGTATATAACCATATTTCCACATTCCTGGCGAAAGAGAATAAACGTTTCCAGATAACCAAGATGGGCAGAAATGCAAGAAACAGGGATTATGCCGGTTGCGTCGAGTGGCTTGCAGACGCTGGCGTGGTAAATTTGTGCTATTGTTTACATCAGCCTGAGCTTCCGCTTAAAGGGAACTATGACCCCAAACTATATAAAATCTACTACAAAGACACAGGACTCCTTATTGCGTCGTTAGATGAAGAAGCTCAGGAAGACTTGAGGGCCAATAAAAACCTGGGGACTTACAAAGGGGCGATATATGAGAATATAGTGGGAGACATGCTAGTAAAGCAAGGATATAAACTCTACTACTATAATAGTGATAAGCCGGCTCTTGAGATGGATTTCTTTGTGAGAGACGCACATTCATTGATTCCTGTGGAGGTGAAATCGACGGATGGTGCAACGGCGTCCCTCAATAAATTACTGAAAGAGGATAAATATCTCGATATGAAATACGGAATCAAGCTGGGATATAAGAACATAGGCTTCAATGGGAAGTTCTACACATTCCCATACTTCCTGACGTTTTTGCTGAAAAGATTTATAGCAGAACATTATAATGCGCCTATCGGAAACCATCCAGCGAAGTAAACTGTAAGGGTGGAAACGAAGGGTTGATTGCTTGTCTCAACTCATTATTGAGAGAACTATAGCACCGTCGTAAGCGGCAATCATGTGGAAAGTAGGTAAAAATAAGGCGCCCATCATGGGCGCCTTACTATTATTTCCGTTCATCGAGCTCTGTTTTCTTAGGCAACAAATCTCGCTCGTCTGCGTGCCGCGCTCCCGTTGTCCCGATGCAGTGCGATTTTTGCCCAATTCATCGGGACTTTTTGTCCTTACTTGGCAGGATAGGCGGCGTTGTAGGCGGCCAGGATGCTGGCGGCTGTGGCGGCCATCTCCTCGGCGGGCAGTTGCAACTTCTTGTTGGCGAAGTTGAGATCGCCCTCGGTCTGCATGGGCACAAGATGGATGTGAGCGTGGGGAACTTCCAGGCCCAATACGGCCTGACCTACTTTTACGCAAGGCAACACTTGCTTAATGGCGGTGGCCACGTGCTTGGCAAACACCTGCATGGCTGCTATCTCCTCGTCGGTAAGGTCGAAGAAATAGTCCACTTCCCGCTTGGGAATCACCAGCGTATGACCTTTTGCAAGGGGAGCGATGTCGAGGAAAGCATAGAATTGTTCGCTTTCAGCACACTTGTAGCTGGGTATTTCCCCCGCTACGATTTTACTGAAGATGGTCATGGCTACAAGTCGTAATCGATGCTGGTTATCTCGAGCTCCACCATGCCTTGCGGAACTTTGATGCTGGCCACGTCGCCAACTTTCTTGCCCAGCAAGCCTTTGGCGATGGGTGTTCCGATGGAGATTTTGCCTTCGCGAAGGTTGGCCTCGGTCTCACTCACGATGGTGTATTTCATCGCCATCTTGTTCTTCACGTTCTTCAGACCTACTGTGGCGAGGATGTTGACCACGGAAGTGTCGATGGACTTCGGGTCGATAATCTTCGCTTCACGGATTGTCTGCTTGAGCATGGCGATTTCCGTCTCCAGTTTTCCCTGGGCCTCTTTGGCAGCGTCGTACTCTGCGTTCTCGCTGAGGTCGCCTTTGTCGCGCGCCTCTGCAATGGCGGCACTGGCGGCGAGACGGTCCACGCTCTCCATTTTCTGCAGTTTGGCCACGAGCGTGTCGTAGCCCTTTTGTGACATGTAAGCCATATTTCTATTCTTTTTATTTGTTCTTACTTTGTGTTTCGAGGGCTAAAAAAGTAAAGAATCCCAGCGGACGTTCCACCAGAACCCTTTTGCTTTTTACCCTTTGTTCGTCGCAAAGTTAGGAACTTTTCGGCGAACTGACAAACTTTTACCCGAATATTTTCTTTTTCGCAACGCCTTGGCGCGATTTCTTTGTCCTTTCGTCGGGGTGAAGACATGCGGACGAATGGACTCAGACGATAGGTCGAATGAGGTCAGACAATAGGTCGTCTTGGCTCAGTCGACCTATTGTCTAATTACGCACGACGGGCCGTCAATCAGCGATCAACGGCCCGTCGTCAGTCTTTCGACTCGATTACAGAAGTTTCTTGATTTCTTGTTCCACGTCGCCCATCAGCTCCATGCGGCCCACGAGATTGTTGCCGCGGTCGATGAGGAACCATGTGGGCACCTGCTGGAGATTGTATATCTGCACGATGTCGTTCGCCATTCCCTCGCGATTCCACACGGTGATCCAGGGCAGATTATGCGCCAGCGTCTTCCACTGATGCTCGTCTGGGTCGAGCGACACCTGGTAGATTTCCAGTCCTTGTGCGTGGTATTTGTTGTAAAGTTCGCGTAGCGCGATGGTGCGTTCCTGGCTGCCTTTGAGCGAGAGTGCGGTGAAGTCGAGCATCACCACACTGCCTTTCAGTTCGCTCAGGCGGCGCTCCTGTCCCGAAATATCGGGGAAGCCCATGTCGATGATGCCGGTCTCCTGCACCTTCTCGTCGTCGAGGTTGATGGAGAGTCCGCGTTGCCGCGTGTTTTTATGTCCCTGCATGGCGATGTTGCACAGGTTCTGCGTGCGCAGACTGCCGGGATATCGCTCGAGCCAAGCGTTGGCGATGGCCGTGAACCACGTTACATCCTTCGCGTCCGCCACGGGGTCGAAGAGCAGACGTCCAGCCAGCACTTGGAACAGCGCGTAATACGACGACGGAAGGTGGTAGAAGTTCTGCACGAAATTTATCTTCACGTCGGTCTTGTAGTCGGCGATAAGTGCTTGGATGGCCGCGTCGCGCTCCTCCAGCGTGCGGGTGCGGTCGTCCACGGTACGGCGGATGGCGCGCGTCAGCGTGTCGAGTTTGAGGGTGAGCATGCGGATGGTGTCGCAACTTCCACTGCCCTCCACGGTGTAGCCGACCGCCATCTTCGGCAGCGACGCCCGCACGGTGATGGTCTCGGTACTGTCCACGGAGAGGTTGACAATCTGTTCGCCGATGCGAAGCCTGTAGAATTCCGGGTTTCCTATCGTGTCGCCTGCGAAGTCGAATCGGCCCTCGGCGTCCAATTTCACGGAGTCGATGGCCACGGGTCCGTGGTCAACGGTCATGTGTTCCAAGTAAAGCGTGGTGTCGTCGGCCTCGGTAATCTGGCCGACGATATGGAATTTGCCGCCTTCTTGCTTGCAGGCGACCAGAGTGAGCAGCGCCAAAGCTGCCAATGCTATCCGTTTCTTCATAGTGATTGCAAAGGTAGCAATTATTCGATGGAAATCAAAGCCAAAGTCCGATTTATTTGTGTCCGCAGTCCCTCGTCGGCATGTCTTGCCCGCCGCAAAACGATGTATCGGGCAGCGTGTTTGGCGGATAATCGGCATTTTGTTTGGCGTCTCCGCCTTTTTTTCGTATCTTTGTGCGCATTTTATGCGATATACATTATTTATTATTTTATACAGATGAACGTAATTACAAAGAAAGTCGAGTTGCCTGATGGAAGAACCATCAGCATCGAGACCGGGAAATTGGCCAAGCAGGCCGACGGCTCCGTGATGTTGCGTATGAACAACACCATGCTGCTCGCCACTGTTTGTGCCGCCAAAGATGCCGTTCCCGGTACAGATTTCATGCCCTTGCAGGTAGAGTATCGCGAGAAGTACAGCGCCGCTGGTCGCTTCCCTGGTGGTTTCACCAAGCGCGAGGGTAAGGCGAATGACGACGAAATCCTGACCTGTCGTCTGGTGGACCGCGCCCTGCGTCCCCTTTTCCCCAGCAACTATCACGCTGAGGTCTATGTCAATGTTATCTTGTTCTCAGCCGACGGCGTGGACATGCCCGATGCCTTGGCAGGTTTTGCTGCCAGCGCAGCACTGTCGGTGAGCGATATACCTTGGGAAGGTCCCATCAGTGAGGTGCGCGTAGCCCGCATCGATGGTGCCTACGTGATTAACCCCACGTTCGAGCAACTCAAGCAGGCCGATATGGACCTGATGGTGGGTGCCACCGAGGAAAACATCATGATGGTGGAAGGTGAGATGGACGAGGTGAGCGAGCAAGACCTGCTCGGCGCCCTGAAAGCCGCCCACGACGCCATCAAGCCCATGTGCCGTCTGCAGAAGGAACTGGCCAAGGAACTGGGCAAAGACGTGAAGCGCGAGTATTGTCACGAAATCAATGACGAGGCGCTGCAGGCTCAGGTCAAGGACGAGTGCTATCAGCCCGCCTACGACGTGACCAAGCAGGCGCTGGAGAAGCACGCCCGTGCCGCTGCCTTCGAGCAGATTCGCGAGGACTTCAAGGTACGCTACGCCGAGGCGCATGCCGACATGACTCCCGAGGAACTCGAGGAGAAGAACGGTTTGATTGACCGCTACTACCACGACGTGGAGAAGGACGCCATGCGTCGCTGCATCCTCGACGAGGGCACGCGTCTCGACGGTCGTAAGACGGACGAGATTCGTCCCATCTGGTGTGAGGTGGATCCTCTGCCCGGTCCTCACGGCTCGGCTATCTTCACCCGCGGTGAGACGCAGTCGCTGAGCACCACCACCCTCGGTACAAAGATGGACGAGAAACTGGTGGACGACGTGCTCGACAAGAGCTACCAGCGCTTCCTGCTTCACTACAACTTCCCCCCCTTCTCTACGGGTGAGGCCAAGGCTCAGCGCGGTGTAGGCCGTCGCGAGATTGGTCACGGCCATCTGGCTTGGCGCGGTCTGAAGGGTCAGATTCCCGCCGACTATCCCTACACCGTGCGTGTGGTGAGCGACATCCTCGAGAGCAACGGCTCAAGTTCTATGGCCACCGTTTGCGCGGGATGCCTGAGCTTGATGGATGCCGGCGTTCCCTTGAAGAGCCCCGTCAGCGGTATCGCCATGGGTCTTATCAAGAATCCCGGCGAAGACAAGTACGCAGTGCTGAGCGATATTCTCGGCGACGAGGACCACTTGGGCGATATGGACTTCAAGACCACCGGTACGCCCAAGGGCTTGACCGCTACTCAGATGGACATCAAGTGCGACGGTCTGTCGTACGAAATACTGGAGAAGGCGCTGATGCAGGCTAAGGCCGGTCGTGAGCACATCCTTGGAGAGATGCTGAAGACTCTGGGCGCTCCGCGTCCCGAGCTCAAGCCCCATGTTCCTCGCATCGAGCAGATGATTATCCCGAAAGAGTTCATCGGTGCTGTGATTGGCCCCGGCGGTAAGATTATCCAGGGCATGCAGGAGGAGACGGGTGCAGTCATCACCATCGACGAGGAAGACGGCGTAGGCAAGATTCAGGTGAGCGGTAGCAACAAAGACGTCATCGACGCTGCCATCGCGAAGATTAAAGCCATCGTGGCCGTGCCCGAGATTGGCGAAATCTACGAGGGTCCTGTGAAGAACATCCAGCCTTTCGGTTGCTTCGTTGAGTTTATGCCTGGCAAGGATGGTCTGGTTCACATCAGTGAAATCGACTGGAAGCGCCTCGAGACCGTCGAGGAGGCTGGCATCAAGGAAGGCGACATCATGCGCGTGAAACTCCTTGACATCGACCCCAAGACCGGTAAGTTCAAGCTCTCACGCCGTGTGCTGATTGAGAAGCCCGAAGGTTATGTGGAGCGTGAGCGCCGTCCGCGCCCCGAGCGTGGTGAGCGTCGTCCTCGTCCCGAGCGCGGTGAACGTCGCGAGCGTGGCGAGTTCCGTCCCCGTCCCGAACAGGACAACAATGAGACGCCCGCTGCCGAGTAACCCTCGCGCACGCGTATAATATAAAAGGTGTCACCCGTTGGGGTGGCACCTTTTTTTAGTCGTTCGGTGGCCGGTGTCCTCTCGCGGGAGCGTGGACACCGGCTTCGGTTTTGGCTTACTTGATGAGGTTGCCCAGCACGCTGCGCGATATTTCGCGGGCGGCTGTGCGGGTGGCGCTCGACACGGCTCCTTTGGCCACCTTCTTGCCGATGCCGTCTTTCGACTTCTTTCCCGTGATGGCGTTGGCAGCGGCCGTGCCCAGGATGCTGGTGACGGAGGTGATGATGGCGCTCAGCACAATGGCGAAGAAGCCTTTCTTCTGTTTGCCCGACTTCTTCTCGCCCTTTTCCTCCTGCTTGGCCTCCTCCTCTTCAGCGGCGGCTTCCTCGGCCTTCTGACTCTCGGCGAGCAGTACTTCGTAGGCGCTTTCGCGGTCCACAGTCTTGTCGTACTTGCCAAAGATGCGCGAACCCTTGATGATGTCGTCGCGCTGTGCGTCGGTGATGGCGCCTATCTGGCTGAGCGGGAACAGCACACGAGCGCGCTCCACCATAGTGGGCGTGCCCTTGTCGTCGAGGAACGAAACCAATGCCTCGCCGGTGGCAAGCTCCATGATGGCCTGCTCCGTCTTGAAGTCGGGGTTGGCACGGAAGGTGTCGGCGGCGGCGCGAACGTTTTTCTGCTCCTTCGGTGTGAAGGCGCGCAGGGCGTGTTGCACGCGGTTGCCGAGCTGGGCCAGCACGCAGTCGGGTATGTCGGTCGGGTTCTGCGTCACGAAATATACGCCCACGCCCTTGCTTCGGATAAGTCGAACCACCTGTTCTATCTTGTCGATGAGGGCCTTGGAAGTGTCGTTAAAGAGCGTATGCGCCTCGTCGAAGAAGAACACGAGACGGGGCAATTCGCGGTCGCCGACCTCGGGCAACTGCACATAGAGGTCGCTGAGCAGCCACAGCAGAAACGACGAGTAGAGCTTGGGGTTGAGCATCAACTTGTCAGCCGCCAGCACGCTCATCATGCCTTTTCCGTCGGCCGAGCACTGGAGAAGGTCTTGAATGTCGAAAGCCGGCTCGGCGAAGAACAACTCGGCACCTTGACTTTCCAACTGCAGGAGGGCACGTTGGATGGCACCCACGCTGGCGGCACTCACGTTGCCATAGCTTGTGGTGAGTTCCTTTGCGTGCTCAGCCACATAGTTGAGCATGGCGCGCAGGTCCTTGAAGTCGAGCAGCAAGTACTTGTCGCCCTGCGCCGCGAGGTCGTCGGCCACCTTGAACACGATGTTCATCACGCCCGCCTGTGTCTCATTGAGACCGAGGAGGCGCGAGATAAGCTCGGGTCCCATGTTGCTGACCGTGGTGCGCATGGGGTGGCCCTTCTCGCCGTAAACGTCGTAGAAGGTAACGGGACAGCCGTGGAACTGTGGGTCTTCGATGCCGAACTCGGTGCAGCGCTTCTCGATGAAACTGCTCATCGTTCCCGTCTGACTAATGCCCGAGAGGTCGCCCTTCATGTCGGCCATGAAGCAAGGCACGCCTGCCTGAGAGAAGGTTTCTGCCAACACTTGCAGGGTTACGGTCTTACCCGTACCCGTGGCACCGGCAATGAGGCCGTGGCGATTGGCCATTTTGCCGCAGATGTTGATGGCTCCCTTGGAGCCGTGAGCCACATAAAGTTGTGAGTCTTTGTACATATTTCGTTCGTTTTATCAGTTTGTTGCGCAAGGCGGATAAGGGTGTCTGTCGTTGTCCGTAACGACGCTTCCGACCACTATTTCGGCAAAGTTACTTCTTTTTTCCAAGAAAACCTAATGCAACACCCATAAATAGTGCTCGAGACATGCGGACGAGTGACGTCACACGTCCTTATGTGTGAGGCGAGACGTCCTTATGTGTTGGCCCACACGTCCGCATGTCTTTTTTTCATTGTGCCTGTGATGAACAATAGACTCCTGCGTAAAGGAACTTCGAAAAAAGACAATGAAGATTTGTCGCTCTCTTCCTTTTTCGTTAATTTTGTGGACAAGAAACCATAAAGAACAGTGATACTATGAATACAAGAAACTTTCTTCTCGACGTTGCGATTGTTGTCTTCGTCGGTGCCGTGTGCTATTTCGGTTTGGGATTTGACTTGGACATCGTTGTGGTCTGTTCGGTGTGGATGATACTTTATTTGGATGTCATTTTACCATGGTGGCGCAAGCGTCAGGAGAAGAAAAAGAACAATACGCAGGAATAACGTAGGAACCTCCAGCGGTTGGACACGGTTTGGGGTGGTTGTATCGGTGTGTGGGGGTGGCGTTGAGTGAGAAAATCCCTCATTCGACCCGTAATGTTTTGTGTTTTCTCCAATAATTGCTAATTTTGTAATGCCTTAATAAGGGCAACAAACAAGGAAGAAAACGTTTTAATAACCTATAATTATCAGAATCGTATGAAAAAGATGCTGTTCGCGCTGGGCCTTGTGTGCCTTTCTATGAGCGCAAAGGCGCAGACTGTCCTGCCCAGTGGTACTGTGGTGACCGTGCAGATAACCAATGAAGTGACCTCAAAGAATGCCGCTGAACTTGCACAAGCGGCTGTGCTGTCCGACGTATCGGTGGGCGGTCAAGTGCTGGTGAAGGCCGGTGCACCCGTGATGTTGCAGGTGGAGAAAACGAAGGCAAGAGGTGTTGGCCGTGCCGGGGTCATCAACATTGTTCCCGTGTCAACGGTGGCTGTCGATGGCTCAGTAGTGCCTTTGAATGCTACTCCCTCCAACTATGAAGGCGATAAGAAGCTAGGTAAAGCCGTTGGTCTGGGTGTAGGTCTGGGCGTCTGCGTGTTCCCTCCTCTGCTGGCTTGCTTGGCCATCAAGGGCGGTCAGGCCAAAGTTCCCGCCGGAACGCTCATTCCCAACGTGCGCGTCGCCAACGACTGCACCGTGAAATAAGTTCTTCGGAAGCGAATACTCCCGACCAAGAGACTGCCCGACGATGTTCGTTTGGCAGCCTCTTTCGTCTTAATCTTCACGTCATCGATGTAGGAAGAGTGCAGGAATAAGAGTAAGTTTATTCCCTTACGCGCGCGTGAACATATAATAATATATACGGACAGAACGTAAAAACAAAAGAGAGCCAGCCTTTCGGTTGACTCTCTTTGCGCTTCAGGATGGGCTTGAACCAACGACCCCATGATTAACAGTCATGTGCTCTAACCAACTGAGCTACTGAAGCAGTTCCTCTCGCTTGAGGTTTTTCTCAAATGCAGTGCAAAGGTATAGTTTTTTTCGGAAATAATCAATATCTTTGCAGAAAAATTTCTCCAAATGGCAAAAATAACAGGAATTGGCAATGCGCTGACTGACGTGCTTGTGCGCCTGACCGACGACGCCATCTTGGCCGAACTCGGACTGCCCAAGGGCGGGATGAAGCTCATCGACGACGCTCGTATGCACGACATCACCCGCCTGATGCACTCCCTGCAGCCCACCCGTGCCACGGGAGGAAGCGCCAGCAACACCATGCTCGCCCTGGCACACTTGGGAGCGCAACCCGTCTTCATCGGTTGCGTGGCCGACGACGAGTACGGACGCTTCTTCCGCAACAACTGTGCGGAGACGGGCATCGAGGCACGGCTCCTCACAGCCGAAGGGCACAGCGGCGTGGCCAATACTTTCATAAGTCCCGATGGCGAGCGCACTTTCGCCACTTATCTGGGCGCCGCCGCCAGCCTCTCGGCCGACCACATCACGGATGACCTTTTCCGCGAGACCTCGTTGCTCCACATCGAAGGCTACTTGTCGTGCAATCACGCACTGACCGACGCCATCTGCCACACCGCCCAGCGACTGGGCGTGACCATGAGCCTCGACCTCGCGAGCTATAATCTTGTGGAGAGCGAGCGCGCGTATCTGAGCCAACTGGTGGAGCAGTACATCGACATTGTCTTTGCCAACGAGGAGGAGAGTGCCGCCTTCACGGGCTGCACCGACCCCGAGGCTGCTGCCGAAGCCATAGCACAACGATGCAAAGTGGCCGTGGTGAAGGTGGGCAGTCGTGGCGCTCTGGCCGTTCGCGGCACCGAGCACGTGAGTGTGCCCGCCCACAAGGTAGAGGTGGTGGACACTACGGCGGCCGGCGATTTCTTTGCCGGAGGTTTCCTCTACGCCTACACTCGCGGCGCCACGCTCGAGCAATGCCTGCAGGCTGGGACTTTGCTCGGCGGACAAGTCATCCAGACGGTGGGCACCCGTCTCCCCGACGCTACTTGGGATTTCATCAATCAGCAAATACAGCATCTATGAGAACCATCTATATCTTTATCGGCGCGCTCGCCTTGAGTCTGCAGGCTGCGGCGCAGAAGCGCGACAACCATCACGCCGATGTCTTCCGCAACATCGAAATCTTTTCACAGGTCTATCAGCAACTCGATTCCTACTACGTGGACACCCTTTCCGTGGACTCCACCATCGAGTGGGCCATACGTTCCATGCTCGCCCACGTGGACCCTTACACCGATTATTATCCTGCCAACGACGAGACGGTGCAGCAACTGGCATCGGGCAACTACGGCGGCACGGGCAGCGTGATACAGTGGAACGAAAAGGAGAAACGCGCCATGGTGAGTGAGCCGCTGGAAGGCACTCCCTCGTCGGACGCAGGACTGCGGGCCGGTGACGTCATCCTCACGGTGGACGGCAAGGATGTGTTGGGTATGAACACTACCGAGGTGACCAAGTTGATGCGTGGAGAACCCGGTTCCACCTACGAGTTGCGCGTCAAGCGCTACGGCGTGGCCGAACCCATTTCATTCAAGATTAACCGCCGTCTTATCCATCAGGCCAATGTTCCTTACTACGCTCTCATGTCCGATGGCGTGGGCTACATTCTGCTCACGAGCTTCACAGAGAATGCCGCGCAAGAGACGCGAAAGGCCTTGCTCGACCTGAAGCAGCAGGGCATGTCACGCCTGGTGCTCGACCTGCGCGACAATCCGGGCGGCAGTCTTGAGGAGGCTGTCAGCATCGTGAATCTCTTTGTCCCGCGCGGCCACAAGGTGGTTTATACCAAGGGAAAAGTGCGTGCCGTCAACCGGGAATACTATACCGCCACCGCTCCCATCGATACAATTACACCCATGGTGGTGCTCGTCAACAGCGGGTCGGCCTCGGCTGCGGAGATAGTCAGCGGCAGTCTGCAGGACATGGACCGCGCCGTGATTATGGGCACGCGCACTTATGGAAAAGGTTTCGTGCAGAACATCCGTCAAATGCCTTACGGCAGTAATATGAAGATTACCGTGAGTCGCTACTACATTCCCAGCGGACGCTGCATACAGGCTCGCAATTACCGACATCTCAACGCCGACGGCTCGGTGGGCACAGTGCCCGATTCGCTGACCAAGGTGTTCCACACACGCAACGGTCGCGAAGTGCGGGACGGCGGCGGCATTAAGCCCGACATCGAACTGAAGCCCGACTCCTTCCCCTCGTTTCTCTACGACGTGGTGGGTAGTCCCGAGTTCTTTGACTACTGCACATGCTACGTTGCGGAGCACGAGACCATAGCGCCTGCGGGCGAATTTGAGGTGAGCGATGCCGACTATGCCGCTTTTGCCGACTACATGGTGGAGCAAGGCTTCGAGGCCAATCGCCGTAGCGAGCACGTACTCGAACTGCTGGAGCAGGCCGCGAAGATGGAAGGTTACTATGCCGACGCCCAGCAAGAGTTCGAGGCGCTGAACGCCAAACTCAAGGGAAATCTGCGGCACGACCTCGAGCACATGAAGACAGAAGTGAAGTCGTATCTGGGTGAAGAAATCGTCACGCGCTACTATTTCCGCCGCGGCGCCTACCAGCAACAACTGCGTTCCGACAAAGAATACCAGCGCGCCGCCGAATTGTTGAACGACGAGAGCGCCTATCATAAAATCTTACAGCCATGAAACATCGTAGAGACATCCGCAAGAGTAATCGCAATTTCATGATTGGCACCGCCTGCATGGCCGTGATGGTGATACTGGTCGTGCTGTTGTTTTGGTACTGGTGTCTGCCCGTGAAATGACAGATAGACTACTATATGCTCCAATTTTCGTACAAATAGGTTAGAAAATTGTTAAAATTTTCGTCTCAGCTACCTAACAAATAAACAAAAAGTCGTAACTTTGCATATCGAACGATACAAGTGACGATATGAGGAAGACTTTTTGTTTATTATTCATTTGGCTGGGGCTTGCGTTCCACGCTGCCGCTCAAGAGATGCTGTTGAGCCTCGACTCGTGCATCAGCATGGCGTTGCGTGAGAACAAACAACTGCAGATTGCCAAGTTGCAAGCTGACATAGCCACCAACACCCGCAAGGCCGCTCGCACTAAATATTATCCTCGCGTGAGTGCCGTGGGCGGTTACATGCGCACTGGCGACGAGATATCGCTCCTCAGTGCCGACCAGAAAACGTCGCTTTCAACCTTGGGCACCTCGGCCATGGGCGCGGTGCAGGGGGCGATGGCGCAGGAACTTCCCAAAGTGTTAGGCACTATGGCTCAAATGTTTCCCGAGCTGGCAGGCCAAATCAGCCAGATGGCGCCCGCCATTATGGGGAAACTCAGTGCCTTGACGGGCGGTGCTGGACAGGCGCTCAACGGAGTGGGGCAGGGCATTGTGGATGCTTTCCGAACCGACACACGCAATATGTACGGCGGCGCCGTCATGGTGAATCAGCCGCTTTATATGGGCGGCGCCATCATCGCTGGCAATAAAATGGCCGACCTCGCCGAGGAAATCGCTCAGATAAAAATAAGGAAAAGCGAGGAAGACATTGTTTACGACGTGCAGAAGGCCTATTACCTGGTGGTGGAAGTGGAGCACAAAAAGCAGTTGGCCGACGAGTACGCAGCCCTCATCGGGCGGTTGAATGCCGACGTGACCAAGATGATAGAGGAAGGCGTGGCAACTCGTGCAGACGGACTGAAGGTGAGCGTGAAACTCAACGAAGCAGAGATGCAACAACTGCAGGCGCAGGACGGGCTGACACTCGCCAAGATGTTGTTGTGCAAATACTGCGGTCTCCCCCTCCATACCGCCGTTGCCGTGGACACCGAAGTGGGCAACCCCAACCTCGCGACGACCAGCAACAACAACCGCGCCGAGCTGCAGATGCTGGGCAAGGCTGTAGATCTCTACGACCAGAAAATCAAGTCAACTCGAGCCGCTCGTCTGCCGCAGTTGCTGCTCACGGGCGGTTATCTCGCCACCAACCCCAACCTGTTCAACGGCTTTCAGAATAAATTCCGCGGTACATGGAACGTAGGTGTGCTGCTGAAAGTGCCTATCTGGGAATGGAACGAGAACACCTACAAGGTTCGGAGCGCCAAGGCCCAGTCCAACATCGCCCGCATGGAGTTGTCCGACGCACAAGAGATGATTGACCTGCAGATACAGCAAACGCAGTTCAAACTCGATGAGGCGAACCGCAAATACGCTGTCACGGTGAAGAACTTTGAGACGGCCGAGGAGAACCTTCGCTGCGCGACAGCCGGATTTTCCGAGGGAGTCATGACCACCACCGACGTGATGATGGCGCAGACCGCATGGCTGCAAGCCAAGACACAGAAGGTGGAGGCCGAGATAGGAATACTAACCGCTACATTAGCATTAAACCACGCATATGGAAACTAAGCAAAGACAGAATAGAGAGATTATCATGGGACTGGCCGGCTTTGTGGCCGTCGTCGCAGTGGTCGCACTGGTAGGATGGTTCGTGCTCGACAGCAAGGACAGTTCGCTACAGGGCGAAGTGGAGGTGGAGGAATACCGAGTTTCCTTCAAGGTTCCCGGCCGCATTCAGCAGCTTTGTGTGCAGGAGGGTGACTACGTTCGCAAGGGCGACACGCTCGCCATCCTCGACGCCCCCGACATCGAGGCCAAGCAGAGTCAGGCGATGAGCGTGGAAGAAGCCGCTTCGGCATTGGCCGAGAAGGCGAACAACGGCGCTCGTTCGGAGCAGATTCGTGGCGCTTATGAACTTTGGCAACAGGCCAAGGCCGCTGTGGAGATTGCCCAAAAATCGTATGACCGCGTGACCCGATTGTTCGACGCCGGCGTTGTGACGGCGCAGAAGAAAGACGAAGCCGAGGCACAGCTCAAGGCCTACACCGCCCAGTGCGAGGCCGCCAAGAGCCAGTACGAGATGGCGAAGAAGGGCGCTCGCGCCGAGGACAAGAAGGCTGCCGCCGCCCAGCGCGGTCAGGCCCGGGGCGTGGTGGACGAGGTGAACTCTTATGTCCGCGAGATGGTGCAGTTGGCGCAGTTCGACGGCGAGGTGACGACCATCTATCCCAAGGTGGGCGAACTCGTTGGGTCGGGAACTCCCGTGATGACCATCTCCATGATGGAGGATGCTTGGGGCGTGTTCAACATCCGTGAGGACCGCCTGCAAGGCATGAAGATGAACGACGAGATAAAGGCTTATGTACCCGCTCTCGACAAGGATATAACCTTGAAAATCTTTGCCATCAAGGACCAAGGCTCTTTCGCCGTCTGGAAGGCGACGAAGGAGAATGGCGCCTACGACCTGAAGACGTTCGAGGTGAAGGCCCGCCCCACGCAGAAGGTGGAGGGTTTGCGCCCGGGCATGTCGCTCATATATAAGTGATGAGATGAAGTATTTTACTACGATAGTCATCCTGTTTACTATCGTCTTCTTCACTTCGTTGATGAACGACGGAATGCCGCAACAAGTGCCCATCGCTGTTGTGGACATGGACCAGACATCGACGACGCGGGCTTTGGAGCGGCGGTTGAGCGCGTTCCAATCGACCGAGGTGGTGGCGAACTACGCCAACATCCCCGACGCCCGCGCAGCCATGCAAGAGGGCGCAATCAGTGGCTACATAGTATTTCCCCACGGTTTCACCGAGCAACTGTTGTCGGCACGACAGCCCCACCTTTCGTTTTACTACAATTCCGCCATCTTCACCAGCGGCGCGTTGGTGATGAAGGACTTGAAGACCATCTCCCTTGTGAGCAACGCGGCGGTGGGTCAGGCAACGCTCCGGACCAAGGGACTCACGGAAGGACAGATTATGGCCGTGCTGCAACCCATCAAGGTGGACCCTCACATGACCGGCAATCCTTGGGTGAACTACAACATCTACATCACCACGATGATTGTTCCGGGCATTATCTTCATGATTGTCTGCCTGCTGTTGTGCTATTATCTGCCCAAGACTGGGCGAGCGCTGCAGCACGCTTTGTACGCCGGCGCCGGATTGTTTGTGTTTCAGCTCTACGTCTATGGCGTGCTGAAACTTCCGCACGAGGGCAGTTGGACCACCATCATGCTGCTGTCGCTGCTCTTTGTGGCGGCCGCCATAGGCTTTGCCTTCATGGCCTTTGCCGTGGCTCCCTCGCGCCGTATGTCCATGAGTGTTTGCTCGCTGTGGTCGGTGCTCAACTTCTCGATGAGCGGAGCCGCCTATCCCATCGACAGCATGCACCCGCTGTTGCAGGGCGCTTCCTACTTGTTCCCGCTGCGCCACTACTTCATGGCTTATCAGCTGAATGTTCTGCACGGCTATCCGCTGGCCGACAGTTGGTTGTGGGTGAGCGGACTGATTGTCTGCGCCGCCCTTCCCTTGCTGTTGCTGGGCCGTCTGCGTCGGCTGTTGCGCAACTTCGTTTATACTGAATGAGTTATGCTGAACGACATTAAAAATATCTTCAAGGACCCCGCGGCGGTGCTCATCATGTTGCTCCTGCCGCTGGTATATCCCTTGCTCTACTCGTTTATCTACACCAACGAAGTGGTGCGCGACATGCCGGTCTGTGTCGTCGATATGTCGGACACGCAGGAGTCGCGGGCTTTCACGCGCCAGCTCGACGCCACGCCCGATGTGGCGGTGGCCTACCGAGTGCGTGACTTCCAGGAGGCGCAACGGCTGATGCGTCGGCAGAAAGTGCACGGCGTGTTGTATTTTCCCGCCGACTACACGCAGAAGATGCAGCGTCTCGAGCAATCGCCCGTCGAGGTGTATCTCGACATGGGCTTCATGCTCTATTATAAGGCTTTCTACCTGGCTGTCTATAATGTGATGTTGTCGCAGAAGCACCCGTTGCTGGCCAATTCGTCCGACGCCATCAAGGTTCACGACGTTTCGATGTTCAACACCACCGGCGGTTATGGCAACTTCCTGCTACCGGCCGTGCTGGTGCTCATCCTGCAGCAGACCTTGCTGCTGGGCATGGCCACGCAGATAGGAACCCGCCGACAGCGCGGAGAGCGCGAACTGACCATCCCCGAGCGTGTTCGTCAGGCCGCCAGTTATTTCGTGGTTTACTTCCTGCTCGCGGGCTATGTGCTCGTGTTGGTTCCGCGTATCTTCGGCTTCTCGCAGATGATGAGCGTGGGCGGTCTGCTGTTCTTCCTGTTCCCGATGCTGCTCTCCATGGTGACCTTCGCCGTGTTCGTCAGCCAGTTCTTCCGCCACCGCGAGACCCCGTTGCTCTACATTGCTTTCACGTCCGTCATCCTCTTGTTCCTCACGGGCATAACGTGGCCCGAGTCGAGCATGCCCCGCTTCTGGGAAATCTTTGCGTGGTTATTCCCCGGCACGCCGGCGGTTCGTGGTTTCGTTCGCATGAACTGCATGGGCGCCACCCTCCCCATGGTGGGCAGTTACGTGTGGGTTATGCTTCTGCAAAGCGTTTGCTACGTCGTTCTCGCACTGATGGCTCAGCGGTGGTATGCGGGGAATCGGATTGGATGATTAGCTGGTCGTTTGGTAACTGTGCTAACTTTCCGTCTATTCAAGTCTTAAAATCATTGTGTATCAATTACTTCCCGATGCAATATCTAAATATAAACTTAATATGTTGATATATAGGTATTTGCGAGCCTCAAAATGACTGCTTCGAGCCAAATCTCCGAGATTACCGAGAGACATTTCGAATATATTTTTGTCACTCGTTTGT
>JABUUA010000190.1 GCA_021443405.1 Bacteroidaceae bacterium
CCCACGATGGAAGGCGACACCACCAACTTTTATTTGTTTCGAAAGCTGTCGCACACGGGCGTGAAGATTAGCGTGATTGCGCGCGGCGTGGCGCAAAACGACGAACTTCAATACACGGACGAAGTGACGTTGGGGCGCAGTATTGTAAACAGAACGATTTTCCAAGTACAGCAATGAGCAATCAGAAAGATACAAGCATCCGCATATTACAATATCTCTGGGCGTCCATCTGGGTGACGTGCTCCGTTGTCCTGCTTTTGGGAGAATGCGGGGCATTGGAGAACGCCGATGGAATGTTTGTGGGCAAGGACGAAATTTGTTACGCCCTTCAACTGGCAGAAATCATTCTCACCATCGTCGGCGTCCCTATGTCGCTGAAATGGCTGCACTGGAATGGGGTGCGTCGCCGTATTCTGCAGGCTTCCGACCCACGGCAAGAATATTTCAAGCAATTTACCATTGCGTTAAGTCTGCTGGATGCTCCGGCTCTGTTGGGCGTTCTTGGCTATTACTTGATGCTGGACACCAGCATGTTGTGTTGCACCGCCGTTGTGGCGATCTCTCTTTTATTGTTATGGCCTACGCAAGAGAAGCGCGATGATTATCTTGAGAAGGGTCGGGAAGAGAAGGAGGAAGCGGTATGAAATTGAGTGTAGTGATTGTCAGCTACAAAGTACAATATTATTTGTGGCAGTGCTTACGCTCGGTGTTCCGTGCCGCTGAGGGACTGGACGTGGAAGTTTGGGTGGTGGATAACAACTCGCAAGATGGCAGCTTGGAATATCTGCAACAGTATTACCCCTCAGTTCATTACATCCAGAACGACGAGAATGTCGGCTTCTCTCGAGCGAACAACCAGGCCCTGCGCCAGGCGACGGGCGAGTACGTTCTCTTGCTGAACCCCGACACGGTGCTTACGGAAAGGACGTTCACCGATTGCTTGAGTTTTCTGGACAGTCATCCCGATGTGGGAGCTGTCGGCGTGAAAATGCACAATCCTTACGGGCGGTTTGCCTTGGAGTCTCGCCGCGGTCTGCCCACTCCGTGGGTTTCGTTCTGCAAAATGTGCGGGCTCACGGCACTGTTCCCGAAGAGCCGGCGCTTCGGTCGTTATTACATGCGTTATCTGCCCACCGATGAACCGTGTGAGATAGAAGTTATCAGCGGGGCTTTTAATATGATTCGCCGTAACGCCTTGAATGAGATTGGCCTGCTGGACGAGCGGTTCTTCATGTATGGAGAAGACATCGACTTGTCGTACCGCATGCTGATGGCGGGGTGGAAAAATTATTTCCTGCCGACGCCCATCATTCATTACAAAGGCGAAAGCACGCAGAAGTCCTCTTTCCGCTATGTGCATATTTTCTACGAGGCCATGCTGCTCTTCTTCGACAAGCACTTCAGCCAGCGCTATTTTCTTCTGTCGGTTCTCATCCGGTTAGCCGTGAGAGCGCGTGCCGGCATCGACATGTTGCAGCGGATGGTTCAGAAAATCCGCCTGCGCCTCTGCCCGCCCAGTCCTGCGGATAACGCGGTGCACATGGAAGATTATAGGTTGTTCGACTCCGAGACGACTGCTTATTCCGACATGATTGACCAGTTGACCCATAGTGATCATCGCTTGATGCTGGGCACTCGCAATCCCGAGAACGGGACGATTGTTTTACCCTATAACATTCTTTCATGCTGACCACGGGACCCATTCGTCTGCGCGCTCTGGAGCCGGAAGACCTGGAGTTGGTCTATGTTCTTGAGAACGAGGCCGAGCAATGGATGTGGGGAGCGACGGTGGAACCGCTTTCGCGGCATCTCTTGCGCCAGTACATCGAGCAGTCGAAAGGCGATATCTATGCCGATGGGCAGCTGCGCTTGGTGGTGGAGTGTGAGGGGAAAGCGATTGGCCTGGCCGATTTGTTCGACTTGTCGCCACGCAATCGGAGAGCCGAAGTGGGAATCATTCTGCTTCCGGAATATCGTGGAAAGGGCTTCGGCGCCACGGCCATCGGACTGTTGGCCGACTACGCTCTGCACTTCTTGCACCTTCGTCTGCTGCTGGCCCATGTTTCAACCCGCAATCCGTCGGCGCTCGCAGCTTTCCACTCGGCAGGTTTCGTCACGATTGCCAC
>JABUUA010000191.1 GCA_021443405.1 Bacteroidaceae bacterium
GCGTTCCGCTACCTCATGTGGTGCAAGCTGAACCTGTTCAAGGACAAGGCCGACGCCCTGTTCAAGGATGAGCGACTGAGCCAGTATATTCGTCAAAATTCGCCATTGCGGCTGATGCCCGACTCGTTCACCTACGAGCAGTTCTGCACCATGTGCGTGAAACTCTGCTGCCGCAAGAAGCCGAATCTTATTCTCAACAACTATGTCATGCGTGGCAAGGTGGAGCGAGTGGATGACAACAATTTCCGCAAGCTAAAGTAGCTTCTCTTAGAGACTTGGGGCTTTCGCCCTGAGTCTTTTTTCTCAACACCTATCCCAAAGTATCCCAATATATGTGGGATAGCAGTCCCGTGTCGCTTAGCCGTAACCTCAATATCTTATTTCCGACCTAAGGCGCAGTTGGAGGATTTTCGCTTGTACATCGGGTCAGCGCAGTTACCGGCAGAGTCGGCAGCCTGCACACGTATTCAGTTCGCCGCGGAACCGCTTCTCCACAAGATAGCGCAGGCGGTCGCGCAGGGGGGAGAGGGTGATGCTGTCGAGCACCTCGCCCACAAAAGCGTACTTGAGCAAGAGGCGCGCCTCGGCCTCGGGAATGCCGCGCTGCTGCATGTAGAAGAGCGCCTGTTCGTTCAGTTGCCCCACCGTGCTTCCGTGGGAGCACTTCACGTCGTCGGCATAGATTTCGAGCATGGGTTGCGTGTACATGCGGGCGGTCGGCGTGGCGCAGAGGTTGGCGTTCGTCTCGGTGCTGACGGTCTTCTGCGCTCCTTCCCGCACCAGCACACGGCCGGCAAAGGCCCCCACGGCCCGGTCGTCGAGCACATATTTGTAGAGTTCGTGGCTCGTTCCGTTGGCGACGCGGTGGTCGATGAGCGTGTTGTTATCCACACGCTGCTCCTTGTCGGCAATCACACAACCCTGCAAGTTCACCTCGGCATATTCGCCCGAGAGCGTCACGTCCGTCCGGTTGCGCGTGAGTCCGTTGTGCAGCGTGATGCTGTCCGCCGTCACCGAAGCGTTGCGGGCCACGTCGATGTACATATTGGCAAAACGCCGGCTGCGCACGTGCGTCTCCTCCAGTTCGTAGAGTTCGAGGTGAGCGTTCTCCCCCACCACCACCTCCGCGACCTGGGTCGCCAGGAAATCGTGGTCGTCCATCGCGTGGTCGCAGAACAAGAGTTTGGCCTCCGCCCCCTCCTCCAGCACGATGAGCACGCGCCGATTCACCATCAAATCCACCGAGGCATGCAGAATGTTGACCACCTGCAAGGGGCGCTCCAGCCGCACGTTCTTGGGGACATAGACAAAGAGACCGTCCTGCGCCAGCAGCGTGTTGAGGGCGTTGATGCTGTCTTTGCCGGTCCGTGCCAACCGGCCGTAGTGGCGCTCCACCACGTCGGGATAGCGCTCGGCGGCCTGCAGCAGCGAACCCACGAAAACGCCATCGGGCAGCGCGACCTGCGGCAGCGCCTTCTGATAGAACTGGTCGTTGACCACGAAATAGAGCGACGTGCTGAGGTTGGGCACCTCGCAACGGAACGCGTCGTAGGGATTCACGGGAATGTCGAGCCGGGCGAGGTTGAGTCCGTAGTCGGGCGCAAACGCCTCCGCCACGTCGGTGTATTTGTACCGCTCCACCTTGCGCGTGGGGAAGCCGAGGCGCAGACAGTCGGCGTAAGCCTCCTCGCGCCGGGCGTTCATCACCGCGGCGGCGTGCTGGCAGATGAGCGTCCGCTGGTCGTTGTAAAGGTCGGTATATTGCTTCATCACTCTCGGAGCCAATCGAATCCACGGTTTTCTATCTCGGTGGCCAGTTCGGGACCGCCGGTCTTCACGATGCGGCCGTCGATGAGCACATGCACAACGTCGGGTTTCAGATAGTCGAGCAAGCGCTGATAGTGAGTGATGACGATGGCGCTGGTCTGCTCCGTGCGCAGTTTGTTGAAGCCCTCCGCCACAATGCGGAGCGCATCGACGTCCAGTCCCGAGTCCGTCTCGTCGAGAATGCTGAGCGTGGGCTCCAGCATGGCCATCTGGAAAATCTCGTTGCGCTTCTTCTCGCCACCCGAGAAGCCCTCGTTCACCGAGCGCGAAGCAAGTTTGTT
>JABUUA010000192.1 GCA_021443405.1 Bacteroidaceae bacterium
CAGCACCCGATGCTCTTCATCCACGGCGACAACGACACTTATGTGCCCACATCCATGATTTATCCTCTCTACGAGGCGCACCCCGGACCCAAGGAAATGTGGCTCGCGCCCGGGAGTGAGCACGCCGACGCCTACAAAGACCACCCCGAGGAGTACACGGCCAAGGTGAAGGCCTTTGTGGACCAATACATCCAATAGCGGAGACGACCGTGAAGATAGCCTTGTATTATCTGCTCATCGTCAATGCCGTAGCGTTCTGTATCTACGGCATCGACAAGCTGAAGGCCAAGAAAAATCGCTGGCGCATCGCGGAGAGCACACTGCTGGGTCTCGCCGTTGCGGGCGGAAGTGTGGGTGCGTGGCTGGGCATGAAAGTGTGGCGTCACAAGACGCAACATAAGAAATTCAAGTACGGCGTGCCCATTATTCTGCTGTCACAAGGTCTGTTATGCTGTGTCGTGTGGTTTTATCTAAACCCATGACCGCACGACCCGAATTAGACATACGCACGAATGAGCCAATTCGTCTGGACGAGTGAGCACATTTGTCTGGACGAGTGAGTCGATTCGTCTAAATGATTTTTTCTCGTCACCGCGGAGTCTGATTTCAGGCCCGCAACAACGATGATTTTTATCTCTGGGAAAGACTCTGTAGAGCCGAGCAGATGAGCGACTGATTACACCCCGCAGGCAGCATCGATTTCCGCCAATTCTTCGAGCGAGAACTGCACGTTCTGCAACGACGCAAAGCTGGCATCCATCTGCTCCACTGTGCGTGCCCCGATTATGACGCTGGTCACCCGTTCGTCGTGCAACAGCCACGCCAATGCCATCTGCGAGAGTGACTGACCACGGCGCTGGGCAATCGCACTGAGACGACGGCTCGATGCCACTACCTCCTCCGTTACTTGGTCGCGCTGCAGAAAGCCGTCGGGCCGCGCAGCTCGCGAGCCTTCGGGAATCCGGCCCGACAAATACTTATCGGTGAGCATCCCCTGATTGAGGGGAGAAAAGGCCACGAAGCCCGTTCCCTCCTCGGCAGCGGTGGGCAGATTGCCTTGTTCCACCTGCCGCACTTGCAGATTGTACTTATACTGGCTCAGCAGACAAGGCACCTTGGCTTCGCGCAAAATACGATAGGCCTCCAGTTGTTTGTCCACGGGGTACTTGGAGATTCCCACGTAGAGTGCCTTTCCCTGCCGCACGATGTCGATGAGCGCCTGCATGGTCTCCTCCACGGGCGTAACGCCGTCGTAGCGGTGTGAATAGAAGATGTCGAAATAGTCCAGCCCCGTTCGCCGCAGACTCTGGTCGCAACTGGCCATCAGATTCTTGCGGCTCGACTCGTCGCCATACGGTCCCAGCCACATCCGATGGCCCGCCTTGGAGCTGACGAGCATCTCGTCGCGGTGGGACGACAGCTGTTTCTTCACGATGCGTCCGAAGTTTTGTTCGGCACTGCCCGGTTCCGGCCCATAGTTGTTGGCAAGGTCGAAGTGCGTGATGCCGGCATCGAAGGCGTGCAACAGCATGCGTTCCGCCTCGACGGGGTCGTCCACCGACCCAAAGTTGTGCCACAAGCCAAGCGAAATGGCGGGCAGCAACAGACTGCTGCGACCACAACGGCGGTACGGCATCTGTTCGTAACGAGCAGGATTGAGCGTATAGTTCATAGCGTCAGACAAAAAAACCAATTACCGAGTGAGGGGTGGTTCAGCAGGGATGCCGCTGCCTCTCCTGCGGTAATTGGCTGTATTGTATGTATGTTACTTCAGGTTGTTATCCTTCAAGCATTGGTCCACTTCCTCCTGCGACATGGCGTAGTTCGTAAGGTCGCCGGCGAAATAGCGGTCATACGCGGCCATATCTATGAGGCCGTGGCCCGAGAGATTGAAGAGAATCACCCTCTCCTCACCCGTCTCCTTGCACTTCAGCGCCTCGCGGATGGTGGCGGCGATGGCGTGGCACGACTCTGGGGCAGGCACGATACCTTCGTGCTTTGCAAAGAGCACACCGGCGTCGAACGACTCAATCTGGTCGATGTCAACCGCCTCCATGTAGCCGTCCTTCAGCAACTGCGAGATTACCTT
>JABUUA010000193.1:0-3115 GCA_021443405.1 Bacteroidaceae bacterium
CTGGGCTTCGGGGCAACGAATTGTGCTGTTTTGAGTTTTACCGGACAGCAATAAAATATAATAATGTATTATGGAACAACGTATTAAGATTCCACTGAGATTAGAATCTTTTTTCACCTGTCACAAACATACCTGTCTTGTCCTCGCCGATGCCCCGACTTCATCATCACTTTTTCTGCGTTCCGTTGCCCTGTTATCAGAAAAAATTAGTAACTTTGTATCCCGTATTTATTAAAGCTATCAGATATGAAATACGGGTTCGACAACGACAAATACCTCAAGATTCAGTCCGAGCACATCAAGGAGCGCATCGCCCAGTTTGGCGATAAGCTGTACCTCGAGTTCGGCGGGAAACTCTACGACGACCACCACGCCAGCCGCGTGCTGCCAGGCTTCGAGCCCGACAGCAAGCTGCGCATGCTCATGCGTTTGAAGGACGATGCCGAGATTGTCATGGTCATCAGTGCCGCCGACATTGAGAAAAACAAGGTGCGCGCCGACCTGGGCATCACCTACGACAAGGATGTATTGCGCCTGCGCGACGTGTTCATCAAGCGCGGTCTGCTGGTCAACTCGGTGGTCATCACCCACTACAACGGTCAGGCTTCCGCCGTGGCCTTCCGCGAGCAGCTGGAGCGTCTGGGCGTGAATGTCTATTACCACTACCTCATCGAGGGCTATCCGCACAACGTGGACCTCATCAACAGCGACGAGGGCTTCGGCAAGAACGACTATGTGGTGACCACGCGTCCGCTCGTAGTCATCACGGCGCCCGGTCCCGGCAGCGGCAAGATGGCCGTCTGTCTCTCGCAGCTCTACAACGAGAACAAGCGTGGTGTGAAGGCCGGCTACGCCAAGTTCGAGACGTTCCCCATCTGGAACCTCGCCCTCAAGCATCCCGTCAACGTGGCTTACGAGGCTGCCACAGCCGACCTCAACGACTTGAACATGATTGACCCCTTCCACCTTGAGGCCTACGGCAAGACCACCGTGAACTACAACCGCGACGTGGAGATTTTCCCCGTGCTGAACGCCATCTTTGAAGGCATCTACGGCGAGAGCCCCTACAAGTCGCCCACCGACATGGGCGTGAACATGGCGGGCAACTGCATCTCGGACGACGCTGTGTGCTGTGAGGCCTCGCGTCAGGAAATCATCCGTCGCTACTACGCCGCCCTCTGCGACCTGGCCGAAGGAAAGCCCGCGGAAAGCGAAGTGAACAAAATCCAGCTGCTGATGCGCCAGATGAAGCTCACCATCGCCGACCGCCGCGCCACCATCGCCGCCAAGGAGGCACAGGACCGTCACGGCGTGCCTTGCGCGGCCATCGAGTTCAACGACGGCACGATTATCACCTCGAAGACCTCCGACCTGCTCGGTCCCAGCGCGGCGTTGCTGCTCAACGCCACGAAATATCTGGCCGGCATCGAGCATGACGTGAAGCTCATTCCGCAGGACATGATTGAGCCCATCCAATACACCAAGACCTCGTTGCTGCACGGCCAGAACCCGCGACTCCACACCGACGAGGTCCTCGTGGCGCTCTCGGTGCTCAGTCAGCGCGACGAGCGTTGCAAGCAAGCCATCGACTCCCTCCCCTTACTCGACGGTTGTCAGGTGCACGCGACCGTGATGCTCAGCGAGGTGGACCGCAAGATTTTCAAGAAACTCGGTTGCGGTCTCTCTACCGACCCCGTTCGAAAGTAATCAGTCACCCAGATAATGAAAAGCCCGGAACCTGTTGGTCTCGGGCTTTTTCGTAATTATTTTTTTATTGCTGTCCGGTAAAACTTTTTTGATGGCATAAATTTAGGGCTGACACTTCNGGGGGCGCCAGCGAGGTCGAGCGTTGATAATGCTCGGCATCGATGGTGGGTGCAGTGCTCGGCGGGTGCTCGCTGCGACGCAGGAGCGCCGCTGCGGCCGACGCTAAGCACAAAGGTGGTAGGACGGGGGGTGGGTCTTCTACTTGTATTGCCCTTTCCTCACCGTCTTCTCAACCCTCTTCCTGACGGCTCGGGCGATGACGGAGAAGCGGCCTCGGCGGAGGTTGTTCCACAGTTCCTCCAGCGAGTATTGCACTTTGCGCCAGGGGCGGTCCCAGGCGTTCACGTCATAGACGCGGCGCGTGAACGCCACGTGATCCACCACATAGCGCGGATGGCTCAGCGGGAACTCGAGGTCGTGAGTCCCCATGGTGAAGATGCGGCGCAGTCGGGCCGGCATGGTCTCGGCGTCGCTGGCGAAGTGCGTGCTGTCGGGGTCGGCGCCCACGTTGGTAATCATGTTCGCCCGCGGAACGATGGCGAGGCGGTTGCCCATGAGCATGGCGGCGAGGAAGATGCTCTCGAAATACTCCTTACCCGAGGCGGCGTGGTCGCTCACGATGCGCGGATATTCGCTGCGCAGTCGGCGGTCGGCGATGAGGTTCTGCATCAGTCGGCGGCTCTCGTCGTCGCGCCAGAAGGCGTAGTCGCCCTCCCAGCGGTTCACGACCCGCGCCCACGAGGCCCAGCCCCAGATGGCGAGGTTGGAGGTGAAGAAGTAGTCGGCGGAGACGTCGGTGGTCACCTCGTCGTGGTTGAAGCCCGTGATCATCCCCACGCGCTCGTCGTGTTCGTAACGGTCGAGCATCTCCTGGCAGAAGGGGAAGAAAGTGGGGCAGGGGACCACGTCGTCCTCCAGCACGATGCACTTGTCGGTGAGCGAGAAAGCCCAAGTGTGGGCGCGGAAGCCCGAGGGGTCGCAGCCGGCGTTCTGCGTCTGGTAGTTGCGGTGCACTTCGCAGGGCCAGTCGATGTCGGCCACCACGGCGCGGCAGGCCTCCAGTTGCGGCAGGTCGGCGTCGTTGCGCGGTCCGTCCTGATAGAGGAAGAGTCGCGCGGGCTGAGCTTTCCGCACGGCTTGGAACACCTGGGCGAGATGCCGGGGGCGGTTGAAGAACAAGATGAGAACAGATATATCCACGTCTTCGGAGTTTTGGTTGCTGATGATTGCAAAAGTAACGTTTTCTCGTGAGAAAACAAAAAAAGAGAGGAAATTTCTTTCCTCTCCTCTGTACGCCCTCAGGGGCTCGAACCCTGGACCCATTGATTAAGAGTCAATTGCTCTACCA
>JABUUA010000193.1:5228-10153 GCA_021443405.1 Bacteroidaceae bacterium
CTGTTGAGGTTGTTGCGCTCGTAGCTCGATGTAGCGAAGTTCACGCTTGCCGAGAGCGAGTTGTAGGGGTTGGCTTTCGCGTCCTGGCGGTGCGACCACTGCACCTTGAAACTCGTCTGCTGCGAGTAGTCGGGCATGCCCTTCTCGCCTGACCGTGTGTCCTGGAAACTGAACAGTACCGAACCGCTGAACTTGTAGCGTTTCTTGTAGTTCGATGTCACCGATGCGCCCCACGAGCCTTTGGTGTATATCTCGCCGAGGATTTTCAGGTCCATCTTGTCGCCGATGGCGAAGTAGTAACCGCCGTCGCGCAGATAGAAACCGCGGTTCAACTCGTCGCCGAACGTGGGGACGATGATGCCGCTGCTGTACTTCTTGCTGAACGGGAAAAAGCCGTAGGGGACGGCCAACGGCAGCGGCACATCCTCCACGTAGAGCAGCGCCGGACCGAACACGGCATTCTTGCCCGGCCGCATCTTGCCCTGCGTCAACTTCAGATAGAAATGCGGGTGAGGAGCGTCGCAAGTCGTGTATTTGCCGCCGCGGAAATACGTCGTTCCGGTGCTGTCGCGCTTGCTCTCGCCGCTGATGAGGAAACCTTCGCCCTGCTGAGTGTAAACATTATTGATAAACGCTTTCTGCGTCTTGAAGTTGTAGCTGATGCGGTCCGGCTCGTAAGTGTCTTGCCCTTGCGAGAACACGGGCTTTCCCTTGACCTTTCCCGTGGAGTCCTCCACACCGGCGGCGTGAACCACGCTGCTGTCGAGCAGCATCTCTATGTGTTCCGCCTTCAGGTTGAGATTCATGTACTTCACATCGCCGTCGCCGTAGAGATGAGCGCGGTTCTGCGCGTAGTCGAACACCAGACTGTCCTTGGCCTCGTATTGCACCGGCTGGTCCAGCGCGCTCTTGCTCTTCTTCGCCGTATCCACCTTCGCCGTGTCCATCTTCGACGAGTCGGGCTGCACCTCCAGCACCACGCCGCGCCGGAGCATCTCCATGATGCTGTCGGCCGTGACGGAATTGAGCACACTGTCCACGGTCAACTGCTTTGCCGCTCGCACAAGCGTGTCGCCCGCCAACGTGTCCTCGCGCGAAGAATCCTGAGAAAGAGTATCTGAAGCAAAGCGCGAACCATTCCCCGCAATCGTTTGGGGAACAACGCCGTAACAGAGCGAACAAAGAATGCTCACCACCACAGCCATTGCACAAGTTCTCGTCTTCATCTGCTCTTTCTGCACAATTAAGATACAAAGGTACGAATAAGTGAGTGAAATGCCAAATTTATTTGGTCATTTCCGAGCGTGAGTATCTTCGAGACATAAGTCTCAAAGGTACGAATAAGTGAGTGAAATGCCAAATTTATTTGGTCATTTCCGAGCATGAGTATCTTCGAGACATAAGTCTCAAAGGTACAAATAAGTGAGCGAATATGCAAGTTAATTAGGATTTTTCAGACTTGTGAAACAAATGGATTTTTTCTGCAAAACCAACCTTGAAACTTTCAGGATTCGTCAAGATTATTTTCAACAAAAAAAGAATCTTCCCAACTACGAGAAGATTCTTCTGGGGAGCCTCTTGTCGGATTCGAACCAACGACCCCGAGATTACAAATCACGTGCTCTGACCAACTGAGCTAAAGAGGCGGGTGGGAAAGCGATCTGCATCGCGCCGCTNGACCCCGAGATTACAAATCACGTGCTCTGGCCAACTGAGCTAAAGAGGCGGGTGGGAAAGCGATCTGCATCGCGCCGCTACGACCAAGTACCCTTGCTGCGGTCAAGCCCTGGGGGAGTTCCAAGGGAGCATGCCGTACAGGACTTTCCCATTTTTGCGACTGCAAATGTAGGGAGAAACACGCAGTTTTCCAAATTTTCAAGCACTTTTTTCACCACAACCGCCAAGAAACCACCTTCCGAGTTCCGAATTTCACAGATTTTTCCTATCTTTGTGCGCATTTAATAAGATTACGCGCCTATACGAACACTTAAAGAAATGGGAACAAACTACACTCCACAATACATCCCCTACCCACCACAACAGATTTGCAGGCGACTCGGACTGATTGCAGCAGCCCAGTGGTCAGCAAGTTTCCTTTGTTCCATGTATGGCCGCAACAGCTTCTGGCTCAGTCAGCTCGGACTCTTCATCGGCCTCTGGTCCGTCTATTACATCGGCAAATTCATCCGCATCTACCGACAGCGCTGCTGCCCCACCCTCTCATTCAGCCGAGCTTACTGGCTCTGCCTCTGCACTTTTCTCTACGCATCGCTGCTCACCACCTTCGTGCAGTACCTCTATTTCCGGTTTCTCGACGGCGGTCAGTTCTACAACTCACTGCAACAGATGCTCGAAATCCCGGAATATGCCAATATGCTGGCAGAAATGAGTCCCGGAGCCAAGACGGAAGACTTGCTACTCCCCTTCTCGTCGCCCGTGCTGATTACGCAGACGTTGTTTCTCTACAACATGCTGCTCTCGTTCCTCCTCGCCATTGTCTCCGCCATCGTCGCCAAGACCGGCGGTCTCCCTGATAACCAGAATGATAACTACCACAAAGAATAAAAGGATATGGACATTTCCGTAATCGTTCCGCTCTACAACGAAGACGAGTCACTCGTCGAACTCCACGCTTGGATTGCCCGCGTGATGAAGGCCAACAACTTCTCTTACGAAGTGATTTTCGTCAACGACGGCAGCACCGACCGATCTTGGGAGGTCATCGAGCAACTCCACAACGAGCATCCCGAAGTCCACGGCATCAAGTTCCGCCGCAACTACGGCAAGAGCCCCGCACTCTATTGCGGCTTCGACATGGCCCAGGGCGACGTGGTCATCACCATGGACGCCNGGTTTCGAGCAGGCACAGGGCGATGTGGTCATCACCATGGATGCCGACCTTCAGGACTCTCCCGACGAGATTCCCGAACTCTACCGCATGATTAAAGAAGACGGCTTCGACCTGGTGAGCGGCTACAAGCAAAACCGAAAACAAGGCGACCCGCTCTCAAAAACCATCCCCACAAAACTCTTCAACGCCACCGCCCGCTGGGTCAGCGGCATCAAGAATCTGCACGACTTCAACTGCGGACTCAAGGCTTATCGCAAAGATGTGGTGAAACATATCGAGGTGTATGGCGAAATGCACCGCTACATCCCCTATCTCGCCAAGAATGCGGGATTCAGCAAAATCGGCGAGAAGCCCGTACATCACCAGGCTCGTCAGCACGGCGTCTCGAAATTTATGGGCTGGAACCGTTTTGTCAACGGTTATCTCGACCTCCTTAGCCTTTGGTTTCTCAGCAGTTTCGGGCTCAAACCCATGCATGTGTTCGGTTTTGTCGGCACACTCATGTTTATGGTCGGTTTCTTCGCTGCCATCGTCGTGGGAGCCACAAAGATATATTATCTGGCACAGGGCGTTGCACATCCCTTGGTCACCGACAGCCCTTATTTCTACATTGCCCTCACCATGATGATTCTGGGCACACAACTCTTCGTGGCCGGCTTCTTGGGCGAGCTCATCAGTCGCAACTCGGAACTGCGCAACAACTATCAGGTAGAACAGACGTTGTGAGCAAATTTCTAAAATTCTCCTTGCTGCCAGCCGCCGTCGGGCTGTTGATGGGCTGCGAAAGTATCGATTGCACGCTCAACAACGTCGTGCTCTGTCATTACTCCTTTGCCAATCACCTCGGTCAGGACATCTCATTCGGCGGACAACTCACCATTACGGCCGAAGGCACAGACTCCGTCCTAATCAACCGCCTTACGAATGCCAAAGGATTCAGTCTGCCCATGAGTTATGTCAACGATGCCGACACGCTGGTGCTCACCTTACAGGACGGCGACAGCCAGTTCCAGACCCGCATCTACATCGAAAAGCAGAATACTCCGCATTTCGAGTCGCCCGACTGCCCGGCCGTCATGTTCCACCACATCACGGCTGTCGGCTGCGACGCCGACGGAATTGTGGACTCGCTCACCATCACCAAAGCAAGTGTCAATTATCAATCGGATGAGAACGTCAAGATTTATTTCCATACTGCTGATTAGTCTGGTCGTCTGGCCCATTTCTGCCAGGGACAAAGACGAAGAGCCCATTCCGCAGGCTCCGTTTTTCTGCGGAGCAGCGGTGAAAGTGGACTTGGCGGGACCGGTGATGAAAGTGCTCCGGACTAAATACGACCAACTCGAAGTGGGCGCACGACTGAATTTCCGCGACCATTATTTCCCCATCGCAGAACTAGGAATCGGTGAATGTGAACGAAACAGCAAGACAAACAACAGTCAGTTCAAGACGCGCGCTCCCTTCTTCCGCGTCGGCATGGACTACAACCTCAACCGGAAACACAACGGCAATCGCTTCTTTGCAGGAGCTCGCTATGGCCTGAGCCGTTTCAACTTTGATTTCACTGACCCCGACTTCCGCGACCCCATCTGGGGAAATGGGCAGGAAGGACTGAATATCAAAGGACAAAAAGCCACAACTCATTGGGCTGAATTCTGCTTAGGTTGCGAAACAAAGATTTGGAGTTTCATTCGTCTCGGCTGGACACTGCGCTTCAAAGCAAGGCTGAAACAGAAGGCCGGCGATTACGGCGACCCATACTACACACCGGGCTTCGGCAAGAACGGCAACACTTGTTGGGGCGGAACTGCCCAACTTATCTTCGATGTGGGCCGGACGACCAAGCGAGCCAAACGACAAGTCACCGTACAAAACACCACAATAACACTTGACAATCAACAAGAAAAATGATAAACGTCTTAGAAAATACACCCAAATCATGGCGATGGGAACTGCCCTTTCTCCTCTTCCTCATTGCGGGAACGGTGTGGATTATGCGCAAAGAACATCCGGGAAAAGCGCCTTTTCAGCTCGACGATGGCGGGATTTGCGGAACGGGCTTTCACGCTACTTA
>JABUUA010000194.1 GCA_021443405.1 Bacteroidaceae bacterium
ACGAGGGGAAGTTCTTCCAGTAGTCAGGGGCGGGATTCTGTCCGTTGTAGTTGAGGCGCGTCGAACTGTACATAGCATACTTGGCGAATGCACTGGTCGTCAGCTTCATGCGGTCGTTGATTTTGTAGTCCCACGTCAGCAAGGCCGAAGGCTCGAAGTTGTGCACCACGCGGCTGGCACGCTTCTGCCCGTTCTGGTATCCCCAGTAAGGATTGTACTGACGGTCGTTGGCCAGCCAGTAGGCCTCGTCGGTCGAGGCACCCTGCTGGGCGCGCTCGGTGGGGTTGCCCCAGGTCGAGAGGTTGAGGGCATGCTTGGGGTTGAACACCTTCTGCGCGGCGAGGTAGTAGCTCAGCGAGTTGTAGAAGGTTCCCTCGACGGCGGCCGTGTTCATGTTCGCCCAGCGATAGCCCACGGTTCCGAAGAACGCCCAGCCCTTCTTGGTCAGACCGGTGCCGTAGGTGTACATGGCGCGGGTGGTGTAGTTGCGGTTCGCCCCCGAGAGGGTGGCCTTGTGACCGGCGGCATACTCGCTGGCGCGAAGGTTGTAATTGTTGCTGCCGCCGATGTTCGACATAGAGAAAGCATTGGCCTCGAAAGGCGACGCGGCGTCGATGTTGCGGACGGCGTCGTTCATACCACCGATGTTCGAGTAGTTGAACTGCCCGTTCTCGCCGTTGTTCACCAGGACGCCATTCATGTAAATGTCGTTGTAACGTGAGTTGTAGGCGCGGAACTTGAATCGCACGGGGCTCCAGCGATAGCCCACGTTCGAGGTGTAAACGTTGGTGTTGGAGTTCACCATGATTACGTTCTGCGTCATGTCATCGTCTTCGCCCAACTGCGACTCGGTGAACGTGAACGCCTGATTGTCCTGTTTCAGGTCCTTCTCTGTCTCCGTTGTCGTGGTCTGCGCGTAGCTCGTTGATGCAAGTCCGAGGAGAAGCATCGCCATTTGCAGGTTCTTTTTCATGTGATATTTTATTTGTTTTTTTAGTTGTCTTAGGCGTACTAATACGCAAAGATAATGAAAATATAACGAAAGCAAGCGCTGCATACCTAAATAATTTATAGGAGACAAAAAAATAATCGATTTAGTTCCTACTTTCGCGAAAAGAAATTATCTTTGTGAACAAATATACATTATCCGTACAAAAACGATATGAAGAAAATATGTCTCTTAGCGCTTTGCCTTGTGACCCTCTCGGCGCTGACGTATGCCCAGAACCGCAGACTGGCGTGTCACGCCGTCGCTTTCTATAACCAAGAGAACTTTTTCGACACCATCCACGATGAAGGCAAGAACGACTACGAGTTCCTGCCCGACGGCGGCTACCATTGGAGCGCGATGAAATACGAGCACAAACTGGCCAACATGGCGCGCGTGCTCTGCGACATCGGCACCGACAAAGTGCCCTATGGCGCCAGCATCATCGGTGTTTCGGAGGTGGAGAACGCTCGCGTGCTCACCGACCTCTGCGCACAGCCCAACATGGCCGAGCGTGGCTACCAGTTCGTCCACATTGAAGGACCCGACGCCCGCGGCGTCGATTGCGGTCTGATATACAATCCCAAGGCATTCAGTGTCGAGAAGTCGTTCCTGCAACCTTACGTTTACGAGAACGGCGACACCACGCACGCCACCCGCGGTTTCCTGACCGTTCAGGGCCGACTGGCGGGCGACAAACTCACCGTCATCGTGTGCCACTGGCCCAGTCGCGGCGCAGAAAACAAGTTCCGCGAATGGGGAGGCAAGCAGGTGCGTCACCTCACCGACAGCATCTCGGCCGCCGATCCCACCCAGCACATCATCGTGATGGGCGACATGAACGACGACCCCGACAACTCGTCGATGGCAAAATGCCTGGGCGCCAAGCGCCACGAAGAGGAAGTGGGAAAGGGCGACTTCTTCAACCCGTGGTGGGAAACCCTGCGAGGCAAGGGGCAGGGGACGCTGGCCTACCAAGGGGGCTGGAACCTCTTCGACCAGAT
>JABUUA010000195.1 GCA_021443405.1 Bacteroidaceae bacterium
AGGTGCTTGTCGGGCGTCACCTGCTCGTTGATGGAGCGGTCTCCGTCGCGGAAGAGCAAGCGATCGAGGCGCGGGTCAAGGTCGCTGTACCTACTGCTCTGCACGGCGTAGTGGTGGTTTATCTTCATCCATGCGGGCGGACTCCACGGCGACACCCAGAAGGTCAACCCGGCGTTGAAGCGCTGGGCCGCGCGGATGTAGGGGATGATGGTGAGTTTGTCGTGCTCGATGTTGAAGTGAAGATTCTCGAAGTCACCGGGCACTTCGCTGCACGAATACCAGCGGAGGGCGTAGTCGTTGGCGTTCATGGAGATGCGGCCAATGCCCAGGCGGAGCTGTCCGTCGGGGGAAAAGGCGTTGCGCAACACCTCGTCCTGCTGTTCACGAGTGAGCATGCACAGGGCGCGCCAGTCTTGTTCGTTGAAGGTAGTGCCCCAGCGGCGGAAGGTGACGATAGGGTGTTCCGTGTCCGTCGTCACGGCGTCGGCGGCCTCGCCCTTGGTGGTCCGTACGGCGGCGGCCTGTTGCCAGCGCTGAGTATCGGTGGTGATATAGTGGTCGAAAGTCTGTGCGGTGGCGCTCGTCAGCCAGCCGGCACAGAGGAGGGAAAAGCATGTTCGTAACTTCATGACTCGATGTGTAAGGTTCGTCGCGCGCCCGCCGGACCGAAAACAAGCCGACGACCGCACCGAAAGGTTTGCCCACAAAGTTACAAAGAACTGGAAACATGAGCAACGAAAAGTGCGAAAAAAGCGCCGGACCTCTGGAAAGTCCGGCGCTTGGTATAGGGTGAAAGGGAAAAATTTACTTCTTCACCAAGGTTGCGTCATCAACAAGAATGTCTTGAGAGTCGGCATAACTGCTGGCCTTCGGGTTCATGACAACGAGGCAAACCGTGGTCTCCTCCGTCAGCGTAAACTCGTAACTTACGAGTGTCCACTCGGTGCTTTTGATACTTGCATAATCACCATACATATAAGTACCTACCGAACCATCGGTGACAGGCACATAACCGGGACGACACTGCGACTTATCTGAGACCGTTGACTTAGCATAGAAGCTGAAGGTGTAAGTACCTGCTGCCAATTTTATCTCCTGAGTAGCCAGACGTTTGTTGGCAGAAGCAGTGCAACCCACCAGCACAGCATAGTTACCGCCATGCGCATCTGTGCTTTGACTAAGCGTGGCATTGCTGGCCGTGCTTGCAGACTTCCAACCCGTAGGTATGCTGCCGTTCCACGACTCGAAATCGCCATTCACAAGCTCTGTCACCTCGACGTCGGGCGTGGGATTCGCGTTCTTCTTGATAGAGACAATCTCGCAACCCTTCTCCAACTCGGGCGTGTTACCCTTGTAGTTCACCAGTTTACCGCGAACTACCACCTCGTCGCCTACGCCCACGTCACCGGTCTGCAGGGTGGCGCCGTCGATACCAACGCCGTTGTAGAACTCTACCTCGTTGGCGGCGTTACCGTCTTCTGAAATCCAGAACGTATTGGCGTAACTGCTGCTGAGACGCGACACGATGCCCTTCACATAGTAAACATCGGCGGTGGCCGTCTCGCCGGTCTCCTGACATTTGGCAATCGCTGCAGCAATGTTGAAGGGGTCTGCAGCCGAGCCGTCGCCCTTGACATCGCCGGGAGTCACGGGGTCGGTGCCGCTGTCGGTCTTGCCGTTGATAGAATAGATATAGGCCTTGTTCTGCACAGTCTCGGGTGTGTTGCCCTTGTAGTTCACTACTTTACCACAAACCACCACTTCGTCGCCCACCTTGTAAGCGTTTGCGTCGGTGCATTTCTGGTTGCCAAGACCGAGGGCTCGGAAGACATAGAAGGTCTGGCCACCCTCTTCATCGGCAAGGTAGAACGTGGTGTTTCCGTAACTGCTAAAGGCCTCCTTGATTTCGGTCACACCCCATTCAAAACCTGTAACTCCTGCAACAAGGTAGATAATAGTG
>JABUUA010000196.1 GCA_021443405.1 Bacteroidaceae bacterium
CTGTTGCTGGTGGGCGACGTGTTCCAGCTGGAGCCGGTGGTGAAGAACGACGAGCGCGAGCTGCTCAACCGCTTCTACCCCAACCCCTTCTTCTTCTCCGCCAAGGTATTCCAGGAGATGGAACTCGTGTCGGTGGAGCTGACGCAAGTCTATCGCCAGCAAGACCCCGTGTTCGTGCGCGTGCTCGACCGGGTGCGCAGCAACTCCGCCTCGGACACCGACCTGCAACTGCTCAACACCCGCGTGGGCGCCGAGTTCGACAACCCCGAGAACAGCCTCTACGTGACCTTGGCCACCCGGCGGGACAACGTGGACTACATCAACGACCGGAAGCTGGAGGAACTGCCCGACGAGCCGGTCGTCTTCACCGGCGAGATCAAGGGCGAGTTCCCCGAGTCGTCGCTGCCCACCCTCAAGGAACTGGAGCTGAAAGTCGGCGCACAGGTCATCTTCATCAAGAACGACCAGAACCGCCAGTGGGTGAACGGCACCATCGGCACCATCGAGTCGATTGACGAGGGGGAAGAACTGCTGTACATCGTCACCGAAGGCGGCCGGCACTGCGAGGTGCGGAAGGAAAGCTGGGCGAATGTGCGCTACACCTACAACGAAGAGGAAAAGAAGATTGAGGAGGAAGAACTGGGCGTGTTCGTGCAGTTTCCCATCCGGCTGGCCTGGGCCATCACCATCCACAAGAGCCAGGGACTCACGTTCAACAACGTGGTCATCGACTTCACGGGCGGGGTGTTCGCCGGCGGGCAAGCCTACGTCGCCCTGTCGCGCTGCCGTTCGCTGGGCGGCATCCAACTCAAGAAGGAAATCCAGCGCAACGACGTGTTCGTGCGCCCCGACATCGTGAACTTCGCCAAGCGGTTCAACGACCAGCAGGCGGTGGAGCGCGCGATGAAACAGGCACAAGCCGACATCCTCTATCGCGACGCCGTGGAACTGTTCAACGCCGGGCAGTTCCGCGAGATGTTCGACACCTTCATCAAAGCCATCCACAGCCGCTACGACATAGAGAAACCGCTGGCCCGGCGGTTCATCACCCGGAAACTGGGCGTGATCAACCGACTGAAGGAGCGCAACCGCGAACTCGAGGAGCGGATGCAGCAAGCGCAGGAGATGCTGAACGAACTGGCGAAGGAATACTATGCGCTGGGGAACATGGCCATCACCGATGCGCAGAACCCCGAAGCGGCGCTGCGCAACTACGACAAGGCGCTGAAACTGAACCCGAAGCACGTGGATGCGCTGGTGCGCAAGGGCGTCACGCTCGACGGGATGGGTCGGCACGAAGAAGCCTGTTCGTGCTACAATCGGGCCATCCGGCTCTCCCCCGGCAGTTTCAAGGCCTACTACAACCGCGGCAAGAGCCGGATGCTGCAACATTTCCTGGAGGAAGCCCTTGCCGATTTCGACAAGGCCACCAGCCTGTCACCCAAAAACGCCTCCGCCCACGAGCGGTTTGCCGAGGCACTCGCCCAAGCCGGCCGGGAGGAAGAGGCGGAAATCCACCTCGCCATCGCCGAACAACTGCGGAAGGCAAAGAAGAAGGGAGGCAAAAATGCAAATAACCCAGAGCGTTGATGCACACACCCTGGGTTCACCGTTTTTCAGTTCACGGAAGCACTGCCCTGCGGAATGGGGCCCGTCATCGGGTCTTCGTCCATCCCCATCAACTGATGCATGCGGTGGTCGAGCGCACGGTTCGCCTCAAAGAACGTGTTGAGCAAGGCGCGGAGGAACTCATCCAACTGGGGCAAGTCCTCGGTGAACACCGTGCGCAAGCGGCAGTGCACGCCCATGATGTTTTTCTCGGGGTCAATGGAGTAAAGAATGGTGGGAAAGGCGTTTCCGTTGATGTCGTTCACGGCCGTCTTCAGTTTCTCCGATTCCGGGTTGTCCAAACCGATCGTCGCCCACCACGTCTCGAAGATCTGGATGAACGGGG
>JABUUA010000197.1 GCA_021443405.1 Bacteroidaceae bacterium
AAGCGCGGCAACGCCAAGAACGAGAAGGAGGAGAAACCAAAGGCCGAGGCCAAACAATCGAAAGCCAAAAAGTCGGAGCCAAAGAATGCCAACGAAAAAACAGCCGACACTTCTCAGACCACACAAAAGGAAACAGAGGACAAGCAGTCGGAAGCCAAGCAAGCTGCCGGAAAATCGGCAGAGGCTAAATCGGGTGGCAAGAAAGGCGAGAACATTGACCTCTTCGGCAATGTCATAACCGAACCCGCGAAGCCCAAGCGCGGCAGACCCAGAAAGACAAGCACGACCGAGACCACGAACAAAGAGTCGGAAAAAGTTGAAACAAAGCCGACTACCGACAGCCGCGCCGACTCAAAGTCGGAGAAAACCGCTTCGTCAGGGAATTCCATTGAAACAACCACAAAAAATCAACCCGAGAAAAAGACGGCAACCGCACAGCAGGAAAAGACCGCCGTGGAAGTGCCCGCCAACTTTTTCAACAATGGTGAGCCAGATTTCATTATAGTCAAGGATATTCCGGAAGTCGGTCGCCAAATCGTCTCGAATCCCCAGCGCCCCACCAACACCGCGACACATGAGGAAAAAACGCCAGCACCCGTCTATGATTTCAAGGACCTCATCCACACCGAAGGAGTGTTGGAACTGATGAACGACGGGTATGGATTCTTGCGTTCTAGCGACTATAATTATCTGAGTTCGCCCGACGATATCTTCGTCAGCCAGCAAATCGTCAAACAACTGGGTCTGAAGACGGGCGACGTCATCGAAGGCGCCGTGAAACCTCCACGCGACGGCGAAAAGTATTTCCCCTTGTCCAGCGTCGAGAAAGTGAATGGCTGCAATCCGTCCGTTGCCCGCGACCGCAGTTCCTTCGAACACCTCACTCCGCTGTTCCCCGACGAAAAATTCACGTTGTGCAAGGGCGATGGTCGTGACGCTCTGTCATGCCGAATTGTCGATTTGTTCGCTCCCATCGGTAAAGGTCAGCGCGCCCTCATCGTTGCCCAGCCTAAGACGGGTAAAACCATGTTGCTCAAGGATATCGCCAATGCTATTGCCGCTAATCATCCTGAGGCTTACCTCATGATGTTGCTCATCGACGAACGCCCTGAGGAAGTTACCGACATGGCGAGAACCGTAACAGCCGAGGTCATAGCCTCGACGTTCGACGAACCTGCCGAGCGCCACGTGCAGATTGCCGGCATCGTGCTCGAAAAAGCCAAGCGTATGGTGGAATGCGGACAGGATGTGGTGATTTTCCTCGATTCCATCACGCGTCTCGCTCGCGCCTACAACACCGTGACACCCGCTTCGGGTAAAGTGTTGACGGGTGGTGTCGATGCCAACGCCATGCACCGACCCAAGCGATTCTTCGGTGCCGCTCGTAACATCGAAGGCGGCGGTAGTCTCACCATCATCGCCACCGCTCTCACCGACACAGGTTCAAAGATGGACGAAGTCATCTTCGAGGAGTTCAAGGGAACGGGTAATATGGAACTGCAGCTCGACCGCGGTCTGGCCAACAAACGCATCTTCCCCGCCGTGAACATCGTGGCGTCAAGCACACGTCGCGACGACCTTCTTCACGACGAATTTACACGGACCCGAATGTGGCACACGCGCAAATTCCTTGCAGATATGAATGCCATGGAGGCCATGAACTTCCTGAAAGACCGTATCGAAAAGACAAAAGACAACGAGGAATTCCTCGTCAGCGTGAACTCATAATATCCGTTGGGCCATGAAACACCTTTTTGCCTTATTCACCGCCGTAATGACCACATGTTTGCTCCACGCTCAAGACGAAGCAAAACTGGTTATCAACCTGAAAGGCGTGGAGAAAACCGACACGCTGACGTTGCAGTGGGGAGCCATCAACAAATCCATGAATCCCCACATCGCTAACACGTTGGCCCGTCATCCGGACACGCTACGCGTTCCGCT
>JABUUA010000198.1 GCA_021443405.1 Bacteroidaceae bacterium
ACGGAAATTTTCAGCACGACGATGGCGTGATTTTCGGAACGGTCTTTCACGCTACTTATCAGTGTGACTCGTCGCTGCACTGGAGTATTATGCAAGAACTTACGGCGGTGGACCGTTCTTTGTCAATGTTCAACCCCGCCAGCACGATTGCTCATATCAACAGTGGCGAAAGCACCGCCACCGACAGTCTGTTCCGTGCCGTGTTTGTGATGAGCGAACAAATCAGCAAAGCCACCGACGGTTGCTTCGACATTACCGTGGCACCGCTCGTCAATGCCTGGGGATTTGGATTTAAGCACGACGCTTTACCCACCGACACACAAGTGGATTCGCTCCGCCAATTCATCGGTTATCAGCATATTCACCTCGAAGCGGACACGATCCGAAAAGAAGATCCGCGCATGGTGATGGACTGCAGTGCTGTGGCCAAAGGTTTCGGCACCGACCAGGTGGCGCATTTGTTCCGTCGGCTCGGCATCAAGAATTTTATGATTGAAATCGGCGGCGAAATTGTGGTCGGCGGATGTAACGACAAAGGAAATCCGTGGAACATCGGCATCAACAATGCGCACGAAGAAAACAGCGACGACCTACAGTCGAATCAGCAGCACAGCGGTAACTCTTTACAAGCCGTGATTTCACTTACCGACTGCGCCATGGCGACCAGCGGCAATTACCGTAATTTCTATGTGACGGACGATGGGCAGAAACTGGCCCACACCATCTCGCCACACACAGGGCGCCCCGTGCAGCGCAGCATTGTCTCGAGCACGGTGTTTGCTCCTTCCTGCGCCATGGCCGACGGATTTGCCACCGCGTTCATGGTGATGGGTCTGGAGAAAGCCCAGGAAGTGCTGAACCTTCACCCCGAACTACAAGCCTATTTTATTTACACCGACAGCGCCGACAACCATCAAGTTTGGTATTCAGAATCGCTGAAAGAGAAATTGCAATAGATGGACCAATATACTTACGACACACTCACGACGTTGCCGCTACTCCGCGGTATATGTGCGGCAGACCTTGTTCAGTTGCTCGACAATACGCAAGTGCGCATTACCAGCATCGAGGCGGGAGAATGGTGGGTGGAGCAAGGAGAATTGTGCCGACGACTTTCGTCGCTGCTCCGCGGAACCATGGAAGCCAAGACGACGGCGGCCGACGAGTCGTATTCCGTGACCGAAATCGTCACGGCGCCGATGACCATAGAACTGGACACGACGTACGGCATCAGCACTCGTTACGCCGCCACTTATACGGCCATCGAGCCCTGCCATCTGCTCACCATTGAGAAAGAAGCCATAGGCCGACTGTTCTCCACTTGCGATGTGTTCCGCATCAACTATCTCAACCAGCTCTCGGCTCTCGCGGCTCATCGCCAGCAACGTGGCTGGCTCTCCCCCGCCCTTACTTTAGACGAGCGAATCATGCAGTTGTTCTCGTTGCTTTATCGCTATCCGAACGGCGAGAAACGATTGCAAATCCGCATGAAGGACATCGGCAACCGCTTGGGAGCCAGCAGGAGGCTCGTCTCTGAAGCGCTGTACCGACTGCAGGACAAAGGGTTACTGACCTTCCGACGCGAGCATATCATCATCCACGAAACGCCTAATGTTTAACAATCAATCATGCACAATCCATTTCTCAATAAGAAATACGAAACGCCTTACGAAACCATTCCGTTTGAGCATATTGCTTTTGAGCACATCGAACCCGCATTGCTCGAAGGCATGAAGCGGGAGTTGGCCGACCACGAACGTGTGGTGACGAATCCCGAGACGCCGACTTTCGACAATACGCTCATCGACCACGACGCCGACCACACACTGAGCAAAGCGCAAGAAGTGATGGGGACTTATCTGTCGGTGAATACCGATGATGCAGTGGAGGAACTGGCTGAGCGGATGCAGCCGCTGCTCTCGGAA
>JABUUA010000199.1 GCA_021443405.1 Bacteroidaceae bacterium
CAGGGCGCTGGCCGTAAGAGTGAGGGTGAGAAGAATGCGTTTCATATCGGTTTGTTTTGTGGGTTGACTGTGTTTCGATAAAAAAGAATTCCGCGTGAAAGGCAACTATCGTTCGGCGAGGAAAACTTCGTACTTGCGGGCGATTTCCTCATAGTGCCGCTGCGCTTCCTCGGTCTGCAAGAGCTCTTGCAAGATGACAAAATTGCGCTGTTCCTCCAGCAGTTGCTGGGCGCGTGCCAACACTTCGGCGGTGATGCCGAGTTCCTGCGGAGTGACGTCTTCGGCGACAGGGCAGCGCTTTGCCACCGCTTTGGCCGACTGGCGCGGAGTGGCGACCGCAGGAATTTCTTTCGCTAAGACGACAGGCACGGCGGCGGCTTCGGTCTCAGCCAGCAGTAGCTCCGGTTGCATCTCGGTCACAGTAGGTTGTGAGTCGGCAGGCAAGACGGTGGCTAACTCGGGAACGGGAGCCAAGACGCGGTCACCATGGACAACGAGCCACCCTGCTCCGCCCACTATCAGCAGACAAGCTGCGGCGGCCACCATCCAGCGAAGCATCTTCTGTCGGCGTTCCCGCGGCCGGACAAGCGATTGAGAAACGGATGCCGACGGCGTATCGGAACGGTTCTGCGTTGCCGTCACGCGGTCCATCACACGCTGCGTGAAGTCGGCGGGCAGCGTCAGTTGGCGGTGTTTCTCGTCCAGCACCTGGCGCATCAGTGGGTCGTTAGGATTGGTTTTCGTCATGTTCGCGTTGTTTGATGGTGAGATAGAGTCGTTGACGTATGCGGTACAGTCGGTTGCGCACCGCGCCGTCGGAGGTCTCAAGTATGCGGGAGATTTCCTGCGTGCTCAGGTCGTCGTAGTAAAAGAGCGTGACGATGGCGCGGTCAACCGACGGCAATTGGTCGAGGGCCTCGTGGAGATATCGTAAGCGCTCCGCATCAGGCTGGCTGAAGAATACTTCTACCTCAACCTGATCAAGCAGCGGCCACTGTTCATCGTCCAGCGAGACGGTCGGCAACCGTCGCCGTCGTCGCCACTGCAAGGCTTGTCGGCAGGCGATGGTCAGCAACCAAGAGACGAAGGGACTGTCGCCACGGAACAACGGGAGCGACGTGTAGGCCTGCACGAAAGTCTCTTGTGCAAGGTCCTCCACCACTGCGGAGTCGTCCACCATGCTCCCGATGAGTCCGAACACACGACGGGCATAACGGTCCACGAGCCGAGCAAACTGCTCCGTTTCGCCTTCCCGAATCTGCTCTATGATTGCGTCGTCTGTCATAAGTTCCCTTTATGGTCTCTGTATAGTAAGATGCAAAAATAGAGAAAATGTCACAACAAACAACGCTCAAACTTCAAAAAAAGTGCTTTATGTCTCGAAACAAAGAATCGTGCAGGAGTCAGTAGCCTTCCCACTATAAGCCCGCGTTAGGGACATGCACCCGTTAAACCCAGATCGGTCATTAGGCTTCGCTTTGATTTCTGAGCTATGGCGCGGGCACTTTTGCGGCTAACTGAGGGAGCGATGGGGTTCCATCGTGACCGAAGACTGCGATTAAACGAGAGCAAACAAGCTTGCTTGATTTGCCGAGCGTGAGCAGGCTCGGCGACGCCAAGTTAGATGTAAAAGGGGCAAACCAGAGACTGGAAGCATGCGTAAGAGACCTTTGGTCGCCCTAATGACCGATTTGGGTTAAATTATGCCCATGTCGGGCGAATCAGAAAACACCCCGTGTCTCACGACAAGGGGCGCCTCTCACCTCATGCATTTGCATGATTAGCAAAAATATATCTGTAACATAACA
>JABUUA010000019.1:0-12696 GCA_021443405.1 Bacteroidaceae bacterium
CGCAAAACATACTGCACGGGGAAACGGAAATCGTTCATGTTACGGTCGCGATGGATAGGTACATTCTCTAAGTAGTCGAGCAGAGCCGGACCTTCGTACCATGGCGTACGCTCGCTTTTCTCTACTACGTTGTCGCCCTCTTTTGCACTCAAGGGGAAGCAAACAACATCCTCGATACCGAGTTTGTGAGCCAAAGCGATGTATTCGCTCGCAATTTTGTCAAAGGTGTCTTTGTCAAAGTCAATAAGATCCATCTTGTTAACAGCCAACACGATGTGCTTGATGCCGAGAAGCGAGACTAAGAAGGTGTGACGGCGAGTTTGCGTAATAACCCCTGTACGACAATCAACCAAGATGATGGCAAGATTGGCCGTCGAACCGCCAGTAATCATGTTACGAGTATATTGCTCATGACCCGGAGTGTCAGCTATAATAAACTTACGGGCATTGGTCGAGAAGTAGCGATAAGCTACATCAATGGTGATACCTTCCTCGCGCTCAGCCTTCAGACCGTCGAGCAGCAGGGCGTAGTCAATCTGTCCGGCGCCGGCGTTGCCCACGCGCTTTGAGTCGCGCTCCAGGGCCGACAGTTGATCCTCGTAGAGTTTCTTGCTGTCGAAGAGCAGACGGCCGATGAGCGTGCTCTTGCCGTCGTCCACGCTACCGGCGGTCAGCAAGCGCAGCAGGTCTTTCTTCTCGTCTTGATCGAGATATGCTTTGATGTCTATGTTATTGTCCATAACGATTTCTGTTTTCGGGATTTCAAGATTAGAAATAACCTTCACGTTTCTTCTGCTCCATAGAAGCCTCCTGGTCGAAGTCAATCACACGGGTTGTGCGCTCGCTCTTGGTCGTGGTCATCATCTCCTCCACGATTTCCTCGATGGTGGTGGCGTTGCTCTCCACGGCTCCGGTGAGCGGCCAGCAGCCGAGAGTGCGGAAGCGGACCATGCGGTTCTGAATCTTGGGAACCAATTCCTTCGGCAGACGCTCATCGTCGGCCATAATCAGATTGCCGTCGATTTCCACACAGGGACGCTCCTTGGCATAATACAGCGGGACGATGGGGATGTTCTCCAGGCGGATGTACTGCCAGATGTCCAGTTCCGTCCAGTTGCTCAGGGGGAAGACGCGAATGCTCTCACCCTTGTGAACGCGGCTGTTGTAGATGTCCCAGAGCTCTGGGCGCTGGTTCTTGGGGTCCCACTGATTGAATTGGTCGCGGAACGAGAAGATTCGCTCCTTGGCGCGCGACTTTTCCTCGTCGCGGCGAGCTCCGCCAAAGGCGGCGTCGAACTTATGTTTGCTGAGGGCGTCGAGCAAAGCCTTGGTCTTCATCAAGTCGGTGTGCACCTTGCTGCCGTGGGTGAAAGGTCCCACGCCGGCCTTGAAGGCTTCTTCGTTCGACTCCACAATCAGATTCCAACCAAATTCCTTGGCGTAGTTGTCACGGAACTCTATCATCTCGCGGAACTTCCAGCGAGAGTCGATGTGCATGAGGGGGAAGGGCACTTTGCCCGGAGCAAAGGCTTTCTCGGCCAGCCGCACCATCACGGAGCTGTCCTTACCGATGCTGTACAGCATGACAGGATTCTCAAACTCGGCGGCCACCTCACGAATGATGTGAATGCTCTCGGCTTCAAGCTCCTGCAGATGCGAAAGATTGTATTCCATAGTGTGTTTGTTGTAATTATTTCTTGCTAACTATCAAGTCCACCACCTTGCCCACACTCTCTTCGAGCGGCAGGCGGCTGGTGTCGATGCTCAGGGCAGGATGCTCGGGTGCTTCGAAAGGAGCGCTGATGCCCGTGAAGTTCTTCACCTCTCCCTTACGGGCTCGGGCATAGAGGCCTTTGACGTCGCGGCGCTCACACTCCTCGATGGGCGTGCTCACGAACACTTCGCAGAAATCTTCGTCACCGATAATCCGACGGGCCAAATCGCGCACATCGCGGGTGGGGCTTACAAAGCACGCCAAGGTGACAATGCCCGTATCCACAAAAAGTTTGCTAATCTCCGCAATGCGGCGGATGTTCTCCAATCGGTCTTCGGCCGAGAATCCTAAGTTGGAATTGATGCCGGCACGGATGTTGTCGCCATCGAGGATGCGGCACAAGATACCGCGCTTATGCAACTCCCTCTCCACACCCAGGGCCACCGTGCTCTTGCCGCTACCGCTCAACCCGGTGAACCACACAACAACACCGCGCTGCTGGAGCAACTGCTCCTTGTCCTGCCGCGTCATCATCCGGTCGTAGATGGGGTAAATGTGTTCTGCCATATTTTCAGACGGTTTGTAATTAAGGTACAAAGATACGCGAAAAAAACGAGCCACGCAAGCGCGCCCGCAAACAATTATAACAACGCAGGCAGAAAATCGGGAGCTTCTGGCTGGACATTCAAATATTTTTCGTAACTTCGGCGGACTTTTTATATAAATTAAACACTTATGAATTTCGAAAGCCTGTATGTCTGCGGCATAGTGATATTGATGCTCGCCGCCCTCATCTCGGACAAAATGCGCCCCGGACTCGTTCTGTTTTCTGCAGTGACGCTGCTCCTCTGCGCCCACATCATCTCGCCCAAAGAAGCCATCGAAGGTTTCAGCAACAAGGGAATGATTACCGTCTCCCTACTCTATCTTGTCAGCGAAGGAGTCCGTAAGAGCGGTATCTTGGAGCGAATCATCTACCGACTCCTCCCCACGCACAACGTCACCGTGAAACGAGGCAACCTGCGTTTCCTTCCCGTGGTGTCTTTCCTCTCTGCGTTCCTCAACAACACGCCCGTCGTGGTTATCTTCGCCCCCATGATTAAGAACTGGGCCAAGAAGATGAACCTTCCCCCTACAAAATTTCTGATTCCACTGAGTTACGCAACCATTCTCGGTGGCATCTGCACCCTGATTGGAACGAGCACCAACCTCGTGGTGGACGGTCTCGTGCAAGACTCCGGCTACCGCGGCATGCACATGTTCGAACTGGGTAAAGTGGGCGTATTCATCTGCCTTGCCGGTCTCTTCTATCTGGTGATGATTGCGCCGCACCTCCTGCCCGACTACCGAAAGGGTGACAGTGAGTTCGACGAGCAAGCCACCCCCGAGGGACAAGTGCGACTGGAAGTGATGTTGAGCACGCGATTTCCGGGTCTCGGCAAATCGCTACGCGAGTTCGACTTCTATCGTCACTACGGAGCCAACGTTCTGGGCATCAGCCGTGCAGGACAAGTGCTATCGGGCGACTACATGAACACACGACTGTGCAAGGAAGACACGCTCATCGTGGATGCCGACGACAAATTCCTGCCGGCGTGGAAGGACAGCCGTGTGTTCCTCATGATTAACCGCGTGGGAGAGATTGAGCCGCCCATGGGCACAAAGAAACGTTGGATTGCCTTGGTGCTCGTCCTGCTCATGATTATAGGCGCCACCGTGGGCGAACAGATTCCTACATGGTTCCCCGACCTCAATCTGAAGGTGCAGCTCGATATGTTCTTCTTTGCCTGCGTCACCACTGTATTCATGGCGTGGACCGGCATGTTCTCACAGCGCAAATACACAAAGTTCATCTCGTGGGACGTGCTCATCACCATTGCCTGTGCCTTTGGCATCAGCAAGGGCATGCTCAACTCCGGCTTTGCCGATTTCATTGCAGGCTACATCATCGACCTCGCGGCATTCGCCAAGCAAAGTGCGGGCGGCATGTACATCATGTTGGCGGCCATCTACATCATCACGAACTTGTTCACCGAGCTTATTACCAACAACGCCGCGGCGGCTCTCGCTTTCCCGCTGGCACTGAGTGTGGCACAGCAACTTGGCATCGACCCGACCCCCTTCTTTATCTGCATCTGCTTCGCAGCCAGCGCCTCGTTCAGCACGCCCATCGGTTACCAGACAAATCTGATTGTGCAAGGCGTCGGCGGTTACAAGTTCACCGATTTTGCCAAGGTGGGTCTGCCCATGAACATCATCGTGTTCCTGCTCAGCGTCTTCCTCATCCCACTATTCTATTAAGGGAGAGACTGAAGTCAGCTTCAGAAACATTTACGCACAAATAACACCAACAACTTCCGTTTACTGTTGTAGTATTACAATATTCGGGAGTTGTTGGTGTTATTTGTACATAGAGAATGTATAACAAACCTTTTTTTCCATTTACAACACTCATTTGAGTTGGTATACTTTATTCCGAAAATTCCCATCCTCACCTTGTAACCTTTTATCAATAAAAGATACGCCCCACCAATTTGGGTTGGTTGGGGCGCTGGTGGTTATAAAACCTCTGAGTAGGAAGCAAGCGGGTCGCGGGGATTTATTTCCCGTAGAACTTGCTGTAGATGACTTGCAAATCTATCTTATCGGAACCACCCACGAGACGCACGCTGCTCAGCGAGAGGTCGTGGTTAACGCTCGTCTCTATGGTGTTTCCACTATTGTCCTGCGTGGTGGTCACGCTGACAGGAATCAGCAGCACCTTGTTCCAGTCGGGGTTTTGCTTGGCCCATTCGTCCTCGCTGATGCTGGCAGCGCGGGCTTCCACTTGCTTCTCGTGACGGCAGTAAGAAAGGAGGCGACCGATGTTTTGGAAAGCATAGGTATTATACACCGAGTTGAACGAGGTGGTGTAACTGGTGCGACCGTCCGACACGCGATTTTTGCGGAAGAACGCTTGAGCGTCTTTCTTGCGAACCATCAGCAGTGATTTGGGAATGCCCAACTGCCCGTCCACCTGCTCTCCGTTGTAACGGGTGAGGGTGATGGAAGCGAGACTCACGCTGTCGGCGCAGTGACTGCCAGCAAAGACGTCGTCCACGGGTAGTGTCATCTCGGTGCAGATGCCGGCGGGCGTCTTCAGATAAGTGCACGAAGGCGTATGGACGAGTTGCTCCAGCTTATTGCGGTCGCTGTTGAAGTGCGTGCTTTGGATGACTTCAGGCGTGGCGGCGAAGCGGGCAACACCAGTGAAAACGGAGTCCTTGGCCTCGTTGGAATAACGGAAATAAACATTCACCGTGCCCACATAGACATTGAGCATTGTGCCCTCGCCAGCGTTGGTGGTGAAATAGAGACCCGGCAATACATTGCGGATGAAGTGGTAAGAGTCCTTGAAGTTTGTGGGGTCTTGGTAATATTGTTCCAGAATGTTCTGACCGAAATCCTTGTCCAGCATGACGCGAAGGTTGTGGCTGTGCGTGCTGCTCGTCAGGTCGCTCTCGCTAAGATTGTAGTCGAGCGGCGTGAACACACGCGAAGCCAGCAACTTGCCAGTGGAAAACTGCTTCAGGTCCACGTCGGTGTAGTAAGTGCTGTCCTCGCTGAACAAGTTGGTTTTGCTCATTTCATAGACACAGACTTTCATGGGGTTGTCGCCCGTTCCGTGGTAGGAATCGAAGTAGAGGCGCACTTCGGCCGAATCGCACTGCACCACGCCGCGGGTCTCTTCACCGTCCACGTCGCCCACCATCAGCTGGCGTGCGGGTAGGACGTAATCTTCGAGTGTGGCGAACTGAGCGGCAAATTCGGCATTCAGTTCCGTATCGGTCTCGGGGTCGATGATACGGCCCAAGTAGCTAGTTGTGCTGTTGGCAACCACGGAGTCGAGCAATGTCGAACAAGTGGTGGCCTGATAAACGGCTATCGAGTTGCTGATACTTTCCGTTTCGGGAAAGATACCCAGCGAGTTAGTGCTGTCGTCGCAGGCCGTAAGGGCCAGCAAGGCGGCGAGGATGCTTACGTGAAGATGGATATGTTTCACTAATCGTACTTCGTTAGAAGTTAATTACTTATTTATCTTGACTCCAGACTTCGTCGAAGAGCGTGAGAAAATCTTCTTGTTCGGCGGGGCCGATCAGAATGGGCATACCTTTCGCCTGGGCAAATTCAAGCAGTTCGGCGTCGGGGGTCGCGCTGGCGAAGTGAACGCCGTCGGCATGTTTCAGGGCGAAAAGCTCCAATTGGTGCGGAGTGAGATCGGTGCCGAACTCTTGGAAAGTTTCGGCGCCGGTGTTCTTGAAGGCAATGATTTTGTCGAAGTTAGGACCGGTGGATTGAGTGAGTCCGTTGTCCGCCACGGTGTAAACCACACGGCAGTCGCGGAACGACGGTTCCTCTCGGTAAGCCGTCTTCAAGTAAGCCGGCACCATGCTGGAAGCCCAGCCTTGGCAGTGAATGACCTCGGGCGCCCAGCGCAGGCGCTTGACGGTCTCCAGCACTCCGCGAGCGTAGAAAACGGCCCGCTCCACGTTGTCCTTGTATTCCACGCCATTGGCGTCGCGCTCGGCCAGTCGTTTGCCGAAAAAGTCCTCGTTGTCAATAAAATAGACCTGCATGCGAGTGCCGACGATGGAGGCAACCTTAATGATGAGCGGGTGATCGACATCGTTGACGGCAAGGTTCATGCCCGACAGACGGATGACTTCGTGCAGTTGGTTGCGACGCTCATTGATGTTGCCCCACTTGGGCATGAATGTGCGAATCTCGCGACCCATATCGATGGCGGCCAGAGGCAGATTGCGACCCATCGGGGTGTAATCTGAATCGGGCACATAGGGATTGATTTCCTGAGTGATGAAAAGTAGTTTGTTCGCCTTCATCTCGTGTATGTATATATTATGGACTGCAAAGTTAACAAAAATTCGTGAGATTTCGGGTCTTGGCAAGCCTTTTCCTGCCTTTCGGGAGACTTTTTAAGAAATATTTCGTCTTTTTCCTTCGGTATGTCAATAATTATGTGTTATTTTGCATGGTTTTATAGAAGAACAACCGACGAATGAAAGTAGTTACAACTATAGCAGACCTTCGGGCCGAGCTGGCAGCGGCGCGCTCTGAAGGTAAAACGGTGGGCCTCGTCCCCACCATGGGCGCTCTGCACGCCGGCCACGCTTCGTTGGTGGAGCGCAGCGTGGCGGAGAATGACCTCACGGTCGTGAGCATTTTCCTCAATCCCACCCAATTCAACGATCAGACAGATTTGGAAAAATATCCCCGGACTCTGGAGGCCGACTGCGCACTACTGGAGCAAGTGGGGGCGCAACTGGCATTTGCTCCCTCGGTTGCGGAGATGTATCCTAAACCCGACACGCGGTCCTTCTCCTATCCTCCCACCGATTCTGTGATGGAAGGAGCTTTCCGACCCGGGCACTTCAACGGTGTTTGCCAGATTGTGAGCAAACTTTTTGCTATGGTGGAACCCGACCGTGCTTACTTCGGAGAGAAGGACTTCCAGCAGATTGCCGTCATTCGCCGTATGGTGGACGACCTCGGCTTCGGGCTGACCATCGTTCCTTGCCCAGTCATCCGTGAAGAGAGCGGCTTGGCTCGCAGCAGTCGCAACACGCTGCTTACCGACGCGGAACGCGCCACAGCCGCCAACATCTATCAGGCGCTGGCCGACAGTCGTGCTCTCGTGGGCAGTCACTCGGTGGCGGAAGTGCACGACTATGTGGTGAACCGCATCAATGCCGTGCCCGGTCTCGAGGTGCAGTACTACAGCATCGTGGACGGTCGAACGCTGGCCGACGTGGCCACGTGGCAGGAGAGTGACGACATCGTGGGTTGCATCACCGTATATTGTGGAAGCCAGCCCATCCGTCTGATTGACCATATCCGTTACAAATAACTTCGAAATACTGAAATGTTTATTGAGGTACTGAAATCAAAACTCCACTGCGTGACCGTAACCGAGGCCAATCTTCGGTACATGGGCAGCATCACCATCGACGAAGATTTGATGGACGCCGTTGGCTTGTTGGCCGGCGAGAAGGTGCACGTGGTGAACAATAACAATGGGGAGCGTTTCGAGACTTACGTCATCAAGGGCGAGCGCGGTAGCGGCTGCATCTGCCTAAACGGGGCGGCAGCACGACTCGTACAGCCCGGCGACACGGTCATCATCATGTCTTACGCCTTGCTGGACTACGAAGAGGCCAAGACGTTCCAACCAAAGGTTGCCTTCCCCGAGAACAACCGCATCTCAGTTTAACAACACAAACAAATAACAACGAAACAATGAAAATTTCTAAGATTGAGCATCTGGGCATCGCCGTACAGAGCATCGACGAAGTGCTGCCCTTTTTCAAGGATGTGCTGGGTCTCGACGTTTACAAGACGGAGGTAGTCGAGGACCAGAAAGTGAAGACCGCCTTCCTGCAGGTGGGTGAAGTGAAGCTCGAACTGTTGGAGCCCACTTGTCCCGAAAGCACCGTTCAGAAGTTCCTAGACAACGGCGGCCGTGGCGTTCACCACGTAGCTTTCAAGGTGGAGGACGGTGTTAGTGAGGCTCTCGCCATGTGCGACGCCAAGGGTGTGCGCCTAATTGACAAGGCTCCCCGCAAGGGCGCCGATGGTTTGCACATCGCTTTCCTGCATCCGAAGAGCACCTGCGGTATCCTCACTGAGCTGTGCGAGGAGTAACGGCCAGTTGCAAACTCAAAAAACTAAGGCGGCCTTGCGACTCTCATGCAGTTGCAAGGCCGCTTTTGCCTAAACTTAATCCTTAAACCCAACCCGAAAAACTATGAAAAGATTCTGTTGTCTTCTGGTCGTCGGACTATTGTCCCTCGCTGCACAGGCTTACAGCGAGACGATGGCCAAGAGCGTGAAAGGCGACTATGCCGGCAAGGCCGACTCGCTGGCCCGTGTGCTCATCGACCAATTTATGAATAAATCGAAGGGAACTTTCTTTTCAACTCCCGCAGATGTTGAGCAGAGTTCTACTTACATCTACTGGCAACAAGCCCACGCCATGGACGTGCTCGTGTATGCTTATGAGCGTCTCAAGGACACAAACGCCGAGTTAGCGGCGGAATATCGTCGTTACATTTCATTGTGGTACAGCAACAAAGCCAACAACTATTCTTCGGGTCCCACAGGCTTTGAAAACCCTTATACCGACGACATGTTGTGGATATGTCTCACGCTGATGCACATGTCGGAGGCAACGGGCAGTAATACCTATGCTGCCATGGCCAAGCGTGTTTACGAAAACGCCATCATGCCGCGACTCAAAGAGGACGAGCGTGGCAAGTGGTTGCCTTGGAACACCGATGAGAACGCCGGGCCCAATGCCTGCACCGAAGCACCCGCGTGCCTGCTCTCCGCCAAACTCTATGAGCGGTACGGCGACGAGAAATACCTTCAGAACGCCTTGATGTTCTTCGATTTCCAAACGAACAACATCTGCAATAAGGACGGACGTGTGGAGGAACCTCCCCTGACTTACACGCAAGGAACCTTTGGAGAGGCGTGTCGTCGTCTGTATCACATCACGGGGGAAGTCAAGTACAAAACCGCGGCAAAACTATACATCGAGTATGCCTTCACCAGCAACCGCTGCACCAATGGCAATAATATGTTGCGCGACGAAGGCAGTAGCATGGACCAAAGCATCTTCAAGGCAGTGCTTATTCCCTACGCCGTCAATTTCGTGCTGGACGAAAGCATGCTGATCACCGCCCGCAAAAATCTTTCGACATATATTCAGAAGAATGCCAACACGCTGTGGGAGTCGCTCGACCACGACGCCTATCCGGCCATGTATTGTCCTTACAATTGGACAAAAGCTTACGACACCTCGCAGACTGCCTCCATGGGAGCGATGGCCAGCGGTACTTCGTTGTTGGAGAATTGTGCGCGGATGTGCATTGGCCTGACCACACAGGAGGACGCTGTCGAATCGTTGTCCGCACCCGCTTCAACGCCTCACACCATCTACTCAATAGACGGCGTGCGCGTCAGCCATATCTCGCGGCCCGGCATTTATCTGGTCAACGGAAAGAAAGTGGCGAAAAAGTCCCAGTGATTCTTTTGCCGAATTAGAAGAGTCGAAAGAGTTGATAGCCCACCACCATGGCAACGGCCAGAATGACGGGCAGACAACCCGCTTTGCTTTCAGGAGTTTGCTCCACCACCTTGCGCAGACGCTCCACGTGTTCCGAGCAATCGACACCCGCCTCGGCTGCTCGTTCATACCACTGCAACGCCTTGGCATAGTCGTGTTTTGTGCCTTCGCCCAACTCATACATTCGGGCAAGATGAACCATGGCCATAGAGCTTCCAGCCTCTGCCGAAGCGCCATACGTGGAAAATGCCCGACGAATGTCGAGCGTCACGCCCGAGCCCGTCATATACCGATGGGCCAAGATGGACAGCGCGTCGGCATCTCCTTGGTCGGCCAACAGTTGCAAGGTCGGTAGCGGTATATGCTGCATCATCATGGCGGCTGCTTCATTGCCCGCCGACACTACTTTCTTGAGTATCCCCCACCCTTTCTTCACGCGGTCCGGGTGCTTATTGTCGCTCAGATACAACGCCACGAGATAGGTGGGAACGTCGTCGAACTCGGCATCGTCGGCCAAAGGTTCGAGCAACTGCAGAGCGGCTTCCGGGTCGTGAGGAACGGTCTCGCTCTCCAACAGAATCTTTGCTTCGGAGTATTGCGCATATTTGTCGCCAAGGGTACGAGCTTTCTGATAGAGTTCCAGCGCCTTAGCGTCGCTCTGCTCCACGCCCCAACCAGTTTCGTACAGACTGGCCAGCGAACGGATGGCGCCGGCATTTCCAGTCTCTGCCGCTTGGCTGAAGAGATTGAAAGCTTGAGTGTAGTCCCCTTGGTCGAGATATTGGTTAGCTTGCCTTAAAAGTTCGTCCATACGCGTTACAATAAAATCTTGCGGCTTCCTCCGCGGTCATACTTCAGGATATAGATGCCTCTGCGCAACTCCATCCGTCCAATTTCGTCGGCAAAGCAGCGGGCGACGCAAGTCCCGTTCATCGTGTAGATGCTGACCTTGTTCTCACTGTCCAGTCCGAGGACAAGGTCAGGTTCCGTCTTCAGATACAACGCCTCGCTCCACTCGCTGTCGATGTAATCCTCCGGCTGGTCGGCTCGCGCCTTCACACATACGGAATAATCGCGGTCGGGCACTAAATCCGTGTAGGTCATCTCCGCCGTTTCCACCGTGTCACATCTCACCAGATTTTCATGACTATAGAGAGCACAGATATAATTCGTCGCCCCGTCGATGTAGTCCCACGAAACGGAGAAACCACCCTCGTCGATATCTTGCGGCTCGTCCAGTACGGGAGCTTCCAACTGCCCATTGGTCATGAAACAAACGGTAACCGTACCGTCATCATTCTCTGTAATGTTACGCAGCGGTTTGTGAAGCAATCCTCCAGCATAGACTTGTGCCGCAGGCGTCGTGTCGTCCGTCAGATTGAAGTTGAACGAAGTGCCGGGATACAAATGTCCCGCCAGCATGGCCGAGTATTCTTTCGAAGAACTGACACCCGCCACACCCCGGTAATCGTTGTTGGCAGGAATGATGGTCATGTGCTGATGGTCGGGGCAGTCGGTATTTGTGCGGTTCAAGGTCCACAGATTGGCGGAATAATCCACATGTGTCACCTGCAGTCCATGTCCTTTTTTCCCCAACGAACTGTCCCAACCAATCGCCTGACGGTTCTCTATAATATAGTATTCATTGGGATTCGCGTCGTTCGTAATGCGATAGCCCGTCCCGCCGGCCTCCATGGGATACAGCGTCAGCACCTGCGGTGACGATAGTTCCTGCAGCGGCCGCCACCCCATGAAATCGCGCTCGTAGGCTGTATAAGCCGCTGGATTGTAGCCAACGTTGACATAAGCGCCATAGTCCATCACGCTCCACGAATCCATCCCGAAGCCGAGGTCTCCGCGTTTGTCCACGTCGTAATCATAGAAATCCGGCAGCCCTAACACGTGACTGAGCTCATGGATGAACGGGCCGATTCCGTCGGTGCGCGTGCTTCCTTCGGGGGCGTCGCTCTTGCCGGGGCGGGTTTCGTTACAGGCGGCATTGCAGGCAAAGACGCGTCCATTGATGGTGGTTCGTGAGGTCATTTCCTTCGGCCAGATGCAATCTGCGTCGCCGCCCGAGTTCTCGCCCATGCCGGCATACACGAAGAACACCATGTCGATGTCACCGTTTCCATTGTTATCGAAGCGGTCCCAATCGGAGTAAATCTCCATCGCCTTACGGATGGACTGCTCGCAAAACGCGTTGTAGCCCACGTCGTGCGTGTCGCCTTCGTTGCGGCCGTACGTCGCACAATCGCCCTCCAGCGTGACAGGTCCAATCACGACAAACTCCGGAAACAAGAGGGAATCGCTCTGCTGAACGAAATAGTCGCGCACAGCGCCGTAGCTGCCGTGGCCTGTATAGAGTTTTCCGTCCTTCGTGCCGTTGCAGTAAAGCTGGTAAAAGTCCCGAACGCCCTCATCGGTGCTGTCGGCGGCCGTGAATCGTTTGTCAGCAAAATTCACCAACACCACCGGTACATACTGCACGCCCAGCGCTTTCATCGGCGCCGAAGCCTGGGAGCCAATCCTGCGCGGAGTCGCCGGCATGCGGCCGTCTTCAACGGTGACGGCGTCGCAGTGCATCGGCCGCAACCCTGGCTGCCATTCTATATCGTCGGTCTGTGCTGCCGCCGACAGAGCGGCGAACACCAAAGACAACCCTAAAAATCGCTTTATCATTTCTCTTTCCACTGTATTTAAGCACAAAGATACAAAATTATTCCGCCCATCTGACAAAAAAACGAGGAAATGTTTTGCCGGTTCGAAAAAATGCCTTAACTTTGCAATCGCTTTGAAAGGGGGATTAGCTCAGCTGGCTAGAGCGCTTGCATGGCATGCAAGAGGTCATCGGTTC
>JABUUA010000019.1:13985-18037 GCA_021443405.1 Bacteroidaceae bacterium
ACTTTGGTTAGCAAGATGGCGCCCCCAATGAGGCATGCGACAAAACAAGTCAAATCTTACGATTGTTTTACGATTATCTTACGATTGTCTTACGATTGTCGTAAGATGGTTTTTAACCCGTTTGTTCCGTTTTGTGTGACGATTCTCCTCTTTAACTTGCTGATTTACTTTGGTTATGCAGGTTTCGCCGAAACCTTCTGCACCTCGTCTTTACTTTTTGCACTGTCGATCGAAACCGCCAGCGCGCCAAGTTGACAGCGCGAAACGCCGTGGATAATCAGAGATGCTGAGGAAAGGCTCGAGAAGTCCACATGAGCGGTTTCATTCATCCAAACGAGTGCAATAACCCAAATCGGCCATCAGACCATTCAACGGACTCTTCGCATGCTTTCAGGCTCTGGCTTGTCCCTTTCGCACCTCTCTGCGGTCACGATGGAACCCCATCGCTCCCTTATCCAGGCGCAAAAAAGCCCGCGCCATAGCTCAGAAAACAAAACGAAGCCTACTGAACGATTTGGGTTAAATCATCCTTGCGAGGCGGAAAGAACATTTTTTTCGAAAAAAATCTGCAAAACTATTGCACGGTTGGAAAAATATCCGTAACTTTGCATGCAAAGTTAAAAACGCAGAACTATATGACACAACTCGTCAAACTCATCATCATCGCACTGCTGACCTTGGTCGGCATGGAGCAGGCCGAGGCCCGCTCCGCAGCTGCCGTGACGGCCGTCGGCAGCCTGCTTCCGTGCGACCTGAGCGAGACGACTTGCGCCATGGCTCCCGCCAGCAGTCCGGCAACCGCATCTGCCCGCCTTGCCACGCCTGCATCGCCGCTTCAGCACCCCGAAAACCCGGCCCCTTCGCCCTATTGTGTTGATTTTCTCGCAAAAAACTTCTCGATTTGTTTGGCAGCATGCTCATTTTTCCGTAACTTTGCACCCGAATTTTATGTCAACATAAAGTCTAACCGTTTAATTATTAAAAACAAAAGTATTAACACAATGGCAGATTACAAAAATGTCGTACCCGCAGCCGATTTCGACTGGGAAGCCTTTGAGAATGGCTCACAGACCGAGGTTAGCCGCGAGGCTCAGGAAGCCGCTTACGATGGCTCACTGAACAAGCTTAACGACCACGAAGTGGTGGACGGAACTGTAATTTCGATGAACAAGCGCGAGGTTGTCGTGAACATCGGCGGCAAGAGCGACGGAATCATCCCCAGCAGCGAGTTCCGCTACAACCCCGACCTCAAGGTTGGCGACACCGTGGAGGTGTACATCGAGGACATGGAGGACAAGAAGGGTCAGCTCGCTCTCTCTCACAAGAAAGCCCGCGCCTCTCGCTCTTGGGACCGCGTCAACGAGGCTCTGGAGAACGAGGAAATCATCAAGGGCTACGTGAAGTGCCGCACCAAGGGCGGTATGATCGTAGATGTATTTGGCATCGAGGCCTTCCTGCCCGGCAGCCAGATCGACGTTAAGCCCATCCGCGACTATGACATATTCGTAGGCAAGACCATGGAGTTCAAGGTTGTGAAAATCAACCAGGAGTACAAGAACGTAGTGGTTAGCCACAAGGCCCTCATCGAGGCCGAGCTCGAGAAGCAGAAGCAGGAAATCATCAGCAAGCTCGAGAAGGGCCAGGTGCTCGAGGGTACCGTCAAGAACATCACCTCTTACGGCGTGTTCATCGACCTGGGTGGCGTGGACGGTCTCATCCACATCACCGACCTGAGCTGGGGCCGCGTCAGCGATCCCAACGAGATTGTGCAGCTCGACCAGAAGATTAACGTGGTAATCCTCGACTTCGACAACGATAAGAAGCGCATCGCTCTCGGTCTGAAGCAGCTCACTCCCCATCCCTGGGATGCTCTGGCCACCGACCTCACTGTGGGCGACCACGTGAACGGTAAGGTTGTGGTGATGGCCGACTACGGAGCATTCATCGAGATTGCTCCCGGCGTCGAGGGTCTCATCCACGTCTCAGAGATGAGCTGGAGCCAGCACCTGCGCAGCGCACAGGACTTCATGAAGGTGGGCGACGAGGTAGAGGCCGTAGTGCTGACCCTCGACCGCGAGGAGCGCAAGATGTCGCTCGGCATCAAGCAGCTCAAGGAAGACCCCTGGGCCACCATCGAGGAGAAGTACCCCGTCGGCAGCAAGCACACCGCCAAGGTGCGCAACTTCACCAACTTCGGCGTATTCGTTGAGATTGAGGAAGGTGTCGATGGTCTCATCCACATCAGCGACCTGAGCTGGACCAAGAAGGTGAAGCACCCCAGCGAGTTCACCCAGGTGGGCACTATGATGGACGTTTGCGTACTGGAGATTGACAAGGCCAACCGCCGTCTCAGCCTCGGTCACAAGCAGCTCGAGGAGAATCCTTGGGAGCAGTTCGAGGGTAAGTTCACCCAGGACAGCATCCACGAGGGAACCATCGTGGAGATGCTCGACAAGGGCGCCGTCATCAAGCTCTCTGACGAGGTAGAAGGCTTCGCCACTCCCAAGCACCTCGTGAAGGAGGATGGCAGCCAGGCCCAGAAGGGCGAGACCCTGAGCTTCAAGGTCATCGAGTTCAACAAGGACAGCAAGCGCATCATCCTCAGCCACAGCCGCATCCACGAGGATGCACAGCGTGCCGCCAAGCGCGAGGCCGCCAAGAGCGCCGCTCCCCGCCGCAAGCAGCAGGCCGAGACGCCCGCTATTCAGAACCAGGCCGCCAGCACCACACTCGGTGACATCGACGCTCTGGCAGCTCTGAAGGCTAAGCTGGAAAAGGGCGAGTAATCCTCTCCCCTCCCCTATATCAAGGCTCCCTCGCCCCACCGGCGAGGGAGTTTTTTTGTTGCGTCGCTGGCCAGCCATCGTGCTGCGGCTTAGAGAGCGGTGCAACGGAACGGGACAGGGCAACAACGAGCCTTGCTGCAAGAGGGAGTAGAACCTTTGCTCGAACGCCCAGCCATCAGTTAGCGACAAGCCTTCGGCCCATCGACCTGTAAGTCTTCGCTGGGAGGCCAAAGGCAGACAGTTGTCGCAGAGACCGCCAGACATTCTCACGGTCAGTTAGGCTGACGCTGATGAAGACGAGCGAACCGCCAAGAGCCAAAGAGGGCCGACGCTGCTGCGCCGGCCCTCTGGCTATGGTCTCTCGCAAGCCCGCGAAGGCTTACGCGTTATTTATCAATCCTCGTCCTCGAAGTCATACTGTCGACGCGACAAGTCAGGACCCATGTTTGCATTTTCATCTGACGTGGTCAGAAGCAGCGATTTACTTATCTCCACGTTCACCACCAGCGTCTGTGGCTTCCTATATATCTGTTTCATAGTCTTCTTATTTAACTAAAACTTTCATGGTGCGTCCGTCAGCAGTGCGCAAGATGTTAATGCCCTTCTGCAACGAAGCACGGCGCTTGCCGTCCAGCGAGTAGATGGCTTCGGGTTCGAACGCGGGCGTTTCAGCAATCGTCTCTACGGCCGTTGCCTCATTGTCGGGGAACATTACCGTGGCAACTGCCGAACTGCTGGTAAGCAAACTGCGGTACTGCGTGGCAGGTTGACCGAATCTACTGCCGCTTCCCACGCGGTAGAACGCCACATTGCCGCTGTGATTCTGCATAATGTAGTCATCGGCCTGCAGCAGATAATCCGTGCCGATGACGCCCTTCAGCAAGCCATCGGTGTAGGTCGACTTCAAGTTGGGGATATCGGGGCCCGCAAACGTCACCGTCTGCTCCGAGCCGCTCAGCACGTAAGGCGTATGCGGCTGCATCTTGCCAGTTATCGGCGTCAGCACCAATTCCTTGTCATTAAGCGAAGCACACGAGTAAGCCGTCATACCGCTGGGCACTTCCGCCTCAAAGGGCAGACAGATAGTTCCGTAGCCGGCCGAGGTCAGTGTGTAAGGGATGGTCTTGGTATCTACGACGGTGAAATAGAAATTGTTTCCGTCAATTTGGTATAAATACTGACCTTTTTTCAGATTACTCCACTTATAATAAAACGGTACCTCCACTTTGGTGTCCTGATGGGCGGGCAAATCTACAGTAGTTCGCA
>JABUUA010000019.1:21948-46884 GCA_021443405.1 Bacteroidaceae bacterium
ATGCCGTAGATGACGAGGGCGATGTTGTTGCCCACGAGCATGGTGGAGATGAAGTGATGCGGATGCTCGTAGAAGATAGCCAGCATGCGGCTGGTGAGGTTGTTGTCCGTTTTGTCCATTTCTACGCGCAATTTGCTGCTCGAGACGAAGGCAATCTCCATCCCCGAGAACAAGGCGCTGAGGGCCAGGACTATGAGAGTTTGTATGACGATGTCCATTTATTTCCAGTGAGGGGCTTGTGACGATTCTGCGGGTTTTGTGCGGGGCGTCCGCGTCGTGGGCGTGGTGGCTTGCACGGCGGCGGCCGTGTCCGTCGGAGCGGCCTGGGGGTCGGGCGTCGAGTGGTCGGTGTCCTGCGTGTCGCTGATGGGGAACGCGCCCACCGAGTTGTCCACCGAGTACTCCGTCATCTGCTCGTTGCTGCGGAAACTTGTGCCTTGCAACTCTCGTTCAGGAGTGACGATGCGCATGAACTGCGGGCTCCACATCACGTGCTCGTCCATGTCCCAGAACAATTCTTCCGTTCGGAACAGCGTTCCCTGCACGTTGCGGATGGCCACGCGACCGCGCAATTCCCAGATGCGCTGGTTATGCAGATAGGCCGTGTCGGCTTCCACATAAAGGTCGATGTGCATGTGCTCGTCGAAACGCTCCATGAACAGACCTTTCATGAACTTCCACGTGGGCGGATTGGTGTTGGTGTAAATGTCCCATTCCTCGGCAATTAGTTTGTAACGGATGACGCCCGAGTCGGAAATCAGCGTGCTGATGCCGCGGCTGCGCATAAAGGCAATGGAGTCGGCGTCGGAGATAGCGTCGGCCACGTGTTCTTTGTCGCCCTCGCAAGCGGCAAGGGCCGTGCACACGACGACGAGCAGGGCGAGGATGGGCTTCCGCAGCGAGCGCATGGTTTTTGCGGCAGCGGCGATGAGTTTCCTTAGGAAACGCCAGAGAGGTTGCGAGGGAAGCGCTGTGCTTTGCCTAAATTCTTCCATTCAGCGGATTAGTTGATCTTCCACTTCATGAACCAACGCTCATTGAAGGTGACGCCGACATTCAGCATCAGGTAATTCTCTTTGATGAGGTTGGGGGCGGAACGGCGCAACCACGATGCGCCCACGTTGATGAGCGATTTGCTCGAATACGTCATGGGGAGTCCCACACCTGCCGTCACGCTGCACTCGGTGGGGCCGTTGTGACCGTTGACTTTCACGTTGGGCGTGGCGTAGGAAGCACCTGCCCGGAAACGGATGCGCTCGAAGTAGCGATTGCTCAGCGGGTTGATGCAATACTCGCCACCGGCGTTGAAGCGGTGCCGCGACAGATATTGGTCGTCAGCGGCCACCAGTATGTCTTTCTCGCCGTCGTTCCGAATCACGGGAACGCTGCATCCGTCCCAGCGTTCCATGGTGTAGTCGGCAGCCACCAACCACTTGGTGCCGTGGGCGTAAGAAACACCGCCGCTGAAGGTGTAAGGAATAGCGAGACCGTTGTCCAAGGAATACTTCGTAGTGTCCTTGGGAGTGTATCGCTGCATTTCCACGGCGCTTTTTATCTTATGTCCGAGCGTGGCCGACGCGCCTAAGGTGAGTTTATCCTCCGTGCCGATGTTCAGCGCGTACTGCAAACCTAAGTCTATTTTGTAGGTGCGGATGTCGCTCGACCATAGGGAGTGGAGCGAATTGGTTGTGGCGTTGGCGGTACTGCCCTCGTAGAAGGTCTGCGAAGTAGCGTGGTCATAGGTTCCCCACAAGTAATTGACATTGGCGCCGACACTCAGTCCAGCAAAGGGATTCCAACCGGCGCCGATATACATCTGGTGCAGACCGCCGTCGCCTTGGTACGTGGTCACGGTGGTGATGCTCTGGGTGCTGTTGAAACTACTGCCCACACGCGCCGACTGACTGAAGTTGTAGCCGATAGTGGAATAGGGCGTAAAACCGAGCGACATGCCCAGTCCCTTCATCAGACGGAAGCCCATGTTCACGTTGCCGAGCGAGGTGTTGCGCACGTTCACGGCCTGATGACCGTCGCTCATGTGCCCGTAACCGAAGTTCAGGTTCGCGTCGAAGATGAACGACAGCGAGTCGATGACCGAATACGAAGCGGGGTTCAGCATGTTCACCTTGCGGCCGTCGCGAATACCTTGCGCCACTCCGCCCATGTTGATGTTGTGACCCTGAGCGGGGTAGTCCATAATGCCCAGGCCGAAGCGTGAGTACGATGAGTTGCAACCGTTCCCTTGTGCGCTGGCTGTCAATGCGGTGGCCACGAGCACGAGAGCGGCAAATGAAGTCTTTATACAGTTGGTCTGTTGCATGCTAATATATGGTAGTAACCTCGTGGAACGAGGAATTTGTCTGCAAAGATGGTGCTTTTTAATGAACTATCCAAATTAAAACCGTCGCCCCCTGTTAAAAAAACTAAAAGCTCCGGATATTTGTCGGTGAAAGTACGTATGTGTCCCTCGATTTCATATCTCATGCCGTTGAGCGCTCCGCAGCGCAAGGCCGTGTCGAGGTCGTAGCCTATCTCAGGCAGCGGACCTTCCTGCGGGGCGACGGGCAGCAGGGCGGTGTGTTCGTGCATGGCGAGCAAGCGGAGACGGGCTCCGGGAGAAATGGTGCCGCCCACGTACTTGCCACCCACCAGCAGGTCGTATGTAATGCACGTGCCAGCGTCGATAATCAGCAAATCTTTGTTGGGAAATTTCGTGGTCGCCCCCACAATAGCCGCGATGCGGTCGGCTCCTTCGCCCTTGGGAATACCGTATTGATTCAAAATGGGTTCCGTGACAGTCTCGTTGAGAAAGAGCACAGGATAGGGCTTGGCCTCCAATGTTGCTTTTGTTTCCTCGGTGAGAGGAACCACGGTTCCCACGATGGCGCACTCGATGGGGTAGGAAGTGTCGAGGTCGGAAAGGGCGGCCAGGGTGCGGTTGTCGGTGCGCACCTCCTTCACGGGCTCTCCGTTTTCGAAGAGGACCAGTTTGCCCGCCGTGTTTCCTATGTCTATAATCAAATCCATTTCGGGGTACAAAGGTACGATTTTTTTTTGAAATTCGGATATTTTGGCTTATCTTTGTGCCCAAATTACGCGCATAGTGAATATAGTACGTGACCTCGCCAAGAGGTTTTTGTTACTCCTGTTCCTTGTGATGGGAGCGCTCGGTGTGACGGCTCAGGAGGAGAACGACATCGAAATCAGCGTCGTGACGTGCAGTCCCGGCACCGAGGTGTATCAGCTCTACGGGCATACCGCTCTGCGCGTGCAACAGCGAAGTCACGGGTTGGACGTGGTGTACAACTATGGCGTGTTCGACTTCCGAGCCCCACACTTTCTGTGGCGTTTCGTCCTTGGCCAGTGCGATTATGAACTGGCGGCCTATCCCTATCCCTTTTTCTTGCAGGACTATCTGCTGCGTGGCAGTCGTGTGGAGGAGCAGGTGCTCAACCTCACGCCTGCGGAAGCCCAGCGCCTCTTGGTCATGCTGATGGACAATGCCCGCAGCGAGAACAAGACGTATCGCTACAATTTCCTGACCAACAACTGCACCACTAAGGTGCGAGACATGGTGGAGCGCGCTGTGGAGGGCGAAGTGGTGTATAGCCGTTCGCTTCCTCCCGCTACGTATCGCGACATTCTTCACCAGTTTACCGATGGTTATCCCTGGTCACAGGAAGGCAACGACCTGTTGCTGGGCGCCCAGTGCGACACCGTGCTCACCGACCGTTCCTCGCTCTTCATCCCTAGTCGTCTGCAGACGTTCCTTCGCGACGCGCAAGTGTTCGACGGGATGGGCAATCGACGTCCCCTGCTTCGTGGCGAGAACGAGTTGCTGGCACTGCGTCCCCGCGTGGCGGAGTCGAGCTCGTGGCCCGCTCCCGTCTGGGTGGGCGTGCTATTTGTGGCGCTGTGCACCTTGTTGTTTGCCATTGAACGGAAGTGGAAGCGCCAGTGGTGGCTCTTCGATGTTCTGTTCCTGCTGGCGCAAGGTCTTGTGGGCGTATTGCTTTGCTTTATGTTCTTCTTCTCGGCTCACCCCACTGTGGGGAGCAACTGGCTGGTGTGGCCATTCAATCCGCTGCCTTTGCTGTGCTTGCCGTGGGTGGTTCGCTGCGCCGCTACGCGCCGCTTCTGCCTCTATCACTATGTGGCGGCAGCCGTGTTAGCTTTGTTCGCCGTGTTTGCCGAGTGGATACCGCAGGACATTTCCCTCATGGTCATCCTCATCGTTGTGGGGTTGGTCGTCCGTCACGTAAGTTATTATTTCGCTTATAACCACGACCGATGAAGAACACTCCCACGCGTCCCTATGGCTTACTCGCCACGCTGGCGTTGCTGATGTCGGTAGTCAGCGCCGAGGCACAGACGGCACCCGAAGTGCCCCGTTTGGTGGTGAATGTCATCATCGACCAGCTGCGCAGCGATTACCTCGAAGCCTTCTCCCCTCTTTATGGTGACCGAGGTTTCCAACGACTGATGCAGCAAGGACGTGTCTATACCCAGGCGCAATATCCTTTTGCCTGCCCCGACCGCGCTTCGGCCATTGCCACACTCATGTCGGGCACTGTTCCCTACGAGCATGGCATTGTGGCCCAACGCTGGCTCGACCGCCAGTCGTTACAGCCCGTTTTCTGCGTCGATGACCAACAATATCCCGGTACGCAACCCGGCGAGTTCACCTCTCCCCAGCACTTGGGCGTGAGCACATTCACCGACGAACTGAAGGTGAGCACCGAGGGCAAGGCACTGGTCTATTCCATAGCTCCCGAGCGCGACGCCGCCGTTTTTGCGGCCGGTCATGCCGCCGATGGCTGTTTCTGGTTGAGCGATGCCTCGGCCCGATGGGCTACTTCGTCGTACTACGGCACGGCGCCGGCGTGGCTTTCTTATTACGACGACAGTCACCAGTTGTCGCAACGTTTGGGCAGTACGACGTGGGAGCCTTGCAATGCTTTGGTGGGCGAGTTCAATTATTTTGTGGGGGGGCGCACGCACAAACCCTTCAAACACACGTTCAAGGGCGACCGCCGCGTGCGTGAGTTCAAGGCCAGCGGCCTCGTGAACGAGGAAGTAACCAACTTTGTGGACCACTGTCTGCGCAACACCATGATGGGCATCGACCCCGTCCCCGACGTGCTTTCGGTCACTTATTACGCGGGCAACTACGACCATTTGGCCGTTTCCGACTACCCGATGGAACTGCAAGACACGTATGTGCGGCTCGACTACCAGTTGGGCCGGCTCATCGACATCGTGGAGCAGAAGGTGGGGCGCGACCGCGTGATGTTTGTGCTGACGGGCACCGGCTACTGCGACACCGAGCAGACCGACGCCGACCTCTCGCGCTACCGAATCCCCACGGGCGAGTTCAACATCTCCCGCGCCCAGTTGTTGCTCAACATGTACTTGATTGCCGTATATGGTCAGGGGCAATATGTCGAGACCTCGATGGGCAATCAGATGTACCTCAACTTGAAGTTCATCGAGAACAAGGGACTCAATCTCACCGAGGTGCTGGAGCGCAGTGCCGATTTTCTGATACAACTCTCCGGCGTTCGCGACGTCTATACCTCGCAGCGCCTGATGCTCGGCGCCTGGACGCCCGGCATCCGCGACATACGCAACGCCTATAACCCCCGCTGCTCCGGCGACATTCTTGTGCAGGTGGCTCCGGGATGGCGATTGGTGAACGAGAACACCAACGAAAACCTGCCGCAGCGCGAAAGCTACATGGGCTTCCCGCTCTGCTTCTACGGCGCCGACGTCAGTTCCGAGGTGGTTCGCACGCCGGTCGCTGTGGACTGCGTGGCCCCCACCGTGGCGCAGCATCTGCGCATCCGGGCCCCGAACTCGTGCAGCGTGGCTCCGCTGGTGATAAGAAAATGATTTGTTGAAAATAAAAACTACACAATATGAATTTACTGAATTTGTTAACCAAACTCTTTGGCAACAAGGCCTCGCGAGACATGAAGGCCATCCAGCCATTGGTGGAACAGGTCAACGCCATCTACCCCCAGATTCAGGCGTTGAGCAACGACGGACTGCGAGAGCGTTCCGCCGCTCTGCGCAAGCAAGTGCAGGACGCGCCTGCCGAACTCCGTCAGCAGATTGCCGACCTCAAGGCCCGCATCGAGCAGACCGAGCTGCAGGACCGCGCCCCCATCTTCGCCCAGATAGATAAGTTGGAGAAGGAAGTGCTCGAGGTGCTGGAGAAGGCACTGACCGAGGTGCGCGCCGAGGCGTTTGCCATCGTGAAGAGCACCGCCGAGCGCTTTGCCACGAACGAGCGCACCGAGGTGACCGCCACTGATTTCGACCGCCTGCTGGCCACGAAGCACGACTTCGTGACGATTGAGGGCGACAAGGCCTATTATGCCAACCACTGGGTGGCCGGCGGCAACGACACGGCGTGGAACATGGTCCACTACGACGTGCAGTTGTTTGGCGGAACGGTGCTGCATCAGGGCAAGATTGCCGAGATGGCGACGGGTGAGGGTAAGACCCTTGTGGCCACGTTGCCCGTGTTCCTCAATGCACTGACGGGCAACGGCGTGCATGTGGTCACAGTGAACGACTACCTGGCCAAGCGTGACTCCGAGTGGATGGGACCGCTTTACATGTTCCACGGCCTGAGCGTCGATTGCATCGACAAGCATCAGCCCAACAGTGAGGAGCGCCGTCAGGCCTACCTCGCCGACATTACCTTCGGAACGAACAACGAGTTTGGCTTCGACTACTTGCGCGACAACATGGCCAACGACCCCCGCGACCTCGTGCAGCGCTCCCACAACTACGCCATTGTCGATGAGGTCGATTCGGTGCTGATTGACGACGCCCGCACGCCGCTCATCATCTCGGGCCCCGTGCCCCAGGGCGAGGAACAGCTCTACGAGCAGTATCAGCCGTTGGTGGAGAAGCTCGTGAATGTGCAGCGCCAGCTCGCCACGCAGTACTTGGCAGAAGCCAAGCAACTGATTAGCAACGGCGAGGCCAACAACGACGAGGAGATGAAGGCCCAAGGTTTCCTGGCCCTTTACCGCAGTCACAAGGCCCTGCCCAAGAACAAACCGCTCATCAAGTTCCTCTCGGAGCCCGGCATCAAGGCCGGTATGCTCGCCACCGAGGAAATATACATGGAGAACAACAACAAGCGAATGCCGGAGTGTGTGAAGCCTCTCTACTTCGTGGTGGACGAGAAACAGAACAGCGCCGACCTTACGGACAAGGGTCACGAATGGCTGGCCAATCAGGTGGAAGACAAGGAGTTGTTCGTACTGCCCGACATAACCGCCCAGCTCTCGGAACTGGAGGTAAGCGGTCTGCCCGAGGAAGAGCGCGTGGCGAAGAAGGACCAACTCTATGCCGACTACGCCATCAAGAGCGAGCGCATGCACACCCTGCAACAGTTGCTCAAGGCTTACTCCATGTTCAACATCAACGAGGAGTACGTCATCATGGACGGCGAGGTGAAGATTGTGGACGAGCAGACGGGCCGTATCATGGAAGGTCGCCGCTGGAGCGACGGTCTCCACCAGGCCGTGGAAGCCAAGGAGCACGTCCGTGTGCAGGCGGCCACCCAGACCTACGCCACCATCACCCTGCAGAACTACTTCCGCATGTACCACAAGTTGGCGGGCATGACGGGTACGGCGGTCACCGAAGCTGGCGAGTTCTGGAACATCTACAAGCTCGACGTGGTGGAGATTCCCACCAACCGCCCCATTGCGCGCGACGATATGAACGACCGCGTGTATAAGACACAGCGCGAGAAATACAAGGCCGTCATCCTGGAGATTGAGAAGATGCGCAACGCCGGCCGCCCCGTTCTTGTGGGAACCACCAGCGTGGAAATCAGTGAGATGCTGTCCAAGATGCTCTCCATGCGCAAGATTCCTCACCAGGTGCTGAACGCCAAGCTCCACCAGAAGGAGGCCGACATCGTGGCCCTCGCCGGTCAGAGCGCCAAGGGAACTTACACCGAGAAGGACGCCGAAGGCAACACCGTGACCAAGGAAGGCATGTTGGGCGCCGTGACCATTGCCACCAACATGGCCGGTCGTGGTACGGACATCAAGCTCTCCGAGGCCGTTCGTGAGGCCGGCGGTCTGGCCATCATCGGCACGGAGCGCCACGAGAGCCGCCGCGTCGATCGTCAGCTGCGAGGCCGAAGCGGTCGTCAGGGCGACCCCGGCAGCAGCGTCTTCTTCGTCAGTCTCGAGGACAAGCTCATGCGCCTCTTCGCCAGCGAGCGCATCGCCAAGGTGATGGACCGCCTCGGCTTCGAGGAGGGCGAGATGATTGAGCATCCGATGATTAACAACAGCATCGAGCGCGCACAGAAGAAGGTGGAGGAGAACCACTTCGGCGTTCGTAAGCGCCTGCTGGAGTACGACGACGTGATGAACAAGCAGCGAACCGTCATCTACGAAAAGCGCCGCCACGCCTTGATGGGCGAGCGCATCGGCATGGACATAGCCAACATGGTCTGGGACCGCGTCTGCAACATCCTCGAGACACGCGACCTCGAATACATGCGGGAGCAGTTCATCAAGATTTTCGCCACCGAATGCCCCATCTCGGCCGCCGACTTGGACAACAAGAAACTCGACGACCTCGCCGAGGAGGTCTATACGCAGGTGATGGACCGCTTCAAGATGCGCACCCTGCACATGGCGGGCAACGCCTACCACGTCATCAAGATGATTAAGGAACAGCCCGAAGGTCCTCGCTACGAGATGATTCGCGTCCCCGTGGTCGATGGCCAGCGCGTCTATCAGATTGCCGTGGACATCCAGAAGGCCTACGACACGAACGGTCAGGAGGTGGTGAAGGCCTTCGAGAAGACCTTGCTGCTCCACACCATCGACGAGGCGTGGAAGGAGAACCTCCGTCTGCTCGACGAACTGAAGCACTCCGTGCAGAACGCTTCGTATGAGCAGAAAGACCCGCTCCTCATTTTCAAGCTCGAGAGCGCCAATCTCTTCAAGACAATGGTGAACAAGATTCACGACCGCGTCATCAGCATCCTCATGCGCGTGCAGATTCCCGAACTGCAGCCCATGACCGACGTGCAGCAGGCGCCCGCCCAGCGCGAGGAACCCCGGCCCAAGTACACCGAGAGCCGCACCGACCTCACCGACCCCAGCGTGCGCGCACAGCAGCAGGCCCAGCAACAGCAGGCCGCGCAACAGGAGCGCATCCCCGTGAGGCCCGTGCAGGCGCAGAACCTCCCCGGGCGCAACGACCCCTGCCCCTGCGGTAGCGGCAAGAAGTTCAAACAGTGCCACGGCCGCGGTCTCTAACCCGAAGAAACGAACCTAACAATACGCAACACCCATGGAAGCAAGACAACAGATAGAGCGGGCCATCCGCAAGGTGGCCGACAAGTTCCCCGCAGGCCAGGAGCCTGTGCTCACCGACATTCATGTGCAGGTCATCCCCGGCAGCGGCGAGATTCGCATCTACAACGACGACGACCAGGAACTGCACCGCTGTGTGGTGGAGGAGTGGATTGACAGTCCCGATGCGTTCTACGACGAGGCCGCCGAGCAGATTTGCCAGTGCCTCGCGTCGCTGCGCGAGTCGGTCATCGACAAGATGGCCGTGATGCAGCCTTTCTCGTTCGTGCTGGTGGACGAAGACCACGAGACGCTGCGCGACCTCTATCTGGTGGATGACGACACCCTCGTGCTGTCGGGCCCTCTGCTGGAGGGTCTCGACGAGGAGTTGGACGCCTTCCTTCGCGATTTGATGGTCGATTGATTGACCTCAGTTTTAGAGCCCCCGAGCCGGATGGTTCGGGGGCTTTCTTGTTTTTCGGCAGAACGTTGGGAAATGGGCACCGCGGTGACGCAGTTTCGTCACGCGCGTGACGGAGCATTTTTTCTCAGAAAAAACGACGGATTTTCTTAGAAGAATGAAGGTATTCCTCTGCATGTTGTAGATGGAACGTCTGGACGTGTCGGAAGCTGTTCCTGCAAAAGCGTATGTCTGCCTCATGGTGAAGCCTGCTTGTGCATCGGCAAATCTGTGTTCCTTAGCCTTGCTCGAGTTATAAATAAAGCAGCCCCGAGAGGAAATGTCTCGGGGTTGCTGTGTCTATTACAAGGAGGTTTGTTCTGTCAGGGCGCGCTGTGCCTTCTTCGTTAGGTGGGAGAAGACCCACTCGTAGGCGTGGTCGGTTAATTCGCGAACCAGTTCGGGGGCAATGTCTTCCCCTTCGAGGTGCAACTCCATCCAGTGGCGTTTGTGCCAGTGCCACGCTTGTCGGATGCTGGGGTAGGTGGCCGTAATCTCGTCGAACACGGCTGGGTCGCACTTGAGCACCAGCACTTGGCGTTGTTCGAGGGGCAGGCCGGCGAATATCTTACCGCCGACGCGGAAGGCCACATAGTCGTCGCCGAAGGGCATGTCCTCCGTAGTGAAGGGCTTTGACAGGCAATATTCCCGTGCCTCCTCGGTGTTCATGCCTTAGCGGACAAAGTATTTCTTGCCGCCGCGGATGAGCAGACCGCGCGTGTTGTTGGCAACCTTGCGGCCCATGAGGTCGTAGGTGGCATCGTCGTCGGCCGGGCGACGGATGGTTTCGGGAATGCTCTCCACGTCGGCCGCTACGATTTCGATGGCCTTGGCAGGGTCGATGCGGGTGGCTGACTGAGCCTTGCCGTTGGCGCCGATGACTACCTCGTACATCATCACGCCGCCCTCGACGCGGGCGTACTGCTCACGCGTTTCATTGCTGGCCTGCGATATCATGTACAGCAGATAGGTGCCGGCGGGGATGTCGGTGAAGTACTCCATGAAGTCGATGGAATAGCGGCCCGTCAGACTCATGCCGTAGTAGGGGGGCATGACTTCGTAGCTGCCGTCTTCGTACGGCTCGGTGCTGAGGAGGCTGAGCGCGGCTCCTACGGTGGGGTCGTCTTTGTTTTCCAGCATGAGCGACAGATTGCCGAAGAAGTAGAGCGAGCCGCTGTAGTTGTAGATGCCGTCGCAGGCAAAGGTGAGATGACCGGCCGAGGTGACCTTCACGGTGGGCTCGTTCATACACCAGATGGAGCAACCGTAGCGACCGCGGTTGCCGTCGGCAGGCGAGGGCTCGGGGCGCATGCCCAGGATGATGACGTTGGAGGTCTGCGAGAAGTTCATGCCTGCGCAGGTGAGATAGTTGAGCGTGAAGAAACCGTCGTACTCGCCCTGCCAACCCCAGTTGACATAGACCTTGCCGTTCGACTGCATGCCGCTGAGCACAAAGGCGTGTCCCTCGTGGTCGTTGGTAGAACCACCGTAGAAGATGGGGTGCTTCTCAGCGAGCTCGCTATATATTAGGTCGTTCCATTCGTCGTTGGAATAGAACTCGCGGTAGAAGGTTCCCACTTGCAGCGAATCGTACAGGAGGTTGTTGGTGAAAGCACCAGCCACGTCCATGGGCGACGAAGCACTGGCGTCGAGACCGTAGCTCATGTGCACGGTATAGCCGCAGTCTCGCATGAGGTTGGCCACTGCCGTGGCTTGGGCGTTGGTGTAGTCCGTGTTGTAGTAGTCGTTAATCATGTTGTCCCAGTCAATCTTCTGGGTCACCCAGAGCTTCGACGACTTGGGGGTTTCGTTGCCGTTGGCGTCGACGACGCTGTACTCGTAACCGGTGGAACCGTTGACTTTGGCGGGATACTTGTAGTAGTTGCAAATCTGTGCCATAGCCGTGGCGGTGCAACCCGTCAGCGTGCGCTGGCCGCCGGTCTGGGGACATGTGTTGTTGTACGGCGCACTCTGGCTCCACTTCGTCTTCATGAAGTTGGCGACGTTCTTGGGCGTGGCTGCCTGCAACTCGGGTACGTCGCCCAGACCATTGGCCTGGCGGTACTGGAGTGTGGCGCTGGTGGTCTGCAGCCACCAGTAGAAGTTGTCGGGCATGTAGTTGCCGCTGAACGAGCGGTCGGTGACGCCGAGGATGGGTTCGAAAGCGTCGTCGCAGCTCACGACCACGGTGCCCACCTCGGGCAGGTCGAACATCTTGAGCTGAGCGTCGGCGTAAATCTCACGCATGTTGTCGGCGAAGTCGGCCTTAGCCATGCGTTTTGTGGTAGCGCGGTCGGAGAGTGCCTTGGCGGCGAGATTGCGCATCTGCTTGTCGGTACGCTCGTATGCGTGCGTCATTCCTGTTGCCACGAGGGCCAGTGTGAGGAGTAGAAATTTCTTCATCTGTATATAAAATGTTGTGTTTCGTTAGAACTTTGGCTACAAAGATACTAATTTTTTCTTACATACGCGCGCCAACGACAGTTAAAACTAACGAAAAATCGGGCGCACCCGTGTGGATGCGCCCGATGGAACTGTGAGAAAAGTGGGCTTACTTACCAGCGTAAGTGGCGAACTTCTCCATTTTGCAGAAGGTCTTCATCTTGTGCTCGGTCTGGAAATACTTGGGCAGACCGCTCTGCTGTGACTTGGCAGCGCGGGCGGCACGAGCGGCAGCCTCGCCAGTCAGCTGGAAGGTGTCGTGAACGTAACCGAAGTCGCCGTCGTCGCAGTAGTACACGAGATAGAAGTGGAAGGTGCCGTTGTCGCCATCGTAGTAGCAGGGATACTGGCTGGTGAGACCAGCACTGGCGAAGTCGATACCGTAGATGTCGCCATAGTTGGCATCCGTCACACCGGTGAACGACTTATCAACAGTGATGGTGCCGTCGTCGTTCATGGTGAAGGTCATGGCGCCGTTCTTGTCAATCCACGGCTGAATCTTGTAAACGGAATTGTCTTCCATTGCCGAGTACAGCACGTAGTCTCTGCCGAGAACCACGTTCTCGTCCTCGGTGAACACACCGCCGCCACCTTGGTGGAAGGTCTCTACGGCGTGGGTGTAGTAACCGACGTACAAGGGTGCCCACGTGTAGTCAGTAGGCTTCTCCTCTTCGGTGTAGAGCAGTTCTACAACCTTGGCAGGATCCGTGGTGAACGTGCTTGTCTTGCTGCAGACGTAGGTGCCGTTGGCGGGCAGGTACATATACAGAGAGTTGGCGCCGAAGGTCACCGTGTAGTGGTGGCCGCTGATGGCAGCGGAGCCAAGGGGGTATTTGCTCTTGTCTTCGCTCAGAGTTCCGTAGATAGAACCTGACTCAAAGGCGCCATAACCCCAGTCGCTACCGAGCAAGAACGAGCCTAACGTAGCCTCGGCGCCGTTGATGGTGATAATCATGGGGTCGGACTCGCCCGTGAGGTCTTCGTCGGCATTGTAGGGATAACCCACGTAAGCCACGTGCTCTGGGTTGTCGTCGAGTTGAACGATGGCGTCGTCCGTGAAGTTCTGACCGTCGTTGGGAGTCACGATAGAGTAGGGTGACGCGAAACGGAAGCGCACCTCGCCTGAGGGCAGAACGGCCTTCTCGTATTCGACGGCCATGGGGAGGGTCTGTACGCTGAAGAGCGAACCGATGAGACCGTCAATCCAGAAACCGGGTTGGTCGGCCTTCTCCCACTTCACGAGTGAAACGGTGGCGGTGAAGTCATAGTTCGTGTTCACGTTACCATACTTGGCGACAACGCTGGGGTCGAGAGCGACGGAAACTTTGCGCGTCTCGCCAGCGGGAATCTTAGAGAAGTCGAGAGTAACGACTGCCGTTTCGGCACCAGCTGCAAAGTCAACAGTGGCGGGCACGGTCCAGGCATCGTCCTCGTTCAGAGTGACAATCAAGGGAATGCTCAGCGCTTCGTCGGTCAGTTTGCGGCAAACAGTAACGTCGAGCGTTGTTACGGTGCCGGGTTCAACCTCCAGCTTCGCAGTACCATTCTCGAAGTACACGGCGGGGCAGTTGGGATCTTCGGGTTCACCGGGCGTATACTCGTAAGAATCGGTACAAGCACTCAGGGCGAACACGCCTGCCATTGCAGCCATGATATATTTCAAATGCTTTTTCATTGTTCTTTAGAATTAGTAGTGAAACACTTGTTTTACTCTTCCACCCAAGGAGTGTAAGCGTCGCTGGGGTCGGGACTGTTCCAACCGAGTATGCCCTCGTTGTTGTTTTGCTCCGTGCGGACGATTACGAGGTTCATCCATGCGGGACGGCCTTGTGTGTTGAGACGCTCCTTCTCGGCGTGGTTGGTTCCCTTGTAACCACGGGTTACCGAGTAGTTGAGACGCTTGATGTCGAAGAAGGTCTGACCCTCACCCCAGAGCTCGATACGCTTCTGGAAGACGATTTCCTCCACGACGCTGGCCATGTCGCTTACCTGAGGACTGTACTGAGCGTCGCGGTTGCTCATGAAGTCCTTCAGCAGTGCCAAGCCCTTGCCGGGGTTGGTGTGGGCGGCAGCCTCTGCCTCGATGAAGTACATTTCCTCGACGCGCATGATGGGATAAGCCGCTGCTGCACCCGTCTGGTAGTCGGTACCGTTGCCCTGAGCGGGGCGGAACTTGAGCTGAGCAAAGTTCACCATCGCGGCCTTTTCCTTGGCGTCCATGGTGGGGCAGTAGTCGTTCATGCCGTCCAGAGGAGAACCTGCGGGAGCCTTCCAAGCGAGTTTGCGGAAGTCGGTGTCAGAAATACGGGCGTACACTAAGCTATCCATAACGGTGTACATGCCAGTAGCACTACCCGTGTAACCGAAGGTGGTCTGGTTGCTCATCCAAGAAGTGAAGTTGATGATACCCGTCTGCACGGTACCCGTCTCGCTGTTCTGAGTGGCAGCCCACATGAACTGGCTGGCCTGGTTGAAACCGTTGATGGGGTCCAGCCAAGTGTTTTGGTCCATGATGCCGACGCTTGAGGCGTCGATGGCCTTGCGGGCATAGGTCTCAGCCTTGGCGTAGCTCTCAATCCACATGTACAGACGTGCATACAGACCATAGACGCAAGCCTTGTCGGGCAGGGTGGGGTCAACGAGAGTTGCGGGGACGAAGTCCATAAGTTTCTCGGCTTCTTGCAGGTCTTCCTCAATGAAGGCAGCCATTTCGGCGCGCTTCACGCGGGGATTGTTGCGAGCCTGCTCCACGGTGATGTCGTGCTTGATGATGGGCACGGTCAGGCTATCGACACGGTTACCCGTGAGGGGGTTTAAACCGTCCACCTTGTCGTTGGGCAGGAACTCGTACATACGAGCGAGGTCGAGGAAGAGCATAGCGCGGTAGGCCAGTGCGATGGCGCGGTAGCCTTTCTGTGCGTCGCTTGACTCGTTCACCTCGGGGAGCGTTGAAAGAATGGTGTTGGCACCCTTGACAAACGTCCAATAGTAGTTCCAGACGTACTGAGCTAAGATGTAGTCTTCACCTTGATAGGTGTTCTCACCATAGTTGCCATACCAAGAGTAACCCAAGTCACCACCGACGCAAAGGTCTTGTGTGTACTCGTCACGAATACGCATCAGGCCGGCGTAGCCATAGGTGTTGTGGCGGTCGCTCGCCCAAACACTGTTGAACTGAGCGGGGAGACCCAGCACGAGGCTCTCTGTGGCACTGGGGTTTGTCTTCACCTGTGTTTCTGTGACGGTGCTACCTTCGGGGAAGGTTTCCTGCAAACATCCAGTCAGAGAGGCCATAGCAAACACACCCATCAGGGAATGCAAGAGATATTTCTTCATATTTTTCATAATTGTTTGCTTTGAGTTGGTTAGAAGGTTACAGTGATACCGCCTGAGATGGTGCGGATGGGCTTGTAGTAGGTGTTGCCGCTACCGCCGGTGATGCTCTGGCGAGGATCGAGACCCTGACGCTTTGACCATACCCAGATGTTGTCGGCTACAGCGTAGAGACGAATCTTCTGGACGTTGATTTTGCGCAACAGCGTCTTGGGCAGGTTGTAGCCCAGCGTTACGTTCTGCAGCGAGATGTACGAGGCGCTGGTCAGGAAACGGTCTGAAGTACTGGCCATGTTAATGTCGTTGTAGCTGACGCGGGGAATGTTGCTACCCTGGTTGGTGGGGCTCCAAGCATCGAGCATGTCCACGTGGATGGCGCTACCGCGTGAGAGGTTCATCAGGCTGGCATAAGCACCATCATACACCTGACCGCCAATCTGATACTGGAAGTCAGCAGAGATATCGAAGTCCTTAATCTCGAAGCTGGTGCCGAAACCACCGTAAACGTCGGGCATGCAATCGCCGCACAGGTAGTCCGAAGCCTCAGAATAGGTGGTGGTGGTCACCACGTCCTTCACTACCTTGCAACCGTTGGCATCCTTCACGATGTTACCGCTTGCGTCGGTTTCATAGACGTTCTTGTACCAGAGTGACTGACCATCGGCGGCCACACCTGCGTACTTACGTGCGAAGTAGGTAGCGTATGAACGGCCCTCACCATAGAAATAGTTGCCGCTGGTGTAACCCCAAACGCCGTCGATTTCCTGAGTCTTACGTGAGGGAGCCAGCATGGTAATCTTGTTGCGGTTGCTGGTCACGTTGGTGTAAACGTTCCAAGTGAAGTCCTTGGTGCGGATGACGTCGGCGTGCAAATCAACTTCGATACCACGGTTCACCATGTTACCGACGTTTTCGTAAGAACCGGTGTAACCCATTGACATGGGCAGCGAAACAAACGAAAGCATGTCGTTGGTGCGGTTGGCGTAGAACTCGATGCCTCCATAGAGGCGACCCTTCCACAATGAGAACTCGACACCAGCGTTCAGCTTCGCGTTCTTTTCCCAGCTGGTCTTGGGAGCACCCATGGTGGTGCTGGGTACGAGAGAAATCTGGTCGTTGACGTTTTCGATACCATAGAGGTTGATGTAACGATAAGAACCGATGCCGTCGTTACCGTTCTCACCGTATGAGAACTTCAGCTTCAGCTCGTCCACCCATTTTGCATTAAACCACTTTTCCTTGTTCATCATCCAACCGGCACCAACCGACCAGAAATTACCCCAGCGATTGTCGGGATGGAAGATGGAAGAACCTTGGCGAACAAACGAAGCACTACCGAAGTACTGGTCGTTGTAGCTGTACATGGCGCGAGCCAACCACGATTCGGTGTTGTAGCTGCCGGCGCTTGATGAGGCAGAACCCATGACAACGGCGGTGTTCAGCTCGGCACTATCGTCGAAAAAGGTGTTTGTCTTGTAGCCTGACAGAGAATAAGAGTGGTCTTTGTAGTACTCATGACCAGCCATCACTTCCACGTCGTGGTTGCCAAACACCTTGTGCCAGTTCAGACGCTGCTGGTAGTTCTGGCTCCAAGTGCGGTCGTGACCCACAGAATTGATACCGTTCTGGCTGGCGTACTGACCGAAGTAACGGTTGGTGGTGCTCATACCGCGGTCCTCGTTGAGGCCGATGGTGTTGAGGCTGTAGAAGGTAAAGCCGAGGGGAAGATAGATTTCGGCGTTCATGTTGCCGTTGAAGGCGTTGCCAGTGGTAGTGCCAATCTGCAGACGGTTGTCTGAGACAGGGTTCGACTGGCTCAAGAAGGGACGGGTGAGACCCAGGAACGAACGGTTTTCTCCATAGTCGTACTGCACCATGCCCGTCTGCTGGTTCACGATGATGTGGCCCTGTGCGTCACGGACGTACATGGGGTAGATGGGGGCCATGTTGCCAAAGGCAAAGGCGTTGGCACTTGAGTTGCTGGCGCCGTCTTCGCCCAGAGAATCCATGTCGTAGTGAGCATAGTTCATGTTGCCGCTTATCTTCAGCCACTTCTTCACCATGTAGTCGGCCTTCAAGCGCGTAGTGAAACGCTTGTAGCTGGAAGCGTAGGTGATACCCTCGTTGTCGAGGTAGTTGGCCGAAGCGTAGAAACTACCACGCTCGTTGGCGCCGTTGGCGCTCACGGTGTACTCCTGACGGAGGCTGTTGTGGTAGGTTTCGTCAATCCAGTCGTCGGGGGTGATGAAGTAGTTGTTACCATCGACGCCCGTTACCACGCGACCGAGCGTGGCGTTGGGGTTGAGCTTGCCGTTGGTACCAATCATGTACTCGCCCTGAGGCACGTTGTACACGTTGTAAATCAAACCGTACTGGTCGCTGTTGATGAGGTTGTTGTTTGCCCAAACGTGAGCACCGCTCTCGGTGGCACCCAATTTGTTCATGGCGTAGTTCTTCAGACCCGTGTACCACATTTCGTAGTAGCCGGCGGGGTGGCTGATTTTGTTGTACTCAGGCACGGCCTTCTGGTTTGAACCCCACTTGGCGTCCACGGTGATGGTGGCGTCCTGGCCACGCTTGGCACCCTTGGTGGTGACCAGAATGACACCGTTACCACCGCGTGCACCGTAAAGGGCCGAGGCAGCAGCGTCCTTGAGGACGGTCATGCTCTCCACGTCGATGGGGTTGATGTCGTTGAGGCTGCCAGAGAAGGGAGCACCGTCCACAACAATCAGGGGGCTGTTACCAGCATTGATAGAGTTGATACCACGGATGCGAACCGAGGGAGTGTAACCGGGCTGACCGGTTGCGTTGGTAATCTGCACACCAGCTGCCTTACCGCGCAGAGCGTCAACAGCGTTGGTGACCTGTACCTTTTCGATGTCCTCGGAACCCACCACTGTGGCGGAACCCGTAAAGGTTGACTTTTTCTGCGTACCGTAAGCAACCACCATCACCTCGTCCATGGCCTTGTTGTCGGTCTCGAGAGAAATGGTCATCACGGGTTTCACGCGTACTACCTGGGGAAGCATACCTGCGCAAGAGATTCTCAGGTTCTTGGCAGATGCGGGGAGGTTCGTAAGCACGAACTGACCTTCTGCATTGGTCACGACACCAGTCTTGGTGCCGTCGATCATTACAGAGGCTCCAGGGATAGGCTCGCCGTCCTCAGCCGAGAGCACCGTACCGGTGACCTTGGCAACCTGGGCGGTAGCCAGACTTACCACTGCAAAGAGGCAAGTCAGAAAAAGCATGATTTTCTTTTTCATGAATCCTTTTTACTTTTGAGTTAGTTTTACTTTATTTATTTGTTTTCATTTTCGCTTGAGTCCACTCTTTTTACCTTATCTTTTAGCAGAAACAACGCTACATTTGGGCGCAAAGTTAACACTTTTTTAGGAAAATTAAAAGTAATTGTGCTGAAAATATGCTCTTGGGCTTCGGATATTAACATTACGGTAGCACAATGTCGGCTAAATGGTGCTGAAAGGATGGATTTGTGGGCTTTCTGCTTTACAAAATGATAGTTGGCGGGGCGGCGTTGGCATGTAGGCCGCGCACCTGCGTGTGAGTGCTCGCGTATCAGGGAGAGAAATGCGGGAATACTATAATAGTTTGCGCGTACGTGCGCACGAGCAAAGAGAATCTTTCTTATATTTCTACACCGGCCACTGGTCGTTGAGTGGCAACTGACGTTGTTTCGATATGTTGTAACGCGTGTAGGTTGGCTGTAAGTAAACGGTAATCCTATATTTGCTTACACCGCAACATACACCACCGCCGGGCGCTATCTTTCAGTAGATGAGCGTCCGGCGGTATAAGGGTGTAGGTAAAACGCAATGCTTTCTTCGCGCACGAGGGCTTGTTAGGCGCTTGTCGGCAGTCGGGCGTTACTGCAGCGCCTTCAAGGTTTCCTGCAGGGCGGCAATCTTGCTCTCGGCGTCGGCCTGTTTCTTGCGCTCCATCTCCACGACGGCAGCGGGAGCATTGGCCACAAAGCGCTCGTTGGAGAGTTTCTTCTGTATGCCCGTCAAAAAGCCTTCGAGGCGTTTGATTTCGGCTTCTGCCTTGGCGCGCTCGGCCTCCACGTCGATGAGGTTGCCCAGCGTGACGGCGTATTCGGTGATGCCCACGAGAAAAGAGGTGCTGCCTTCGCCCTTGGCGACCACCACACTGATGTCGCTCACGTTGGCGAGTTTGGTCACCACGCAGTTGAATTGCTCTATGGGATTCTGACCGACGGCCTGCAAAGGCAGGGCTTCCTTCGGGCTGATGTTCTTGCTGTTGCGCACGCCGCGGATGCTGCTGATGACCTGTTTCATGGCCTCGATGCTGTCGATGAGCGCGAGTTCCTCGGTGGTGGGGGCGGCGAGCTTGAGTGTCTCGAGCATGATGCTCTCGCCAACTTGGCGCTCCTCGAGGGCTTGCCACAACTCCTCCGTAATGAAAGGCATGAAGGGATGCAGCAACTTGAGCAGCACGTCGAAGAAGCGGAGCGTCTGCTCGTAGGTGGTGCGGTCGATGGGCTGTCCGTAAGCGGGCTTTATCATCTCGAGATACCAACTTGAGAACTCGTCCCAGAACAGTTTGTAGATGGCCATCAAGGCCTCGCTCAGACGGTATTTCTTGAAGAGGTCCTCGCTCTCCTGCTGCGTTTTCTTGAGCAACGCGTCGAACCACTGGCAGGCGATGGCAGCCGTCTCAGGCTGTGCCATGTCGGCCACCTCAAGGCCTTTGACAAGGCGGAAAGCGTTCCAAATCTTGTTGTTGAAGTTACGACCCTGCTCGCACAGCGAGTCGTCGAACAGAATGTCGTTGCCAGCGGGGGCCGACAACATCATGCCCATGCGGACACCGTCGGCGCCGTAGCGGGCGATGAGGTCGAGGGGGTCGGGGCTGTTGCCCAGCGATTTCGACATCTTGCGACCCAGTTTGTCGCGCACGATACCCGTGAAATATACGTTGCGGAAGGGCATCTTGCCCTCGTATTCGTAGCCGGCCATAATCATGCGCGCCACCCAGAAGAAGATGATGTCGGGGCCTGTCACCAGGTCGCTGGTGGGGTAGTAGTAGGCCAGTTCCTCGTTGCCGGGGTTGTTGATGCCGTCGAAAAGCGAGATGGGCCAGAGCCACGATGAGAACCAAGTGTCCAGTGCATCCTCGTCCTGACGCAGGTCGGCCAGCGTGAGCGCGCTGTTGCCGCTCTTCTCCTTGGCAGCCTCCAGCGCCAGTTCGGGCGTCTCTGCCACCACGAAACCGCCTTGGGGCAGGTAGTAGGCAGGGATGCGATGACCCCACCACAGCTGACGGCTGATGCACCAGTCCTTGATGTTCTCCAGCCAGTGACGGTAGGTGTTCTTATATTTCGTGGGGTAGAACTGGATGTCGTCGTTCATCACGGGACCCAGTGCAATCTCGGCCAGATGCTCCATCTTCAGGAACCACTGCATCGAGAGACGGGGTTCGATGGGGGCGCCAGTGCGCTCCGAGCAACCAATCTTGTTGTCGTAGTCTTCGATTTTCTCCATGAGACCGGCCTCCACCATGTCCTTGGCAATCTGCTTGCGGCAGTCGAAACGGTCCATGCCGATGTATAGACCGGCGGCCTCTGACAAGGTGCCGTCGGGGTTGAACACGTCGATGGCCTCGAGGTTGTACTTCTCACCGAGCATGTAGTCGTTGACGTCGTGGGCGGGGGTTACCTTCAAGCAGCCCGTCCCGAAATCGATTTCCACATAAGAGTCTTCGATGATGGGCACTACGCGGCCCACCATGGGCACGGTGACGTGGCAGCCCTTCAGCCACTGGTTCTTGGGGTCGGCGGGGTTGATGCACACGGCCACGTCGCCCATGATGGTTTCGGGGCGCGTGGTAGCCACGACGGCGTAGTAGCCTTTCTCGTCCTTGTGCACCACGTTGCCCTCGGCCGTTGCCTTCTCCACGTCGATGGTGAGGTCGGCGTCGGCCACATAATACTTCATGTAGTAGAACTTGGTGTGCTCCTCTTTATAGACAACCTCTTCGTCGGAAAGAGCGGTGAGGGCCTTGGGGTCCCAGTTGACCATGCGCACACCTCGGTAGATGAGTCCCTTTCGGTAGAGGTCGCAGAATACCTTGATGACGCTCTCGGAGCGCTTTTCGTCCATGGTGAACGCCGTGCGGTCCCAGTCGCACGAGCAACCTAAGGTGCGCAACTGCTTGAGGATGATGCCGCCGTGCTCCTCGGTCCACGCCCATGCGTGTTTGAGGAACTCTTCGCGGGTGAGGTCGGTTTTCTTGATGCCCTGCTCGGCCAGACGGTTTACTACCTTGGCCTCCGTGGCGATGGAAGCATGGTCGGTGCCCGGTACCCAGCAGGCGTTCTTGCCCTCCATGCGGGCATGACGAACGAGGATGTCCTGGATGGTTTCGTTGAGCACGTGGCCCATGTGCAGCACGCCCGTCACGTTGGGAGGAGGAATCACCACGGTGTAAGGCTCGCGACCATCGGGCTTTGAACTGAACAACTTGTTGTCCAACCAATACTGATACCACTTGCCCTCCACGTCGGCGGGGTTGTATTTCGTTGCTAATTCCATATAATTGTTGTGTTTTTGTTACGAATGCACGGGGCAAATCTGCCCAAACAGACTGCAAAATTACAAAAAAGTTTGCAGTTTATGACTACGTTGTGCTGTTTTCTTTGTAATTTTGTCGCTAATAATTTCTTTAAGATTACGCAAGTGCATACACGTGAAGAAAAAATGAAAGCATTCGGGCGTCTGCTCGATATCATGGACGACCTGCGGGAGAAATGCCCGTGGGACCGCAAACAGACCTACGAGAGTCTGCGTCCCAATACCGTGGAGGAGACGTTCGAACTCTGCGACGCGCTCATCCGTAACGATGAGAAGAACATCTGCAAGGAACTTGGCGACGTGCTGCTGCATGTGATTTTCTATGCCAAGATAGGAAGCGAAGGCGGCAATTTTGACATTGCCGACGTGTGCAATCAGTTGTGTGACAAGCTCATTTTCCGTCATCCGCACGTCTATGGCGACGCCGTGGCCGAGACGGCAGGCGACGTTCGCCGCACATGGGAGCAGATAAAGCAAAAGGAAAAGGACGGCAACAAGACGGTGTTGTCAGGCGTTCCCGACGCGCTGCCCGCCCTCATCAAGGCGTATCGCATCCAGGACAAGGCGCGCAACGTGGGCTTCGACTGGGAGCAGCGTGAGGATGTGTGGGAGAAAGTGCACGAGGAACTGGGCGAACTGCGTGCCGAACTGGCCAAGGACGACCGGCAGAGGAGTACCGAGGAGTTTGGTGATTTCCTGTTCAGTCTCATCAATGCGGCGCGTCTCTATCACATCAATCCCGATAACGCGCTGGAGCTCACCAACCAGAAATTCATCCGTCGCTTCAACTACGTGGAAGCCAAGGCCAAGGAACAAGGCAAGGCTCTCAAGGACATGACCCTTGCCGAGATGGATGAACTTTGGGAGGAGGCTAAGAAGGACCCCACCCCCGGCCCCTCCCCCGCGGGGGAGGGGAGCAAAGATTCCTAACACAAGAATAAATCCCCCTCCCCCCACGGGGGAGGGTTGGGGTGGGGTTACCTCTATTTCCTCTTACTCCCAAACTCCTGCAGCATCTCGCGGTGGAAGGCGTCGTCGGCCATCTTTACGCCGAAGACCTTGCAGGCGGGAATCACCTTACACATTTTCTTGTAGTAGTTGGCCTCTATCTTGGCCTGCTCCACGTTACACTCCATCATGGTCTCCACGGCTTTGGTGCAGTCGCTGTCGCTGGCAGGGTGCTTGTGGTTCTTGCGCATCTTATACACCTTGCCCATCGCCTCGCGTTGTTTCTGCTTCATCTCGTGGTAGAGCGGGAACAGACGCTTGGCCTCGTCGGGGCAGAGATGGGCGTGCTCGGTGATGTACGCCTCCACGCGCGCCTTGAATTCTGCGGGGTTGAAGTGCGGTCTATGCGGTGGCCGTTGGCCTTGTGCCATGGTGAGACTGCTGATGAGCAGCGCCACGAAAAGAGTGAGAGCCTTTTTCATATCAATAAGCTTCTGTCAGATACTCGGCAATCTCCATGTTATCGACGAGGGAGTAGTCGAGCATCTCGTTCATGTATTCGGTCTGAGCCTCCGCTTCGGCAAGGGTCTGCTGGCGGTTGGCCTGCCAGTAGAGCGTGCCGGCAGCACCGGCAACGAGCACCACGGCCGCGGCGTAGGGCATTGCACGGCGCAGCCAACTGGTGCGACGCTTGCGGGGCAAGCGCTCCATCAGGCGCTGGTCGAATTGCTCGAAGTAGCCTTCCGGGGTGCGGAAAGGGTTTTCCTTGGCCCGTTGTGTGAGGATGTCTTCTTCTTTCATCATACCTATATGATTGGTTTTGTGCATAAAGGTTTATTCCAATGCATTGAAAAAATCGGTTATTTTCTTCACGGCGAAGTGGTAGGTGGCTTTCAGCGCGCCCACGCTGGTGCCGAGTATCTCGCTCATCTCCTCGTACTTCTGCTCCTCGTAGTATTTCATCAGGAACACCTGACGCTGCTTGGGCGGCAGGGTGGCGATGGCTTGCTGCAGTTGGCGCTGCGTCTCGTCGCCGTCGAAGTAAGGGTCGCTCTGCAAGAAATTAGCGGTGGTGTCGTCCACCGACTGCGTCGGCATCTTCTGCCGCTCGAGGAAATTCAGCGTTTCGTTGTAGGCGATGCGGTAGAGCCACGTGCTCACCTTCGACTGGCCGCGGAAGCTGTCGAGCCCCGTCCACGCCTTGAGAAACGTGTTTTGCAGCACGTCGTCGGCGTCCTCGTGACGTACCACCATGCGGCGAATCTGCCAGTACAAGGGCTGCTTGTATTGGGCCACCAGACCGGAGAAGGCTGTTTCGCGGGTCTTGTCGTCGTGCAGTAGCTGCAGGAGAAGCGTTTCGTCGGCTGCCATCGGTTATTGGACGGTGAGAGGGCGGAAAGGTTTAATCTGTCGTCGCTGGCTTTTCACCACGTCAGGGCGTTGGCGATAACCTGGTCATACCCGTAAGTGTCGGGGTGCTCTCGCAAGGTGCCGTCGGCGTCGGGGTAGAGCGTGTAGTAGTCAATCCAGAGCGGAACGGGGCGCCGGAACGAGAGCGAGTGCAGGGGTTCGAAGTCGGGATTCTCCTCGAGGAACTGCCGGCCGCGCTCTGTCAGTGGGGGGAGGTCGATGGCCATGCGGATGCGGTCGATGGTCCATTCGCTGGCGTCGTCGCCTAAGAGAAAGAGGGCCAGGTCGAGCGGACGCTGCAGACGGATGCAACCGTGGCTCACGGCGCGGTTGGCACGACTGAAGGCCCCGGGCGAATTGGTGTCGTGGAGATAGACCGCGA
>JABUUA010000001.1:0-4293 GCA_021443405.1 Bacteroidaceae bacterium
CAGCAGTCGGGCATCCTCGCGACGCTGCAGGAATACACGAGTCTCGGTCACTCGCTGTTGGCGGCGGTGTTTCTCCTGCAAATCCACCCGAGCATGCAGATAACCCATTCCGCGCACCGCAGCCTCCATATTGCGCTGCGCCGCCAGCGCCTTCTTTTGGTCGTAAATCACAGGCGCCTGGCCAATGCGTCGGAAAAAACGGTTGATGCGCTTGGTGGAGTCCATACCCGAGAGCAGGTACGGCGCCATGGGCACTTTCACCACACTGAACCACTTGCTGTTGGGGTGCTGTTGAATATAACCTTTCATCACGCCCACATCCACGCCTTTATCGTCGCTGTGCACACTAACGTTGTCCAGCAGATAGTGGCCCCCGGGCACAAAGCGCGACACACTGCAGCCGCTCACCACCGCCACCGCAATGGCAAGTCCGAGAAGTCGTGAAGAAAAGCGTCGCACGTTCATGTTGACCGATTTGTATTTATAGGACAAAGGTACAAATAACTGAGCGTATCGCCAAACAGATTTCGGTATTTCCGAACAAATCGGGCCTCCCGACAGCGCAAGCGCCGCCAAAAATTTGGTCGAACGCCCGCGAAGTTGTATCTTTGCGGGAAAAACCATTACAGCCATGCTTAGCAAGAACAAAATCCAGCTGATAAAAAGTCTGGAGCGAAGGAAGGAGCGGAAGAAACAAAACCTCTTTGTGGCCGAAGGCCCCAAACTCGTGGGCGAGCTGCTGACCGTCGATGCGCCGGCGCTCATCGTCTGCAGTCCTGCCTGGTTCCTTCAGAACAAACACCTCCTGCCGTCCACGACGACGACCGACATCGTCACTGACGACGAGCTGCGCCGCGCCAGTCTGCAGCAGCATCCGCAGGAGGTCATCGCTCTCTTCCACCCCCGCTACGGCACGGCCGACCTGAACGAAGCGGCTGCCGACGACCTCGTGCTCGCGCTCGACGGCATACAAGACCCCGGCAACCTGGGCACCATCGTGCGGCTGGCCGACTGGTTTGGCATCCGCCACATCTTCTGCAGCGAGGGCACGGCCGACATCTACAACCCCAAGGCCGTGCAGGCGACCATGGGCGCCATCGGGCGCGTCGCCTTGCAGTACGGCGACCTTGCCGCGCAACTCCGCGCCTTCGCCGGGCCGATATTCGGGACGCATCTCTGCGGCGACGACATCTACCGCGCCCCGCTTTCCCACCGCGGCGTCATCGTCATGGGCAACGAGGGCAAGGGCATCTCCGACGAAATTAGCGCGCTGGTGACCCAACGGCTGTTCATCCCGCCCTACCCCTCGGGGAGCGACCGGGTGGAGTCGCTCAACGTGGCCATAGCCACGGCCATCACTTGCGCAGAGTTCCGAAGAAGAGCGGGGGAATGATTCCGCCCGGCGCAACGCTTTTCTGCGCGTTTCCGTGGCCAAAAACTACCGACCTACGGGACAGGTGTACTAAACCACTATAAACTTAACCGATTTAGGATCATCGTGCAGTTATGCGTGGGCGACAACATCTACCACGCCCCCGCTGGCTCGCAAGGATGAGCCATATTCTGACACATTCTTTACATTCACGCTCAACGAGTCGAACCTAAAGAAATAACGCGTTTTGTGTGATGGGCGTCTGCCCTTCTGGCATTTCCTATAACGTATTAGAGAAAGCAAGTGACAACGTGAAGTTTCAGATTCAAAAAAGAGAGCGGCTCCGCGGAGTCGCTCTCTTTATAGTGGGTGGGAGGCAGATTACTTCAGAATCTTGCGTCCGCCCATGATGTAGATGCCGTGCTGGGCGGGTCGCGTGATGCGGCGACCCTGGAGGTCGAACATCTGCTCTGAATCGATGGTGATGTCCTCGTCGGCCGGTATGCCCTCGATGGCCACAGGCGTCTTGCCGTCGTTGCTGAGGAACATGTCGTTAATCTGGAACGAGGTGGCGCTGGGCGACCAGATGCCGAAGATGTAAATGTGGGTCAGGTCGAGCGGACCGCCGTTATTCGACTTCTGTCGGTTGGCAAGCGAAATCTTCTGCGTGGTGCTGGTGCTGAGCGAGACGTCGGCAGCCGAAGCCCAGTAGTTGTTCACGTCGTAGATATGGAACTGACAACCGCTGATAATGCTTTTGGCAAACTTGATGACCACGTACTTGTAAGGCGAGAGGTCGATGCCGTTGGGATACACCCATCCGCCGCAGCCGTACTGGGTGGTCTTGAGCGTCGATGTCTCGTCGTTGAAAGAACCGTCGCCGAAGAGACGGGCGTCGATGTACTTCGATAGAAGCGGGAAGGTGGAAACCTTCACGGGGAGAGTGACGCGGAATTCATTGCCGAGCATGTCGGTGTAGATGGCGGTGACGTCGGTCTCGCCGTCCATGAGTCCGCGCACATTGCCGTTCTCGATGCTGAGGATGTTGTCGTTGGCGACCTTGTACTTACAATTGGCGGCCACGTTCTTCACTGAGCCGTCCTTGAAGGTGGCCATCACGCTGATTTCCTCAGCCTTGCCCGTCATTACGATGGTCTGCGTAGCAGGAGTGCTGACCTCCACGGCGGTAAGCTCGTCCTCGGTGAAGGTGTGGAGCGTGCCGGGGGCATAGAACTTCTCCTCGGTGTAGTCGGTCTCGGTAGAGAACCAATCGACATCGACATATCCGCCGAGGGCCTCGGTGGCATAATTATAGATGTAGAAGCGGTTGCCCATGAACACTTCGAGCGAGAAGGTCATGTCGAGCTCGCCGCCCAACTGGGTGAAGGTGGTGTTGTCGGTGCTGAAGTACATCTTGGCCTTGTTGGTGCTATAGTTGGCGATGGCGCGCAGATAAATGACGTCAGCGTTGACAAGGTCGCCCTTGGTTTCCGTGCCGTCGGAGTTGCGATAGACAAAGTAGCGCTTACCGTCGGTCTGCTCCACGCCGATGCTGGCCCATTCCTTCTGGAAGACGCTTAGACCGGCACGGTCGCCGTCGGCCATGCCACTCACGTCCATGCGGATGGTTCCATAGCTGTCGGGAGTCTTCGTCGCCCCCTCCTTGGCATAACCCAGAATACGCTGGGTGAGGGAGTTGCGAGCCTGACGGATGTTATCGGCAACCGACGCCGTGTGGAGGCGGAGGAAGCCGGGACGCTCCATGAGACTCCAACTGCCATTGTCAGGCAGATGATTCCATTGCCACTGCTTTCCGAGCAAGGGGTCACAGAAGGCGTCGTTGGTCTCGAGGTAAGCGCGGGGCCATGCCTTGCCCACGTTGGGCTTGTTATACGACGAGCCGCCCTTGCTCACGTCCACACCAGCCTTGCCAATCACGGGCCAGCCGTCAGTCCAGGTCACAGGCTCGAGGTAAGGAACGCGACCGATGCTGCCGGCGTCCTTGAACAGGATGGTCCACCACTCGCCGGTCTGCGTTTCCACAAGACCGCCCTGATGGATGCGCTGACCTTCGAACACGCGACCCGAATGCTCCTCGTAAGGACCGAGGGGATTGGTCGAGCGGAAGATGGTCTGGCTGAGCTCGGTATTATAGGTGGCATAAATATAGTAGTAGTCGCCGATGTGGTAGAAGTGGCAGCCCTCGAGACCCTTGTCGCCGGCATTGATAACGGTTTTCTCGGTGACCGTCTTGAAGGCAGCGTTGGGGTCCACTTGACTCACGGTGATGTTGTTGATGCCGTGAGCAACATAAACTTTTCCGTCGTTGTCGAAGAGGAAACCGCTGTCGTAGTAGAAGCCGTCCACTTTCTGCATCTGCCAAGTTCCCTCGGGGTCGTCGGTGGAGAGCATAAAGTCGCCGCCGTCGTTCACCGTCTCGTGGTTATAGGCGATGAAGTTGAGGTAGAACTTACCGTTGTAGTAGTTGAGCGAGGGCGCCCACTGACCTTTGCTGTAGTGGTTGAGCCCGTTCAGCAACTTGTAAGGGTCGCTGTTGCTGATTTGCTGCAGCGGGTTGGCGCAGTACTGCCAGTTCACCAGGTCGCGGCTCTTCAAGATAGTGGCGCCGGGGAACGCGGTGAAGGTGGTGGAAGCGAGATAATACCAATCGCCCACACGGATGGGGTCGCAGTCGGGGAAGTCGCCGTTGACGATGGGGTTGTTGTACTTGCCCATGAGCGTCATGTTGTCGGCCGAGTAGAGGTTTTCGTAGTCCACGCGGGGCAGATTACTCTGGGCATATTCCTCATACCAGTCGCGGCAGGCGTAGGCACAACCTTCCTCGGGCTTGGCCTGGTTGCCGTGGCTCACCACGGTCTTGTTGTTGTAATAAGCCTCGTCGATGTCGATGATGTCGGCAA
>JABUUA010000001.1:4456-35545 GCA_021443405.1 Bacteroidaceae bacterium
GCTGGCAAACATTTTCTCCCACGATGTGGTTTGTCTTTACCACGGGCACAGCCTTGCCGAAGTTGTCGATGAAACTCTGGGCCGAGGTCTGCGTGTCGCTGTTGCTATACCATCCGGGATAAACGTGGACGGCGTAACCGAGGTTGTAATCCTCTATGGGATAAGCCTCATACTCGCGGTAATTGCTCTGATAACCCGTGCCGGGAACAAGGATGATGCCGGTGAAGCCGTTTTCACGAATCTTGTTCACGATGGGCTGGAAGAAGTCGTGCATGGCGCGGGGATCGCTGCCGCCATTGGCGTCCTGCAGCCCCACGGGCTCGTTGGCCAACTCCAGCATCAACTGGCCGGCGTTGCGTTTTACCCACGAGTTCTGGCTCACGATGTCCCACACCGTCATCAGATACTCCTGATAATAGTCGCCCACCTTTATCTTTTCCGGGCACACGCCGGGCGGGCGCATGATGACATACATGCCGTGGTCGAGCGCCTTCTGGGCAATTTTGCTGTAGAGACTGGTCATGTAAGTCTTCAGACGGGCCTTGTCGAACTGATGAACATCAGCCTCGCCGCCCACCTTCGTTCCGTTGGGGTCATACCAGTCGTTCTCGACCTTGGTGAAGCCAGCCGCCGTAATGCCCGAGTTGTTCGTCCAACAAGGATCGAGATGCAAGCGGAAAAGATTACACCACAAACCGTTCGTCGTGTCGGTCATGTGCGTGAACAACTTGTCGAAATACGTGATACAAGGCGTGATGGTGCTCTCATTGCACGAACCACCCCAGCGCCAGCCACTGAAATAAGGGCTCGGCGTGTCCATGGCGCCGTGCAGAACCACGGGGTTGCCATGCGTGTCGCGGAACATGTTTCCGTCCTGATGCAAGGGCGGAAGAGCGCCGAACTGAGCGTTGGCGACCAAGCAAACGACCGCCAGCATGAGCATCGTAAGAATGCGTTTCATAATAGGAATTTTTATTTTTACGGTTCTTTACGCCACAAAGTTAGCAATAATGTCATGAAAACAATAAGATTTTAGCGATATTTTATAGCATTTTGTCGATTTTCAGTTTGAAGTCAATGAAGATTATATTACTTTTGTAGGGAAAGAAACAACGAAGAAATGAAAACAGTACAAATACCCGTCCCCGGCGACATGGTAGTCGCTCAGATGGAAACACCCGCAGCACCTGCGGCTGGTGAAGTACAAGTGCGACTGCGCTACGTAGGTTTCTGCGGCAGCGACCTCAGCACCTATCTTGGTAAAAATCCTATGGTGAAGATGCCCGCCCTACCCGGTCACGAAATCGGCGCCACCATAGAAGCGGTGGGCGACGACGTTCCCGAAACGCTGAAGACCGGACTGGTGGTCACCCTCAACCCCTACACCAACTGCGGACACTGCGCCTCGTGCCGCCGCGGCCGCGTGAATGCCTGCGAACACAACGAGACGTTGGGCGTGCAGCGCTGGGGCGCCATGCGCGAACTCATCAATGTTCCTTGGCAGAAAGTCATTCCGGCTCCCGGCATTTCTCCGCGCGACTGTGCCCTGATTGAGCCCATGAGTGTCGGGTTCCACGCCGTTGACCGCGGTCAGGTGACCGACATCGACGTGGTGATGGTCTTGGGCTGCGGCATGATTGGTATCGGCGCCATCGTTCGCGCGGCCTTGCGCGGAGCCACAGTCATCGCCGTGGACCTCGACGACGAAAAGCTCGCTCTCGCCCGCGAGATGGGCGCTCGCTACACCATCAACAGCGGAACGGACGACGTTCATGCGCGTCTCTGTGAACTTACCGAAGGACTCGGTCCCGATATTGTTATCGAGGCGGTGGGCGCTCCCCCAACCTATCAGATGGCTGTCAGCGAGGTGGCTTTCACCGGTCGTGTGGTCTGCATCGGTTATGCCAAAGTAGACATCTCGTTCGCCACCAAGCTCTTTGTGCAGAAAGAACTCGACATCCGCGGCAGTCGCAACGCCATGCCCAGCGATTTCCGCGCCGTCATCCATTACTTGCAGGAAAGCAATGCTCCCACCGACCGCCTCATCTCGGCCGTGGTGAAACCCGAAGAGGCTCACGACGCCATGAAGAAATGGGTTGCCGCTCCCGGAAAGGTGTTCCGAATCTTGGTGGACTTCAACGAATAGCCGCCGTCATCCGACCTCACAAACCGACAAATATCCGCTATGAAATACAATGAACTCGGCCGCACCGGCCTGAAGATTTCGCAGTTGTCGTTCGGCGCTTCGTCGCTCGGCGCTGTATTTCGCGACATTAACGAAGCCGAAGCCATCAGCACCGTATCGGTGGCACTGGACGGAGGTATGAACTTCATCGACGTCTCGCCCTATTACGGCCACTACAAAGCCGAGACGGTATTGGGCAAAGCACTGCGCGAACTGCCCCGCGACCGCTATTATCTCAGCACAAAAGTGGGCCGCTACGGCAAGGATGGCATAAATCTTTGGGACTATTCGGGCCGGCGTGCCACCGAAAGCGTCTATGAGAGCATGGAGCGTCTGGGCATAGAATACATCGACCTCATCAACGTGCACGACATCGAGTTCCAAGCCAGTCTGCCCGGCGGTCTGCAGAAGGTGGTGGACGAAACACTGCCCGCCCTCGTCGCCTTGAAGAAGGAAGGCGTGGTAGGCCACGTGGGAATCACCGACTTGCAACTGGACAATCTGCGCTGGGTTATCGACCACACGGAACCCGGCACCGTGGAGAGCGTGCTCAACTTCTGCCATCACTGTCTTTGCGACGAGGCCATCACCGACCACCTCGACTACTTCGAGGAGCGCGGCATCGGCGTTATCAATGCCTCACCCCTGAGCATGGGACTGCTCTCACAGCGCGGTGCGCCTGCCTGGCATCCCGCACCCCAGTCGCTCGTCGATGCCTGCAACCGCGCCGTGCAACACTGCATGGCCAAGGGAACGCCCATAGAAAAACTCGCCATGCAATACAGTGTGAGCAATCCCCGCATCACGTCCACCCTCTTCTCCAGCGCCAATCCCGCCAACGTGAAGCGTAATCTCGAGTTCATCGAGGAGCCCATCGACTGGCAATTGGTAAAGGAAGTGCAGGACATCATCGGTGACCAGATGCGCGTCACCTGGGCAAACAGTTAATGTCACCCGCGTGACTTCGCTCATTCACCCAATAAAATCAAGCCACTCACCCGCATGACGAAATCCCCTTCTCCAGCCAACGCCGACCAGCCCTGCCCCATCATCGACGCACACAGCCATTTGTGGCTCCGACAAGATACGGTGGTCGATGGCCAACCCATCCGAACGCTCGACCGCGGCCGCTCGTTGTTCTTCGGCGAAGAACGGCAGATGTTGCCGCCGTTCATGATTGACGGCAAGAACAGCGCCGAGGTGTTTCTCGCCAACATGGACTACGCCCAAGTGGGCGGAGCCGTAGTGGTGCAAGAGTTCATCGACGGCATTCAGAACGATTATCTCGCCGAAGTGGAGCAGCGATACCCACAACGCTTCGTGGTCTGCGGCATGCCCGAGTGGCGACAACCCGGTTTCTACGAGCAATCCGTGCAGTTGGCCGACAAGGGCTTCCGCGCGCTGGCTCTTCCGGGTCACCGTCTGCCCGTGGATGCAGCCGGCAACACCACCCTCGGCAGCGAAGAAATGCACCGCGTCGCCAAGATGATGGAGGAGCGCGGTTTTATCTTCTCCGTCTGCCTGGCCGATAATCCGCGCCAGATTGCCGAGATGCGGGAGATTATCGAGGAGTGCCCGCGGCTGAAAGTCGCCATCGGCCACTTCGGAATGCCCACGGAAAATCTGTGGCACGACCAGATTCTGCTGGCCCGTCACACCAACGTGATGGTGGAGTCGGGCGGAATCACATGGCTCTACAATAGCGAGTTCTACCCCTTCCCTACCGCCATGCAGCGCATACGCGAGGCGGCCGACCTCGTGGGCATCGACCACTTGATGTGGGGAAGCGACTATCCCCGCACCATCACGGCCATAACCTACCGCATGAGTTACGACTTCGTTCGGCGCAGTTCCCTGCTCACGCCCGACGAACAAACCGCATTCCTCGGCCTCAACGCCCAACGATTCTATGGATTTGGCAAGCTCCCCGAGCTTCCTTATATTAAAAATATGTCAGAATGATTGCACTGAACGCACGCACGGCGCCCAAAGCCGTGGCCCCAGAGAAGATAATACAGTTTGGTGAGGGAAACTTTCTCCGCGCCTTTGTCGACTGGATTATCTGGAACATGAACAAGCGCACCACCTTCAACGCCAGCGTAGTGGTGGTGCAACCCATCGAGCGAGGCATGGTCGATTGGCTGAACGGCCAGGACGGTCTCTACCACGTCAATCTGCAAGGTCGACTCGACGGTCAGCCCGTCAATACGCTCGACCGCATCGACGTCATCAGTCGGGCCCTGAACCCTTATAGTCAGAACGCCGCCTTCATGGCCTTGGCCGACCAACCAGACATTCGGTTCGTCATCTCCAACACTACCGAGGCGGGCATCGCCTTCGACCCATCCTGCAAGCTATCCGACGCGCCGGCCAGTTCCTATCCCGGCAAGCTCACGCAGTTGCTCTACCGTCGTTTCCAGACCTTCAAAGGCAATCCCAAGAAGGGACTTATCATCATGCCGTGCGAACTTATCTTTCTCAACGGCCATCATCTCAAGGAGTGCATCTACCAATATATTGACCTCTGGCGTGATGACTTAGGGAAGGACTACGAACGCTTCCGCACCTGGTTCACCAAATATTGCTATGTCTGTGCCACACTGGTGGACCGCATTGTGCCGGGTTTCCCCCGAAAAGACATTGCAAAGATACAGAAGCAGACGGGTTATGCCGATAATCTCGTGGTGCAGGCCGAAGCATTCCACCTGTGGGTCATCGAGCGTCCTGAGAACATGACGTGCGCCCAACTGCGCCGCGAATTCCCGGCAGAGAAGGCCGGACTCCACGTACTTGTGGCCGAAAGCGAGAAACCTTACCACGAACGCAAGGTGACGCTGCTCAACGGTCCGCATACGGTGCTCTCGCCCGTAGCCTATCTCAGCGGCGTGGACATCGTGCGCGACGCCTGCAATCATCCCGTCATCGGCAAGTTCATCCGCAAGGTGCAATACGACGAACTCATGCAGACGCTCAACCTTCCTATGGCCGAGCTGCAGCAGTTTGCCGCCGACGTGCTCGAGCGCTTCAATAATCCTTACGTCGATCATCAGGTCACGAGCATCATGCTCAACTCATTCCCCAAGTTCGCCACCCGCGACTTGCCCGGCTTGAAAGTGTATCTCGAGCGCAAAGGAACCTTGCCCCAAGGCCTTGTGCTCGGTCTCGCCGCCATCGTCACCTACTACAAGGGCGGCACACGCGCCGACGGCGCTCCCATACAGCCTAACGACGATGCCGCCATCATGCAGCAACTCACCGACCTGTGGGCTACGGACGACCTCGCACAGATTGCCCGCGGCGTGCTGGCCATGCAGGAGGTGTGGAACGAAGACCTCAACCTGATTCCCGGTCTCACCGACCTTCTGACCGCCGACCTGCAGAGCATTCAGGACAAAGGTATGCTGGAGACGGTGAAGACAATAGTATAACTAAGGTCAGACATGCGGACGTGTGAGCCCACACATAAGGACGTCTGAGCTCAAACATAAGGACGTGTGAGGCCAAACATAAGGATGTCTGAAACCCGACACAAGGACCTGTAGCAAAAAAGTCCCGACGCGACACAGCGGACAACGATATGAAAACATTGCAAATTCATCCTGCCGACAACGTGGCAGTCATGCTCGACGGCGAAAAGGTAGGGCACAAAATCGCCCTTCGCCCCATCGCCCAAGGGGAAACAGTAGTAAAATACGGTTTCCCCATCGGCCATGCAGTGCACGACATTGCAGACGGCGCGCTGGTGGACCACAATGATGTGGCCACCAATCTCAGCGGCGAACTCGACTACAGCAACGTGGCGTTGGCCGGGCTACAAGCATCCCAACCCAGCGGCGAGCAACGAACCTTCATGGGTTACGAGCGCGCCGATGGTCAGGTGGGCATTCGCAACGAGTTGTGGATTGTGCCTACGGTGGGATGCGTCAACGGTGTCTGCCAGCAAATCCTGCGCCGCTTCCTCGAAGAGACCGGGGGCGCTAAGGGGGTGGATGCCGTGACGGTATATGGACATAACTACGGTTGCAGCCAGTTGGGCGACGACCACGAAAACACGCGACGCATTCTCCGCGCCATGGTTCACCACCCCAATGCCGGCGGCGTACTGGTCGTCGGACTCGGATGCGAGAACAATCAGCCGCGCGACTTCCAGACGTTCTGCGGACATTATAATAAGGAACGCGTGCGCGTGATGGTTTGTCAGGAACTGGACGACGAGGTGACCCACGGCGTTCAGCAGTTGCACGAACTCTACGCGCTCGCATGCCGCGACCAGCGCACCCAGCAACCGGCCGGCAAACTGCGCGTCGGACTGAAGTGCGGCGGCAGCGATGGCTTCAGCGGCATCACGGCCAATCCGCTGTTGGGTGCTTTCAGCGACTGGATCTGCGGCACACAAGGCGGTACGACCGTGCTGACCGAAGTGCCCGAAATGTTCGGCGCCGAGACCATTCTGATGGAACGTTGCCTCACCCCCGAACTGAAAGAACAGACAGTACGACTGGTCAACGACTTCAAGCGCTACTTTATATCCCACGGCCAACCCGTGGGCGAGAACCCCTCGCCGGGCAATAAAGCAGGGGGTATATCTACCCTCGAGGAGAAGGCGCTCGGCTGTACTCAGAAGAGCGGCACCACGGCAGTGTGCGGCGTTCTTGGCTACGGCGAGCAGATAACCTCCGCAGGCCTCAACCTGCTTTCGGCACCGGGCAACGACTTGGTGGCTTCCACCGCGCTGGCCGCGTCGGGTTGTCAGCTGGTGCTCTTCACCACGGGGCGCGGCACGCCCTTCGGAACATTCGTCCCCACCATCAAGGTGAGCACCAACAACCGACTGGCCGTTCAAAAGCCACACTGGATAGACTTCAACGCCGGCGTCCTGCTCGACGGCATCACCATGGAGCATCTCTGCCGCGACTTCACCAATTATGTGCTGGCCGTTGCATCGGGAAAGGAGACCAACACCGAGCGCACCGCCACCCGCGAGATTGCCATCTTCAAGACAGGCGTCACCTTATAAGTTCCTGCACACCGGTAAATAAAGACCATAAACCGCAATAAAATCTAATCAAAGAATATGAAAAAACTTCTCTCTCTCGCAGTTATCGCCGTCATGACGGCCGTATCTGCCCAGGCTCAGAAGCAAGTGCCAGTGGCAGAACGCTTCGTCTATCATGGTACAGGAAACCCTTATCTGCCCCTGTGGGAACACCTTCCCGACGGCGAGCCACGCGTATTTGCCGACCCCGACCGCCCCGGACACTACCGTGCATATATTATCGGTTCGCACGACTTACGCATGAACAGTTACTGCGGTCCCGACATCCGCATGTGGTCGGCTCCGGTCGAGGACCTCTCGCAATGGCGTGACGAAGGCCCCATCTTCACATACAAGATGGGCGAGAAGTGGGATGTCATGTATGCCCCCGACCTTGTGGAAGTCAACCGTCCCGACGGCACACGCGAGTATTTTCTCTATCCTCACAGCCGCGGTCCGCGCCGCGAAGCCGTGGTCTGCAAGGGTCCCCGCCCCGACGGTCCCTTTACGCCTGTGAACCTGACCGAGGACGGCCAAGCCGCCACACAAGGGAGTTGCATGGGTTTCGACCCTTCTGTCTTCATTGAATCTGTGACCGACGAGAACGACCCCGACTATGAAATCGGCTTCCGCGCCTACGGTTTCTGGGGCTTCCAGCACAGCAGTGCCGCCCAGCTCGACCAGCGCACCATGTACTCGGTACGCCCGGGCACAGAGCGCATCGCCAATCTTTTGCCGGCCCTTCACAGCAACAATCGCCCCCGCTTCGGCCAGAAACCGCGCCCCAGCAAGGTAAATCGCGCCGACTACATGTATATATATCCCGGCGAAGACCTCAAGGCATTCAACTTCTTCGAGGCTTCTTCCATCCGTCAGGTGGGCAATAAATACGTGGTCATCTACAGCGGCCACTCGGGTCCCGACTACGGCATCGGGATGAGCAACAGCACACTGCGCTACGCTTACGCCGATACGCCACTCGGTCCTTGGAAGAACGGCGGCATCCTTGTGGACTCGCGTGCCCCCGAAGTAAGCAAGGAGGGTGACCGAATCATCACCACCAATGCGGCCCACAATACTCACGGAAGCATCGAACAAATCAATGGTCAGTGGTATGTCTTTTACCATCGTCCGCCCCGCGGCTTCGGTTTTGCACGCCAAGCCATGGTGGCGCCCATCCACGTAGAAGCCGATGAACAGGCCGTATGCGACGGGGGAAAAGTCACCATCACCGGTTTCAATCCCTACGCTCCCGACCAGAAATGGATGGCCGTGGCCAATAACGCCACTTACACCGGCGCGGAAGTAACGAGCGAAGGTTTCAGTGTCTTCGGCCTCAATCCTTATCAATATTACAGCGCCGGCATTGCCTGCTACCTCAGCGATGTGGGCATGCAGCAGGATTCGTGGGACATCTGGGACAACCACGCCCCCGTGACCAACGTCTGCAACGGCGCCATCGTCGGCTTCAAATACTTTGGCTTCGGCGGTCTCAACGAGGACAAACTGGGCATCAAAGCCTTCGCTCCTGCCAAGAAAGGCAATAAAACGCAGTTGAATCTGTGGTTGGAACCTCGCACGGAAAAGGCCTTCAATATACACGTGTGGTTGGATGCTCCTTGGAACAATGCCGTGCATCACGGTCAGGAAATAGCCACCATCAGCGTGCCGGCAGGCAAACGCACGGGCGTTCAGCAGTTCAAGGCCGATGTGGCCAAGGCGGTGGAAGGCCTCGCTGGCAAGCATGCCATCTACTTCGTGGCTGAAGGCGGCGACGGTGAACTCTGCGCCTTGATGGGTTTGGGCTTCAGCGGCAAGGGTCACAACATTGCGCGTCCCGTGCCTCCCACCATCAGCATCACGGTGGACGGCAAGGCAGTGGAAGTGCCCACAACGCCCATCCGCTCTACCGACGACAATGGAATCTGCGGCTACGACCAGTATGAAGTGAAGGCCACCGCCGCATCTGCCAAACCTCGCATCGCCGCGAAGGCCAGCAACGGCAAGGTGAAAATTACCGTGGAAGGCAATAAAGTGAAGTGCAACTACCAGGGAGTTGTGAAGACTTATAACATCGTATTCTAAACATCAAGTGCCGAGCGGGACACCGACTCCTGCTCGGCATCCACCTAACAACCAACGACAACCCATGAAACGATATTGTCAGATACTGACCTTACCCAATGACGCAGAGAAGATTGCCAAGTACAAAGAGGCACACGCCCACCCATGGCCCGAGATAAATGCGGGCATCCGCGAGGTGGGAATCCTGGACATGCAGATATTTATGCACGAGAACGTGGCGTTTATGATTATGGACACGACCGACGACTTCGACTTCCAGGCCGACAATGCACGCCTTATGACGCTCCCGCGACAAATGGAATGGGAGGCTTATGTAAGCGAGATGCAGGGCAAAGACCCTAATGCACCCAGCACCGACAAGTGGCAACTGATGGAACGCGTCTTCAAACTAACCTAAACATTACCAGAACAAAACTCTTTAATTAACCTTTGAACCATGAAACAGAACTATCCAAAAATCGGCATTCGACCCACCATCGACGGACGTCAGGGTGGAGTACGAGAGAGCCTCGAAGAGAAGACCATGGCACTTGCTCACGCTGTGGCCCACCTCATCAGCAGTCAGTTGCGCAACGGCGACGGCTCGCCCGTGGAATGTGTAATAGCCGACGGCACCATCGGTCGCGTGGCCGAGAGCGCCGCATGTCAAGAGAAATTTGAGCACGAAGGCGTAGGAGCCACCATCAGCGTCACATCGTGCTGGTGCTATGGTTCCGAGACCATGGACATGCACCCCCACTGGCCCAAGGCTGTCTGGGGCTTCAACGGAACGGAACGACCGGGCGCCGTGTATCTGGCCGCCGTGTTGGCCGCCCACGCACAAAAGGGTCTGCCCGCCTTCGGCATCTATGGTCATGACGTGCAGGACCTTGACGACAACACCATTCCTGCCGATGTGGCTGAGAAGATACTGCGCTGGGCGCGTGCGGCTCAGGCGTTGGCCACCATGCGCGGCAAGGCGTATCTGAGTCTCGGAAACACATGTATGGGCATCGCCGGCTCCATCGTCGATGCCGATTTCCTGCAGCATTACCTAGGTATGCGCACGGAATACGTGGAACTCGTGGAGATACTGCGCCGCGTGGACTTCGGTATCTACGACCCCGAAGAGTATCAGCGCGCCATGGCTTGGGTGGAAAAATACTGCAAGCCCAACGAAGGTCACGACTACAACGAAGACCGTCCGCTCTTCCCCGGCACGCCCATGACCACCTTCAACGGCAAGGGCAAAGGCAAGAATCGCGCGGAAAAGGACGCCGACTGGGCGTTCACCGTAAAGAATATGATGATTATCCGCGACCTCATGGAAGGCAATTCCCGCCTCTTAGAACTGGGATATAAAGAGGAGGCCCTCGGTCACAACGCCATCTGTGCCGGCGTGCAAGGGCAACGACAATGGACAGACTATCGTCCCAACTTCGATTTCCCCGAGTCACTCATGTGCTCGTCATACGACTGGAACGGTATTCGCGAGGCCAAAGTTCTGGCCACCGAGAACGATTTCCTCAACGGCATCTCCATGCTCTTCGGACATCTGCTCACCAACCGCGGCGTGCTATTCAGCGACGTGCGCACCTATTGGAGTCCCGACGCCGTGGAGCGCGTCACGGGCAAGCGGCCTGAAGGCGGTGCGGCCAACGGCTTCATTCACCTCATCAACTCGGGTGCCACCACCCTCGACGCCACGGGAGCCATGACGGGCGACCACGGAGAGCCGACCATGAAGACGCCCTGGGAAATGACCGAGCACGACGCAGAGGCCTGCCTGGCCGCCACACAATGGATGCCGGCCGACCGCGACTACTTCCGCGGCGGAGGTTACTCGTCACACTTCCGCACGCTCGCCGGGATGCCCATGACCATGCTGCGCCTCAATAGGGTGGCCGGTCTGGGACCCGTGTTACAATTAGTCGAGGGCTGGAGCGTGGAGTTGCCCGAGGACGTGCATAATACGCTCGACAAACGCACCGACCCGACGTGGCCCACCACATGGTTCGCTCCGCGACTCGACTCGTCGAAGGACGCCTTCAAGGACGTCTATTCAGTCATGAACAATTGGGGAGCCAACCACGGCGCCATCGCCTACGGCCACGTGGGCGCCGACCTCATAACACTGGCTTCGATGCTGCGTATCCCCGTGTGCATGCACAATGTAGCGGACGCCGACATCTTCCGTCCCGCCTGCTGGAATGCCTTTGGCATGGACAAGGAGGGCGCCGACTTCCGTGCCTGCAACAACTTCGGCCCAATCTATAAATAAGGGGCCGACCAACCGTACAAACGGCTAAACGATAAAATACATAAAGCAAATGACCAACAAAGAATCCATTCTTTCAAAAGACGGAGTCAGCTATGTGCTGCCTTTCATCCTCGTCACCTTCTGCTTTGCCCTGTGGGGCTTTGCCAACGACATCACCAATCCCATGGTGAAAGCATTCAGTAAAATCTTCCGCATGTCGGTGACCGAGGGATCGCTCGTGCAGGTGGCCTTCTACGGAGGTTACTTCGCCATGGCCTTCCCCGCCGCGATGTTCATCCGCCGTTACTCCTACAAGGCGGGCGTTCTAATGGGTCTCGGACTCTACGCGGTGGGCGCAGCACTCTTCTTCCCGGCCAAGATGACGGGCAACTACTACCCATTCTTGTTGGCTTATTTCATTCTCACGTGCGGACTTTCCTTCTTGGAGACGAGTTGTAACCCTTACATCCTCACCATGGGAAGCGAGGCAACAGCCACACGCCGCCTTAACTTCGCCCAATGTTTCAACCCTTGCGGCTCCATCTTGGGCATGTTCGTGGCCATGAACTTCATACAGAATCGGCTCGACCCCCGCGATACCGAAGCCCGCGCCTTGCTGAGCGACACCGACTTTGAAGCGCTCAAGCAGTCTGATCTCTCGGTACTCATCGCACCGTATCTTATGATTGCCGCAGTCATTGCCGTTATGTTCCTCGTCATTTACTTTGCGCGCATGCCCAAGAACGGCGACGGCAACGAGGGCGACGGCATCGGCATCACTCTGAAGCGTCTGTGCGGTCTCGTGCGCTATCGCGAGGGCGTGATTGCCCAGTTCTTTTATGTGGGCGCCCAGATTATGTGCTGGACCTTCATCATTCAATACGGCACACGCATTCTCGTTGACCAGACGCCGACAGGTTTGGAAACGCGCATCCTCGGTCTCTTGGGCATTGATGCCGACGGCGTGATTACGGAAAAGGCGGCCGAAGTGCTCTCGCAAGGCTACAACATTCTGGCCATGATGTTCTTTATCTGCAGCCGATTTATCTGCACTTACTTCCTTAAATATGTGAAGCCGGGCATGTTGTTGGGCGTGCTGGCCGTAGTGGCGGGCATACTTACCGCCGGCGTCATCGGCTTTGAGAACCGCGCGGGACTTTATTGCCTCGTGGGTGTTTCGGGTTGCATGTCGCTGATGTTCCCCACCATCTACGGCATTGCACTCAAGGGACTCGGCCTCGATGCGAAGTTCGGCGCCGCCGGCCTCATCATGGCCATCCTCGGCGGTTCGGTGCTGCCGCCCGTGCAGGCGGCCATCATCGACTGCGGTACGGTGTGCGGTCTCCCGTCCACCAACGCCTCGTTCGTGCTGCCCTTCATCTGCTTCGTGGTAGTGGCCGCCTATGGCTTCCGCACCAAACACGAGGCGTGACCTGCGCACGAGTTCTCTTTCACCCCTGAACGTAAATCCATCCAATGAAAAAGATTCTTCTTTCCTTCTGCGCCTCCGTGCTGACACTCTCAGCCACGGCCCAGGACCTGCGCCTGTGGTACGACCGTCCCGCCCAGCACTGGACCGATGCAATGCCCATCGGAAACAGCCACATCGGCGCTATGGTCTATGGCGGCACTGATACCGACGAGTTGCAACTCAACGACGAGACCTTCTGGGCCGGCGGACCGCACAACAACCTCAACCCGAAAGGACGCGAGGCACTGGAACGTGTGCGCCAGATGCTTTGGACAACCGACCGTAGCAACTACGGGCAGCTCGACCGCACCATCTCGGAAAACTTCTTCACGGGCCAGCACGGCATGCGCTACCTCACGCTCGGCAGCCTCTTCTTCGACTATGGTCATAACGACCCTACCGACTACCAGCGCGACCTCTCGCTGCAGCAAGCCGTGGCCGGCGTCCACTACACGGCCGACGGCGTCACCTACCAGCGCACCGTGTTCACCTCGCACGCCCACGACGTACTGGTCTATCATGTGGAGGCCTCGGCCCCTAAAGCGCTCGCCTTCACGCTGCGCCACCGTTCTCCCCTACCCGCCGAGGCCAAGGCCAAAGGCTCGGAACTGGTGGTCACCTGCCAGGGTGTGGAACAGGAGGGCATTCCTGCCGCCTTGCACGCTGAGTGCCGTGTGCAGGTGAAGACCGACGGAAAAGTATCCGCGCAAGAGGGCAAGCAGTTGCGCATCGAAGGAGCGTCGTATGCCGACGTCATCGTGGCCACAGCCACCAACTTCGTCAACTACCGAAAAGTGGACGCTAATCCTACCGTCCTCACCCAGAAAACATTGAAGGCGGTGGCTAAGGTCAAGCACGAAGCGCTGTTGTCCGCCCACGTGGCCGCTTACCGCAAGTATTACGACCGCGTGAGTCTGCACATAGAGAACCCGCAACTCCGCCAGCAGCACGCCGAGCAGACCACGGAAGAGCGCCTGCGTGACTTCCATATCGGAGGCGACCCCGACTTCGCCAGTCTCATGTTCCAGTTTGGTCGTTACCTGCTCATCTGCAGTTCACAACCCGGTGGTCAGGCCGCCAACCTGCAAGGAATCTGGAACGGAAGCCCAGGCGCGCCGTGGGATAGCAAGTACACTATCAACATCAACGCCGAGATGAACTATTGGCCGGCCGATGTCGCCAATATGGGCGAGATGAACGAACCGTTGTGGCAACTGCTGCGCGACTTGGTGGAACCGGGCAGAGACGCCGCCCAGACGCTCTACGGAGCCAAAGGTTGGGTGGCTCACCACAACACAGACATCTGGCGATGCACGGGGCCCATCGACGGTCCAACGTGGGGCATGTGGCCCAACGGCGGCGGATGGCTCAGCACTCATCTTTGGCAACATTACCTGTTCACGGGCGACCGCGACTTCCTCGCGCGTACCTATTATATTATGCGCGGCGCCGCCGACTACTATATGTCGGTACTCACGCGTCACCCCGACCTCGGCTACCTCGTGCTGGCTCCCTCGGTAAGTCCCGAGCACGGCCCAGCCAACACGGGCGGTCCGCTCACGGCAGGCTGCACCATGGACAATCAAATCGTCTTCGACGTGCTTTACCAGACACTGCAGGCCGCCCACATACTCGGCAAGGAGACGCAGACATACTGCGACTCTCTTCAGTACTACATGAGCCAGTTGCCGCCCATGTTCATCGGCCGACATAACCAAGTGCAGGAGTGGTTGTCCGACAGCGACGACCCGCACGACCAGCACCGTCACGTGTCGCATCTCTATGGTCTCTACCCCTCGGCGCAGATTACACCCAGCACACAACCGCTGCTGTGGCAGGCGGCCCGCAACACGCTCCTGCAGCGCGGCGACGTGGCCACGGGCTGGAGTTCGGGATGGAAGATAAATTTCTGGGCACGAATGCTCGACGGCAACCACGCCTACACCATTCTCAGCAAGATGCTCATGCTGCTGCCCCATGACGGCGCCCAGCGAGAGTTCCCGCAAGGACGCACCTATCCTAACTTGATGGACGCCCATCCGCCCTTCCAAATCGACGGGAACTTCGGCTACACCGCCGGCGTTTGCGAGATGCTCGTGCAGAGTCACGACGGCGCCGTGCAACTCCTCCCCGCCCTGCCCGAGGCATGGCCCTGCGGTCAGGTGAACGGTCTGCGCGCCCGTGGCGGCTATGAAGTAAGCATGCAATGGGCCGGTGGTCAGCTCAGCTCCGCCACCATCCGCAGCACCGTGGGCGGCACCCTGCGCATTCGCAGCTACGTTCCTCTCAAGGGAGAAGGGCTGCGTGAAGCCAAGGGCACCTGCCCCAACCCCCTACTCTGCCCGCCCCAAGTGGCCGAGCCTAAGGTGAGTTCCGAGCTGACGTCGCCCCAGCACCCCATACTGTTGCGGACTTACGAATACGACATCGACACGCAACCCGGACAGATGGTCCAAGTGACGACATAACCCTTCCCCTACAGAGCCGCCCAGCCTTCGCAAGAAACTGTGGCGGCTCTGCTTTTACACATACGGACGTGTGAGACGAAAAATAAGGACGTCTGAGGTCACACATAAGGATGTGTGAGCCCAAACATAAGTATGTCTGAAACCCGACGTGCGCACGCAGCTTGCCGAGCGCCCCGACGCACCGCGGCGGACGAGCCGTTTTCCTAATTTTGCACTCTCGGTCGTATTTATCCCGTATATTTATGATGGATTGGATTTTATTTCGTACCTTTGTAATCTTATAAATAGATTTATAGACGCGCATACACGCGCGCAGGCAAAATGGAGCAGACAACTGGATGGCGCTTCGCCGATGTGGTGGGGCATGAAGAGCAGAAGGCACGCATCAGACAACTGGTGGACGGCGCCCACATGCCCCATGCCCTCATGCTGCACGGCAGCAGCGGGGTGGGCAAACTGGCGCTCGCCCTTGCCACCGCCCGCTATATGCTCTGCCGCAGTCCTCACGACGGGGAGCCCTGTGGCGAGTGCGAGGGTTGCCGCATGTCATCGGCATGGTCGCACCCCGACCTCCATTTCTCTTTCCCCATTTTCAAGCAGAAGAGCAGCGAGAACCCCGTAAGCGACGACTATCTGAAAGAGTGGCGACAGCAACTGAACGACTCGGTCTATTTCGACCAGAGCGATTGGCTCCGCCGTCTCGGGGGCGAGAATCAGCAGTTGCAATTCTACGTGGGCGAGGCCGAATCCCTGCAGCGCAAGCTGGCCCTCAAGAGCAGTCAGGGCGGCAATCGCGTGGTGGTGATGTGGCTGCCCGAGAAGATGGGCGACGCCATGGCCAACAAATTGCTGAAACTTATCGAGGAACCGCCCTCGCGCACCTATTTCCTACTGGTGAGCGAGCGGCCCGACGACGTGCTGGGAACCATACAAAGCCGCACACAGATGATGCGCGTGAACCGCATCGACGAGACGTTGCTGGCTCAGGCACTGCAGACCTTGCACGCCGTACCCGCAGAACTGGCCCAAGCCACCGCACACATGACCGAAGGCAGCTACACACGCGCCCTGCATCAACTGACGGCGGGGAACGACCGCAGCGAGGCGTTCGAACTGTTCATGCAGTTGATGCGACTGGCTTATGTGCGCAACATCAAGAGCCTGCGCGAATGGAGCGACACCGTGACCGCCATGGGACGCGAGCGACAAAAGCATCTGCTGGAGCACTTTCAACTGTTCGTGCGCGAAAACTTCATCTACAATTTCCAACAACACGCCACGCTCAACTACCAAAGCCCCGAGGAAGCGCAGTTCTCCCAGCGCTTTGCCCGCTTCATCCACGAGCGCAACGTCATCCCCATGACCAGCACCCTCGCCGACTGCCAGCGCGACATCGAGAGCAACGTATCGGCCCGAATGGTCTTCTTCGACCTGGCCATCAGAATGATTTACCTATTGAAAAGCTGAGCTCCGACCACGGAAATCGCTCAGCCCACCATAATATATTAAACGCGATAAGCACTATGGAACTACAATACAAATGCGGCATCGAAGGCCGCGGACTCGTCAGCCGAGGCTGCGGTAAAGGGCAGTGCCAGCTCAACGTGCACGACTACCTGGCCGACCTACCCGACAACGAGGAGGCGACGGACCTTGTGGAGGTGCAGTTCAAGAACACACGCAAGGGCTATTACCACAACAGCAACCGCCTGCCATTAGAAAAAGGCGACATCGTCGCCGTGGAGGCCTCGCCCGGACACGACATCGGCATGGTCACCATGACTGGACGCCTTGTGCTCCTTCAACTGCGCAAGGCCCAGTTGAAGCCCGGAGAAGAGCTGCGCAACATCTACCGCGTGGCCCGCGAGGTGGACATGCAAAAGTACGAAGAAGCCAAGGCACGTGAGCACGACACTATGATACAAAGCCGCCAGATAGCCAAGGACCTCGGTCTGGAGATGAAGATAGGCGACGTGGAATATCAGGGCGACGGACAGAAGGCCATCTTTTATTACATCGCCGACGGCCGCGTGGACTTCCGCCAACTCATAAAGGTGCTGGCCGAGGCATTCCATGTTCGCATCGAGATGAAGCAGATAGGTGCTCGCCAAGAAGCCGGGCGCATCGGAGGTTTCGGCCCGTGCGGTCGCGAACTCTGCTGCGCCACGTGGCAGCGACAATTCCAGAGCGTGAACACCAGCTCCGCTCGTTTCCAGGACCTCTCCCTTAATCCTCAGAAGCTGGCTGGCCTGTGCGCCAAGCTCAAGTGCTGTCTCAACTACGAGGTGGACCAGTACATCGAGGCCAGTCGTGAGTTCCCCAGCCGCGAGGTGACGCTATTGACCGCCGACGCAGAATACTACTTGTTCAAGAGCGACATACTGGCCCGCATGGTCACCTACAGCACCGACCGTCGCATCGCCGCCAACCTCATCACCATCTCGGCCGCCCGTGCCATGGAAGTGATAGCCATGAACCGCGCCGGAGAAAAGCCCGACACGCTGGAAGAGGGCGGACGTCAGGAGCCCGAAGGTCCTATCGACCTGGCCACACAAGAGGATGTAAGCCGCTTTGACAAGAAGAAGAAAAAGAAGAAAAAACGCAACGGTCAGCCCCGCGACAAAGAACAAACGGAGGCACGCGAGCATAGGGCCGACGGCCAGACGCCCAAGGAAAACGCCCATTCCCAGCAGGGTAATCGCGACCGACGTCCGCACAAACCGCACCACCACGACCGCCCGAGACCCGACGCTCCTCAGGCAAAAGAATAACAAATCTGCACCGTGCGCAAGACTTGTGTCCTCACCATCGCCGCCGCACTACTGGTCATCGGCTGCCAGCGCGAGCGAGCCATCCCCTACCATCACTATGTGACGGTGAGCGAAGATGGTTGGAGAGCCTCCGACACCTTGCGTTTCTCGTTGCCAGAGACACTGCCGACGGGCGAATACCAACTGGACCTCGGGATGCGGTTCCGCCCGTCGTTCCCCTACCGCGGCCTGTGGCTCATCGCCGAGACACACCTCAGCAACCCCACCGCCGTGCTGTGCGACACGCTGTTCTTCAGCATGGAGGACTCCACCGCTCTGCACCATCAGGGTGTGACCTTCCGACAGACCCTGCAGCCCTACCGCAAGCTACACCTGCAAGAAGGGCAGACGGCCCAGATCAGACTCCGCCACCACATGACCCGCGAGGTGATACCCGCCATCACGGATGTGGGAGTGCGCGTCTCGAAGAGCGGACGACCGCTCTCTTTCTTCGAACAACTTTGACCCGCAGACCATGGAAGCCCACGGCATAAAACCCACCGCAGTTCGCCAGCTCGTATGGCAGCAAGCCCAGAAGATGCGCACGACCTTCTCCCTGTCCGACATGGAGGAGGCGATGCCCAGCATGGACCGCTCGAGCATCTTCCGCGCGCTTCGCCTCTTTGCCGAGCATCACATGCTCCACGAGATTGACGACGGCTCGGGCCACCGCAAGTATTGTGTGTGTCACTGCCACGACGAAAAGCACGTGCAGCACCTTCATTTCACCTGTCTCCACTGCGGACGCACCTACTGCATTCACGACGTCCCCGTGCCACAAGTGCCTATTCCCACAGGCTTTTCCGCCCAGGAATCGGAGTTCATCATCAAAGGAACCTGCGCCGCCTGCGCCAGCAAGCAGGACCATCGATAGCACAAAAATCCCATAACCACCAAACAATTACGACCGTGATACGCTACAATCATCATTATACGTCCACCACGCGCGACTACATCTACCGCATCCTCGCGCTGTTAGGAGCCGTCGTCCTCCTTGTTGTGTTACTGCCGCACAAGGGCGATGTACTGCCCGAGTTCCGTCAGGGACAGACGTGGTACAGCCATGCCGTCTATGCAGATGAGGACTTTCATATACTGAAACCAGACGATGTGCGCCAAGCCGAGATCGACAGCCTCATGGCGTCGGACTACCGTCCCTACTTCGATGCCGACCCGCATATCGTGGACGCGCAGGTGTCGGCCTTTGTCACCGACTTCAACACGCGCTTGCCCGGCTCGGTTCCTGCTTATTATCGTCAGCACATCGTGGACCGTCTGCGCGAGATTTATACGATAGGTGTGGTGAGCATGGAGGCATTCGACCGCCTGGAGAAAGAGAAGATGAGCCACATCCTTATCGTTTGGGGCAGTCAGGAGGCCAGCGAGACCAACGTGTCGCGCCTGCACACCCCCAAGAGCGCCTACGAATATCTGCTTCACGACGAGGACTCGGCGCGCTATCATCTCAACGTTTTGCGCCGCTGCAACCTTGACCATTACATCACGCCCAACGTCACCTACAACCAGTCACGCTCGGAGTCGCGCCGCCTCGACATAGAGAATTCCGTCTCACTCTACCGCGGAAAGGCCATCAAAGGTCAGAAGATTGTGGACTTCGGCGACGTTGTCCGCGGCGAGACTTACGATATGCTTCGCACCCTGAGTGAGCGCGAACGCTCCGTGGAGCGCACACTCAGCGAGCGATGGATGCAGAGAGGCGGACAGACACTTTACGTGGCCCTCATCCTCGTCAGCCTGTTGTTGTACTTCGTTCAATTCCGTCTCGACTACCTGCAGTCGTGGCGTCCCATGGCACTCGTCGCGTTGCTCACATTGGCTTTCCCTATCATCACCTATGTGGTCGTAAGCCAGCACCCCGAGGCTCTATATGCCATTCCCTATTGCATCTTGCCGTTCTTCGTGCGAGTCTTCCTTGACTCACGCACGGCATTTATCACTCACATGAGCAGCATACTACTTTCGGCCATCGCCGTCACCGTGCCGTTCGACTTCGTTTTCCTGCAGACCGTGGCCGGACTGATGGCCATCTACAGCATGAAGCAACTGTCGGAGCGCCGCGAACTGTTCCGCGCCTCGCTGTGGGTCACCTTGCTGTCGGCCCTCTGCTACACGGCGTGCTGGATGATGCGTCAGGAGTTTGCCTACGAGCCGTACATATATATTCTCATCAACGGCGCGTTGTTGCTCATCTCTTACCTGCTGCTTGTGCCCTTCGAACGCCTGTTCGGCTTCACTTCCACCGTGACGCTGGCCGAACTTTCCAATACCAACAACCCGCTGCTGCGCCGTCTGTCGGCCGACGCGTCGGGAACTTTCCAGCACTCCATGCAGGTGGCCAACCTTGCAGGTGAGGTCGCCAACCGCCTGGGCGCCGATTCTCAACTGGTGCGCACCGCGGCGTTCTACCACGACATCGGCAAACTCAACGACCCCAACATGTTTACGGAGAACCAGCACGGACCGAATCCCCACGACCGCTTGAGCCGTATCGAGAGCGCAAACATCATAAGGATGCACGTGGCCAATGGCCTTCGCATCGCCGAAGCCAACAAGTTGCCGGAGGTGATTCGTGCCTTCATCAGCGCCCACCACGGCACGAGTCTCGCCAAGTATTTCTACTTGGCCTACTGCAAGGAGAACCCAGACATCACCGTGGACGAAAGCCTATTCCGCTATCCGGGTCCTAACCCTTGCACGCTGGAACAAGCCATTCTGATGATGTCTGACTCGGTGGAGGCTGCTTCGCATAGCCTCAACGAATACACGGAGACCAATATTCGAACGCTGGTCAACTCTATCATCGACAGCCAAGTTGCCGACCACCTCTTCGACGAGTGCCCTATCACCTTCGAAGATATCCGCACGACCAAGGACGTGCTGGCGGAGAAACTGATGGCTATCTACCACACGCGCGTTGCTTATCCCGATACGCCAAAACAAGCATAATCCGTTCATTCACAAGTATCAGCCATACAAAAGCCAGGTTCCGTGCGGGAGCCTGGCTTTCTTTATGCGGAGGGCGAAAATGAGACATGCGGACGAGTGCGTTCAGACATACGCATGTTTGAGGTCAGACATAAGGACGTGTGAGCTCATTCATAAGGACGTGTGAGCTCAGACGAGCGCATGTCTTTTCCGGGTCGTCTCGTCAAAACTTCTTGCCCAGCACGATGGACACGAAGGTCATACCTAAGATGCGGAAGTCTTCCGCCAGACTGCGCTGCTCGAGATAGGCAAGGTCGTAGTCCAGACGCTTGAGCATTTTCTCCAGCGAGTCGGTATAACCATTGTGCAGCGTGGCATAAGACGTAATGCCGGGACGTATGGCGTAGAGCTGCTCGTAACGGGCGTCGTGCTCCATTATCTTGGCGATGTAGAACGCACGTTCGGGACGATAGCCCACAAACGACATATCGCCGACGAGCACATTCCAGAACTGCGGCAGCTCGTCGAGGTGATGCGTGCGCAAGAACTGCCCGATGGGCGTCACGTGCTGATGGGTCTCCGACGGACAGGTGAGCCGTTCTCCGGTCGCCTCCGCGTCGCTCGTCATGGTGCGGAACTTATAGATGAGGAAAGGCTTGCCGTGCCGCCCGATGCGCTCTTGGCTATAGATGATGGGGCAGCCTTGGCGGAAGAACAGCGCAACCGCCACCAGCGCCATCAGCGGTGCAAAGATGACGAGGCAAAGAGCAGCAAGCAAAATATCGAATAAGCGTTTCAACATACTTTGTTTTCTTTGGTTGTCCGCGGCGTCACGAGGGCGCGCGGACGGTGTGTGTGCAGCACAACGAAGCGTCACTGCAGGCAGGTGGTGTTCACGCCGGCGCGGTATTGTTCGATGACCCCGGCAATCACTACGGACTCATCTCGGTACAACCGGAAACTCTCGGCCCGGTGATTCACAATCATCGAGGCGAACTCCTGTATCTCGTAGCGCAGTCCGTCGCCTTCGTAGGCGTAGAAATATTTCTTATTTTTATTCTGGTCCTCGTAGCAGACCTCGAAGAAATTGGTCAGCCACCACGGCGAAGGAACCAAGATGTAACCTTTTGTGCCCGACACCACAAGGTTGCCCTCGGTCTTCACGCCCAGTCCGAGTGTGAACGACGCCACGGCGTTTCGGAACACAAGTTCGCCCTTCGTGAAGATGTCAACGCCATCCTGCAGCTTCGAGTAGAAGTGGACATCGGTGAAATCCTTGCCCAACAACTTGACGATGGCCATAAGACAGAGGGGCGCCAACTCCGTGACCGACCCTCCGGCCGCGGCGGCATCGAACTCACGGATAGTGGTCTCAGGCATCAACTTCGAGAGCGAAGCCTTCACATCGACCACATCTCCTATCACACCGCTCTTGACCAATACAAGCAGATGACTCCACGCCGGACAGAAAGCAGTCTTACTCGCCTCGAGCAACACCACGTTCTTCGCTTTCGCGAGCGCAAAGAGTTCGCGCGTCTGCTCGGCGGACAGCAGCATGGGTATCTCGCAGAGCACATGCTTTCCGGCCTGCAAAGCGCGTCGCGCGTAGTCGTAATGCGTCAGGTGCGGCGAGGCGACATACACGGCATCCACCGCGTCGAGGAAGTCTTCGTAACGGTCTGCGAAGGGTTGCACGCCGTGCTTCTGCGCGAAAGCTTCCGCCTCGGCGCACTGCGGATTATAGGCCGCCACCACATCCACGCCATTGACAAACTCGGCCTCCGGCACGAAGCGACGGGCGATGCGCCCTGTCCCCACAATGCCCACCCGCACAACTGCCTGTGAGGCCGCGCGGAGCTGGGTGCTCGATATACCTTCGGTTCGAGGCAGATATACCACCTCGCAGTACTCCTTCAAGTAGTCGAACTTGCCTTCCCAATCGCTGCCGATGGCAAAGACGTCTATATTATATTTCTGGATGTCGTCAATCTTCTGCCCTACGTAATCTTCGATGATGACCTCGTCGGCATAGCCCGTGGCCTTCACCGCCTCGATGCGCTCCAGCACATTGTTGCGCACGTTGAGCTTGCCGCGCTCTTTGTCGAACGCGTCGCTAGTGACTCCCACAATCAGGTAATCGCCCTGCTCCTTGGCACGGCGCAGAATGTTGATGTGACCTTGGTGCAGGAGGTCGTAGGTTCCGTAGGTGATGACTTTCTTCATCGCTTTATGATTCTTTGGGTATAAGGGCGCATTCACAGGTCCTTATGCCTGCGATTCGCCCCGTTCATGCGGAGGTTCGTGACGATGCGTGCCGACAACAAGCCCAATTATTTGCTTTCGTAACTGCCGTAACCGTAGTTGTATCCGTAACGATAACCATAGCGGTGGTAACCGTACTTACCGTTTCCGATGGCCTCCGTCGCGTTGAGCAGGACGGACATATTCGGCAACTTCTGGTCGTCATACATTTGCTGCACCACAGGAATCATCTCACGTTCCATCAGACCGGCGCGTATCACGAACAGAGTGACGTCGGCGTAACGGGCAATCACCGCAGTGTCGGCCACCACCTCTACGGGCGGGCAGTCCATCAGCACGAGGTCGTACTCCTTACGCATCTCGGCCAACATCTCGGGAAGACGCTTGCTCAGGAGCAACTCGGCGGGATTGGGGGGCACCATGCCCACGGGGAGCACGTCCACACCTTCGGCCATCACGTTGCTCACGACGGCTTGTTTCCAGTCTGTCAACTTACCGCTGAGATAGGCACTTATGCCCTCGGTGGGTTTGTTCACGTAGTGCGACAGCGAAGCTCTGCGCAAGTCGAGGTCCACCACCATCACACGTTTGCCAGCCAGCGCAAGCGAAGCGGCGAGGTTGGCCGTAATGAAAGTCTTACCGCTACTGGGATTTGCCGAGGTCACAATCAGCATCTTCTTATTCTCTCCCTCGCCCACGATGAACTCCAGATTGGTGCGCACCACGCGGAACGCCTCGTTGATGGTGTCGCGCAAAGCGGGCTTCACGTGCACTTTATAGCCGTCGGCGCCCTTCTTCGTCTTTTTGCCGAAGCCTTTCTTCACGTCGGTGCTCAAAGGAACTTCGCCCACGAAGGGTGCGGTGAGGTTTTCCAAGTCCTTACGTCCGCGGACGCTGGTGTTCAAACTATCCAACAAATAGAAGATACCGGCGGGAATGGCCAGACCGAGCAACAGGGCAATCATCAGATATTTGTTGCGACTGGGGGCCACGGGGTGCAGACTGCCGGTGGGCGGCGTAATGACGCGGGTGTTGTAAGCCGTGAAGGCCTGCGATAACTCGTTCTCCTCACGTTTCTGCAACAAGTAGAGGTAGAGCGACTCTTTCACTTTCTGCTGGCGTTCGATGCTCAGCAAATGACGGGCCTGATTCGGGCTGCTGGTGATTTGCTGCGTGCTCTGTCGCTCGGTGGCAAGGATAGCCTCGAGCTGTTTCTTCAGGGCGGCTATCTGGTTGTCGATGCTTGTCACGATAGAGGCGCGCATAAGAGCCAGGCTCTGGTCCAGCTCCACCACCATGGGATTCTTGGCGCTGCTGCTGGCCGCCATGCCGTTGCGCTGCAACATCTTCGTGTTGTAGTCGGCCACTTGTTTCTCTATCGCGGCGCTGCCAACCCCGGAATTGGCCGGCAACAACTGGTCGCTGCTGCCATCGACAAAGGAGCGAAGGTAGCGGGCCATATAGAGCTGGTTGTTGATGTCCATGGCTTTGAGGCCCGACTCGTTGGCTTGTTGCATGTGGAGTTGTGCGGCAGCCTTGAGGTCGGGAATCTGATGGGCGCTCTTGTACGACGAAATGTCGTTGTCCACGTTACCCAATTCCTGCACAATCACGGCCAGACGTTCGTCGATGAACTTGCTGGTGCTCACGGCCACTTGGTTGCGGTCGCTCACCCAGCGCTCGTTGTAAACGGCCACGACGGTATTGAGAAAATCTTCGGCACGCTCCGTCGAAACATCGTTGCACGACAGGTCGATGATGTTGTTCATCTTATTGTTGAGCTGTGCTCCCAAGCGTCCGGTGTAGCGAGCCGTCGTGGGATTGTAGCCTGAGCGAACGACCGTGATGGCGCGGTTCTGCAGTCGTTCTGCCAACTCCACGTTGAAGCCGAGGTTGTGTTCTATGCACATGCGGCCCACACACGTCTGCACGGTGTCGCCCACTGCATGCGTTTCTGTCTTGTCGAACTCCGTGTGACCGAGAGTGAAATCACTGAGCCGTACCTTGCCATCCTTCTGCCAAACCATCTTGAAGGAGCAGGGCTCGTTGTCCTTTACATCCAACAAGGCGACGGTCAGCGGCAGATTGCGGCCGTACAGCGTCTTGCGACGCATGCCGTCTTTTACGGAATAATTCATGTCGAGATGCAGACGCTTCACCACCTCTCCCACGACGGCAGGAGAAGAAATAGCCACAATTTCGTCGTTGGCATCGGATACACTGGAGAACATTCCCATGTCGGTCATCGCGCCAATCTGGTTCATCACCGACTTGGAACCACGCGCTTCCTGCTTGATCTGTATGGAAGCATAACGGTTATAAACGGGTGACTTGGTGCTCAGGTAGAGCAGGCAGGCACCCAGACAAAGAGCCACGCTGACGGCAAACCACTGCCAGCGCGAGAGGCACAGCGCCACAAAGTCGCGCAGTTGACTGATGTCGTCGTTCGTAGTGACGCGACGTTGTTGCTGATTTATAGTTTGAATTGCCACAAGATAGATGTTTAGGGACGTTGATTTTTCGCAGTATCAACGACGGGGCGACGCGGTGTGTTGCCTTGGGCGCCCGGTCGCCGGACCTTATTTCTTCAGAATTAAAGTGGCCACCAGCATGACCACGGAGCACACGGCCGAGGTGAACGACAGCCAGAAGCCGGGAGTCTGGAACGTGTTGCCCGAGGCGGTTGACTGACGACGACGGGTGTCGTTGGGCTCCACATACACCACATCCTTCTGCTGCAGATAGTAAACGGGCGACTCGTAGAGGCTTCGTACCGAGGTGAGGTCCACTTGATAAGCCTTCTGTTTTCCGTTCTCCTCACGCAGGACGGTCACATTCTTACGGTTACCCGTAATGGTGAGGTCGCCGGCCTGACTGATGGCATCGAGCAGGGTCACGCGGTCGTGGCGGATGTCGAAACGGCCGGGACGCGCCACTTCACCGAGCACTGAGTAGTAGAGGTTGCCAAACTCCACGATGACAATTGGGTCCGAAACGAGTTCCTTCTCCAATAGTTGTTGCTTGACCGACGCGGCGACCGTCTCGCGGTTCATGCCCTCGACGTGCAACGCGCCCAGAACCGGGAAGTCGATGTTGCCCTCGTTGTCCACCGTATAAAGTGAAATCTGCTGACTGTTGGACAAATTATTCTCCGATGTTCCGCCCACACGTTGGGTGGTGACGGCGAGATTAAACATGCTCGCTATCATGGGATCTTTGCTGTTGACTATAATCGACAACTTGTCACCGGGCTTAATACGGATCTCCCTCGCCTCGGCCAATGCTATCTCCTCTTGCAGGTTCACATCCTGAAAATACCCGATGTCCTGAGGGGTTTTACAGCCCACGAGCAACAGACCGACCAGTAATGCCAAACAAATCTTTCTCATTATTCATTTTTATTATTCGCGCACAAAGATACAAAAATACGCGCGAATAAGCAATATCTCGCGCGCATTTTCATACAGATACCACGAAGTGGTCCCCCTAAAAACGGCCTAACATCCCCTTTTTCGGACTAAGAACAGTCACAAACAGCGTGGCGGCCGCACAAACAAAGTTGGGGAACAAGAGGTCTCTACAGATAGAATCAGAACAAATCGGTGTAGATTTTGTCCGCGGCTCCGGCGTTGTCGGCAATGTAGCCACCCGCCAACTTTCCGCACCGAACGCGGTCGGTCTCATCGGTGCACAGACGGTCCATGGTTTCGACAAAAGACACCTCGTCCGTGACTTCGTGGCAAGCGCCCATGCGCAGCAGGGCCTGTGCCTCGCGGAAACCTTTGTTGTTGGGACCGAAAAGCACGGGAATACCGTAAACAGCGGCTTCCGGGACGTTGTGGATGCCGGCGCCGAAGCCTCCTCCTACGTACGCCAACTGACCGTAGCGGTAGATGCTGGAGAGCAGTCCGAAGCAGTTGATGATGAGACATTCAGCCGTGTCGATGTTCTGCTCCGTAGCTTCGGTGTAACGCAGCGAGGGGCGTTGCAGTTTTTGCTCAATCTGTTGCAAATGGTCGTCGTCGATAAGATGCGGCGCTAAAATGAGACGCAACTCGGGATGTGCGTTGAAATACGGAATGATGAGGTCTTCATCGGGGCCCCACGAACTGCCGGCAACGAGCACGAAACGCCCTGCGGCAAAGCGCTCGACCAGAGGAAGTTCCTTGGCCGCGCGGCGAATGTCGAGCACACGGTCGAAACGTGTGTCGCCCACGACCGATACTTTGTCGCGAATGCCGCGGGTAGCCAGCAAGCGGGCGCTTTCCTCGTCCTGCACATAGAAGTGGGTGACGAGCTTCAGCACATAGGCGTAAGGACGGCCGTACCAGCGGAAAAAGACCTTGTTGGCACGGAAAATGCTCGAAACGCTATAGACGGGGATGTGACGATGACGGCACGCGATGATGTAGTTGAACCAGAACTCGTACTTGATGAGAAAGAGCATCTCGGGCTTCACGAGCCGAACAAAGCGGATGACATTGCTGGGCGTGTCGAAGGGAAGATAGCACACGATGTCGGCGCCGTCGTAGTCCTTGCGCACTTCGTAGCCGGAGGGGCTGAAGAACGTCAGCAGGATGCGAAGTTCGGGATGCTCGCGACGGATGCGCTCCATCAGCGGACGCCCCTGCTCGAACTCGCCCAACGAGGCAGCGTGAAACCACACATAGCGCCCGCCCGGCACGAGACGTTCGTGCAACAAGCGGAAGGTATCGCGCTGGCCACGCGCTAAGAGCCGCGCCTTCGGGTTGAAGAACGCCGCCAGACGGACAAGAATGCTATAGATGTAGATGGCGAACGAGTACAGCATCAGCCCAGTGTGTCGATGGCGAACTGCATACGACGCAGCGTTTCCTCCTTACCGAGGAAGGCCGCTAATTCGTACATATCGGGGCCTTGTCCCGCGCCGACAAGACAGATGCGCCAAGCATTCCAGGGGCGCAGTTCCGTTTGTTCGGTCCAGGGGTCCACGACGGCTTTCTGCCCTTCCGCAGAGAAATCGTCGATGCCTTCCAGCACCTGCATCAACTGGCGCATTTCGTCGGCCGAGGTTTCTTTCCAGTTTTTCTTGATGAACTTATCCTCTGCGTCGAACTCCGTGGGGGCGACGAAGAAGAAGCGGGTAAGCGGCCACAGGTCGCTGGCGAAGGAAATGTTGCGTTTCTTCTTGTTGCCTTGTCCGTCGACGTACTCTATCACCTTGGTTTTCATCAGGCGAACCACCTCCGTCATCTGCTCGTCAGTGGCCTCGATTCCTTGCGCGGCGAGCACTTTTCCAAAGGCGGGCGCCCAGTCGGCGTCGGGCTGCTGCACGAGGTACTGGTGGTTGAACCACGCGGCCTTGACATAATCGAACTTGGCGCCGTTTTTCGAGCACTTCGAGAGGTCGAAGAGTTTCACCATTTCCTCAAGACTCATCATCTCCTGGTCGTTACCGGGGTTCCAGCCCAACAGGGCGAGGAAGTTGACGACTGCCTGTGGCAGATAGCCTTTCTCGCGGTAGCCGCTTGAAATCTCGCCGCTCTTGGGGTCGTGCCACTCCAGTGGGAACACGGGGAAGCCCAGTTTATCGCCGTCGCGCTTGCTCAACTTTCCGTTTCCCACGGGCTTGAGCAGCAGCGGAAGATGGGCAAAACGAGGCATGGTGTCGGCCCAACCGAAGGCACGGTACAGCAGAACGTGGAGCGGCGCGCTGGGCAACCACTCCTCGCCACGGATGACGTGGGTCACTTCCATCAGGTGATCGTCCACGATGTTCGCGAGATGATAGGTGGGAAGTTCGTCGGCGCTCTTGTAAAGAACCTTGTCGTCGAGGATGCTGCTATTGATTTTCACGTCGCCGCGTATAATGTCATCGACGTGCACATCCTCGCCCGGCTCTATTTTGAAGCGGACGACGTACTGATGGCCGCTGGCAATGAGGGCGTCCACTTCCTCCTGGCTGAGGGTGAGAGAATTGCGCATGCTGAAGCGCGTGGAAGCATCGTACTGGAAGTTCTCCACCTCGGCACGTTTCTGGTCCAGTTCCTCGGGCGTGTCGAAGGCTATGTAAGCCTTGTCGGTGTCGAGCAGTTGCTTCACATATTTCTTATATATATCGCGACGCTCGCTCTGGCGATACGGTCCGTGTGCGCCGCCGAAGCTCACGCCTTCGTCGAACGTGATGCCGAGCCAGCGGAACGATTCGATGATGTATTCCTCGGCGCCGGGCACGAAACGGCCCGAGTCGGTGTCCTCGATGCGGAAGATGAGGTCGCCGCCGTGCTGCTTGGCGAAAAGGTAGTTATACAGTGCTGTGCGCACACCGCCGATGTGCAAAGGGCCCGTAGGGCTGGGTGCGAAGCGCACCCTCACTTTACGTTGTTCCATTGTTACTTATTATTTTCGGGTGCAAAGATACGAAAAATAATGAAGACTTGGACCATAACGATGACTTTTTTCGCCGTGCTCCGACCACTTCTCCCACGCCGTCAGACGAGGGTCACCGGCACGACGAAAATCCGTCACGGGCATGACTGAGATTTTTTTCTTAGCAGAATCGTTTGATTTGTCGAGAAAAAAAAGTAAATTTGTCTGGAAAAAATTTTGAGTTTATCCAGACAAATAATTTGCGTTTCCTATGAGAAACTTTGAAGACCTCCAGATAGCCGTCGCCGGCACCGGTTATGTCGGCCTCTCGATAGCCACATTGCTGGCTCAGCACCACAGGGTTACCGCTGTCGATGTCGTGCCCGAGAAGGTGGAGAAAATCAACCGGCGCATCGCTCCCATCCAGGACGAGTACATCGAAAAATACTTTGCCGAGAAAGAGTTGAGCCTGCACGCCACCCTCGACGGCGCGGCGGCGTACCGCGACGCCGACTTTGTGGTCATCGCCGCACCCACGAACTACGACCCGCAAAAGAATTTCTTTGACACTCATCACATAGAAGACGTCATCGATTTGGTGCTTTCCGTGAACCCGGACGCCGTGATGGTCATCAAATCCACCATACCCGTGGGCTACTGCCGTCAACTGTATGTGAAGTATGCCAAGCGCGTGCAAGGCGGCTACTTCAACCTGCTGTTCTCCCCCGAGTTCCTGCGTGAGAGCAAGGCCTTGTACGACAATCTCTATCCCTCCCGCATCATCGTGGGCTATCCCAAGCTGATAGAAAGCAGCGAATTCTCGGAGGGAAACGCCGCCATCAGCGCCGTCGGCAACCCCGACGCCGAGCAGTTTGCCCACACGTTCGCCGCTCTGCTGCAGGAGGGAGCCGTGAAAAAGGACATCGACACGCTGTTCATGGGCATGAAAGAGGCCGAGGCCGTGAAACTGTTTGCCAACACCTACCTCGCCCTCCGCGTGAGCTACTTCAACGAGCTCGACACTTACGCCGAGGTGAAAGGTCTCAACGCGCAGGCCATCATCCAGGGAATCGGCCTCGACCCCCGCATCGGCACGCATTACAACAACCCGTCGTTCGGCTACGGAGGCTACTGTCTGCCCAAGGACACCAAGCAGTTGCTGGCCAACTACGCCGATGTGCCGCAGAACATGATGACGGCCATCGTGGAGAGCAACCGCACGCGCAAGGACTTCATCGCC
>JABUUA010000200.1 GCA_021443405.1 Bacteroidaceae bacterium
ATAAAGACATTGCCGGGCTTGTGGAAGCGCTCCTTCAAATAGGATTTCACCGTTTCCGAGAGGGGGCAATCGCCAGTCTTGTCGCCCTGGACGATTTCACCGGCCCACTTGGAAACGATGATTAAATGATTGTCGCAGTAAAGGACTTCCATTACATATTCATACCGCCATCTACCTGGATGACCTGACCGCTTACATACGAGCTCAGGTCGCTGGCAAAGTAGAGCGCAGTATTGGCGATGTCCTCGGTCTGGCCGCCACGGCGCAGAGGAATCTTCTTTTTCCACTCTTCACGAACGGCGTCGGGCAAGGCGGCAGTCATGGCAGTCTCGATGAAGCCGGGAGCAATGGCGTTCGCACGGATTCCCTTGGGACCCATCTCCTGCGCCACACTCTTGGCGAGAGCAATCAGACCAGCCTTCGAAGCTGCATAGTTGGCTTGACCAGCATTACCATGGACACCCACGACTGAAGCCATATTGATGATGCTACCGCCGCGCTGGCGCATCATGATAGGTACGCAGGCATGGATGAAATTGAAGGCACTCTTGAGGTTCACGGCAATTACAGCGTCCCACTGGGCCTCGGTCATGCGGAGCATCAAGCCGTCTTTCGTGATGCCGGCGTTGTTGACGAGAATGTCGATACTTCCGAACTCCTCCTTCACTTTTGCCACGACCTCCTCGGTCTGCGCAAAGTCGGCAGCGTTACTTGCATAGCCTTTGGCCTTCACGCCGAAGGCAGCAATCTCCTGCTCCGTCGCCTGGCCGTTCTCGTCAATCACCAAATCGGTGAAGGCAACGTTGGCACCTTCAGCCGCAAACTTCAGTGCTATTGCTTTACCAATACCGCGGGCAGCACCCGTCACCAACGCGGTCTTTCCTGTCAATAATCCCATATCTATAGTTGGTTTATTAATATTAGTTCATGATTTCATCGGGACGTTCAATCCTGGCCATGGCACGATGGATAATCTGCTGTACGAGGGGACGACTGCTGCCGGCTCCCATACCATCGCCGAGACGGCCGTAGATGTACGGAATCTCCAGTCCCTTGACACAGTAGTGAATGATGTCCACGGAGAGACGAATGTTAGCCACATCGAACTTACCCTTACGAATGCCCTGCATCAACACCTTGGTGATGAGCTCCACCTCCGTCTTGTCGAAGTTCTTGCGAGCTTGTTCCACACGCCAGATGTCGCGGAAGAACTCAGCACGAAGTGTTCCGTTGCGGAGCACGGCCTCACGAATGAGGCTCAGGTGGGTGTAAATGAGTTGAACAAGTTTATCCTCGGGCTCGATGTTCTTAGCAGCCACCACACGGAGTCTCTCGCTCATGCGGTCGAGTTCCTCTTCTATGACGGCACAATAAACATCATCTTTGTTCTTGAAGTAAGTGTACAATGTACGACGTCCTTTGCCCGAGGCGACAGCGATGTCGTTCATGGTGGTGGCTTCCACTCCTTGCTTGGCAAAGAGTTCCCGCGCCACATTCACAATCTGCATTCTTGTTTTCGATGTTGCCATATCTTCGGCAAAATTAAATAATTTCCACGAAACGCCCAAGCAATTCAATAATATTTTTGCACATGCGTGCGTCTGATGTGCGATTTTCGGGAGAATCATCATCCTTTTGAAACTTTTTCCCGAAAACATTTGGAGGTTCTAACAAAATACACTACCTTTGTACTCGCAAACAACAATATCGCGGGGTGGAGCAGTTGGTAGCTCGCCAGGCTCATAACCTGGAGGTCGCCCGTTCG
>JABUUA010000201.1 GCA_021443405.1 Bacteroidaceae bacterium
TCCGTTGGGAATTCAAGCAACGGGTGAATCTCCGGCTGGATTGCGGCTTCACGAAAAACAAGCCCGGAGTGGTCTTTAACATAAACGAAGCGTTTTAAATAGGAATAATAATGAATATACAGAATAACAACATGAGAAAAATGATTATGTGGGCAATGCTGATGGTCACCAGCATTGCAGCGAATGCACAGGAAGAACTGATTAAGTATGGCGATTTCGAGCAGTGGATTACGCGTACCGTCAAGGAGAGTCGTCTGGTGGGCGGCGCCACCCGCACCTTGCAGGAGGTGGGTCCCACCCAGACGTGGCCGCAAAATAAAGCGTACGTCAACCAGGGTGGCTCGCCTTGGAGCACCAGCAACGTATTTGCGAGAGTGTGCGGAGTGGTGAAGAGCAACGTGAGTGTCTATAGTGATTCGCATGGTGCTGGCAAGTGCGTGAAACTCACCACTCAGGAGGTGACGTGCAAGGCCATAGGTATTGTGAACATCACCGTCATTGCGGCAGGCAGCGTGTTTCTGGGCGAGATGGTCGAACCCATAACGAGCAGTAGCAATCCCACCAGCAAGATGAGCTCGGGTATATCCTTTACTCGTAAGCCCAAGGCCCTGAAGTTCGACTACAAGATTCATTTGAGCGACCAGACGGACCGCATTCGTGAGACCGGATTCAGCAAGAGAAAAGTGATTCCTGGTAAGGACTTGTGTGAGGTATTGCTCTTATTGCAACATCGCTGGGAGGACGCAGACGGACAGATTCATGCCAAGCGCGTCGGCACCATGTGGGAACGTTTCTCCAAGAACACCGACTGGAAGAGCGGGGCTACGTTCAATATTCACTACGGAGACATTACGGGCACTTCCTATTATAAAAAGTATATGGAGCTGCAGAACGACCATTCGGAACGTGTGTATTATGCTAAGAACAGTAAAGGCAAGATGGTGAAAGTCATCGAGGAAGATTGGGGCGATGCCAACGACCAGCCCACACACATGGTGCTCTTCTTCAATTCGAGTCACGGCGGTCCTTACATCGGCAGCGTAGGAAACACCTTTTGGTTGGACAACGTAAAACTTGTGTATTAAGTCATGCTGCCCGTGCAGACTCCTTATTATATAGTAGAAGAACGACTGCTCCGCCGCAATCTTGAGCTCATCCGTCGGGTGGCTCAGGAGAGTGGGGTGGAGATAATTCTTGCGTTCAAAGCGTTTGCGTTGTGGAAGACGTTCCCTATTTTCCGGGAATACATCAGCCATACCACGGCCAGCAGTCCTTACGAGGCCCGCTTGGCGTATGAGGAGTTTGGCAGTCCTGCGCATACGTTCTCGCCTGCTTATACGGAGGAAACGTTTGGAGAGATACTTCGCTGTAGCAGCCATATCTCGTTCAACAGTCTGACCCAGCAACGTCGTTTTGCCGCGATGGTGGAGGCGTACAATGCCGAACATCCGGAGAAACAGGTGTCGTGCGGCGTACGTGTGAATCCGGAGTACAGCGAGATAGAGACGGAACTGTACGACCCTTGTGCTCCCGGAAGCCGATTTGGCGTGCTGGCTTCCCAGTTGCCCGACGAATTGCCCGCGGGCATCGAGGGTTTCCACTGCCATTGTCATTGCGAGAGCAGTGCCGAAGCTCTGGAACATACGTTGATTCATCTGGAGGAAAAGTTCGGTCGTTGGTTCCGACAGATTAGCTGGCTCAATTTAGGTGGCGGGCATTTGATGACACGGGAGGACTATGATGTGGCGCATCTCATCGGTATTAT
>JABUUA010000202.1 GCA_021443405.1 Bacteroidaceae bacterium
TAGAGGGCGAGGCAGAGAACGCTCAGACGAATAAAGGATTTGATCGTGAATCTTATGCGGGGAATCAGCGGTAAGATGACCATCATGATGGCGGAAACGTGAAAACCTAACGCAGGGATTGCCAGTGCGTAATAGACCTTCCAATTCTTCTTCTGCAAGTGAGGAAAAGCAAAGAGAAACAGCGCGATGGCAATGGCTTCACGCATGGTCTCGCAGTTGAAGTGGAAGAATCGATAACCGAAATAAAGCAGCAGGCAGAGGTATTTGCAATTGGTGTATTTCCTGAAAAACCAAAAGACGGCATAGTTGACAAAGGCTGCATGAATCAGTTGGAAGAGTGTGAAGTCTTGCGGCCACACGGACTTGACGAGGATGCTGAGAAAGGTCCACAGCGGCATAATGCCCGAGGCGAGATTAAGTACAAAACCCATCAGCATGGTGTCGCGACCATCTTGCAAGCGAGGGATATTCTCAAAATTCTCTATATAAACTTGCTTGTCGCCACCCAAGGCTCGGCTTAATCCCATAAGTAACACAAAAGCAATATATAACAAGAAATATATATTGCCCGAAGCATCGGGGTCGTTGCCCGCGGCAAGTCCCGGTTTTTCTGAGGTGCGTTTGTCATATCGCCATGAAAGAAACACCAATAGGAAGATGCAAACGAAGTAAATCATAGCGTCGGTTCGAGAGGTGAAGTGGAGGACGACGACGGGTTGTCTGGTTGAGCGTCAGCATTCAATTCTTCGTAAATCTCCAGGTGGCGCTGCGTCACCATTTCTATGCTGAATTCTCTTTCTGCTTGCTTCCGGGCGGCGTTGCCGAAACGTGCACGCAGTTCTTTGTCGTCAATCAGTCGCGCCAGTCGGTCGGCCAATGTCGGTGCGTCGTAAACGGGGACAAGAAAACCGTTAATTCCGTCCTCTACCACGTCGCGACAACCCGTGTTGTCGGTGGTGACAATCGGTCGTCCCGTGGCACAAGCCTCCAACAACGACTTGGGGACTCCTTCGCGATAAGCACTGGGAAAGGCGAAAATGTGACATTGGTTGAGTTGCTCATGCATGTCACTGACCAGTCCTTTCCAACTTATGTAGTCGCCGTCGCACATTCGACGTATTTCGTCTTCCTTGTAAGCTCGCGGATTGGCATGCAGTCCGCCGCAGAGAACGAACTCTACTTTCCCTTCATACTTGTGTCGCAACAGTTCGGCCGCCTCGACCAATACGCCCACTCCTTTCTCGCGCACCATCCGCCCGGAGAACAGCACTCTAATCTTTCCATCGTTTCTTTCGGGTGTCGGGCAGAATTTCGAAAGGTCCACGCCGGACCCTTTGATGAAGCGGACATCCGCAGGCTGTGTTATACCGCTGTTCACAAAGATGGCTTCGTCCTCATGATTCTGGAAAAGGTCGAGAACATTCTTCCGCCGGTGTCCCCAGCGCAAAACCACGGTCATGCCGCGCCGCAGAAAACTCTTCTTGTGAGCGTCGTCGAACAGAATGCCCAGTCCGCTGACGGCGTTCAGCACGCCTTTAACCTTTGTGTGCTTCGCGGCCAAGCCACCCCATAAGATGAGTTTCAGTCCTACGTGATGAACAACGTCGGGTTGGTGCTGACGATAAATCTTCCGCAAGAAACGATAAGTCCGCAGTTCCTCCTTGATACTCATTCCGGTAGGGTTGATGAGCAAAGGA
>JABUUA010000203.1 GCA_021443405.1 Bacteroidaceae bacterium
ACGTGCGCACACGCCTCAGCGACCTCCGCGGCGGCAGCGTCGAGATAGCCCACATGCCGGGCTTTTTCGACACTCACACCGACATCGAGACGATGCGCACGCACGTCCACCCGTTCTACGAGATTGTGTGGTTCACCAGGGGCGAGGGTGTGCACACGGTGGATTTCACCGACTATCCGGTGGCGGACAACACCATTTTCTTCATCGCGCCGGGACAGCTGCACTCGTTCGACGGCAGCCGAAGCAGCGAGGGGCATGTGGTGAAGATTTGCCCTCATCTGTTGGGCGGCGTGCTGCTGAAATACAATGTTTTCAACACCTATGACAGTGTGCCCTACAAGCGCATTGCGGCCGGGTGTGCCGGGAGCATTTTGGGCATCCTGTCGATGATTGAGGACGAGGTGGCGAAGTGCGACTCGGTTGGGCACACCGACTACCTGCAGTCGCTCGTCACAATGCTGCTCATCAAGATTGAGCGGTGCAACATGGTGCAGAACGACGCCATTTTCTCTACTAACCGCACGGCACACCGCACCTTCCTCGCCTTCCGCCGCGAGATTGAGCACCATTTCCGCTCGATGCACACCGTGAAGGAGTATGCCGAGCTGCTGAACGTGAGCACGAAGACGCTGACCAACTATGTGGCGGAGTGCTCGCAGCACACACCGCTCGAGATGATTAACAACCGAATAGTGCTGGAGGCGAAGCGTCTGCTGCGCTATTCCGACATGATGGTGAAGGAGATAGCGGCGACATTGGGCTTTGACGACCCGTCGTATTTCAACAAGTTCTTCAAGCGGCTTGTCAGGTGCTCGGCGGCGGAATCCCGCACACTCGAGTGACGGCGGTGGGCCAATGCGGGGCGTTGGAAAAATTTCTTCAGGTTTTTTCACACATCTATTCAAAATCTTTTTACATTTGCAAACAAGTACCTTTCCCGGCCATGAACGCAATCAGAACGATAGTCAGCTTTTATGTCGATGGTTTCAGGAACATGACCATCGGGCGCACTCTGTGGGCCATCATCATCATCAAGCTGCTTGTCATCTTCCTGGTGCTGAAGCTGTTCTTCTTCCCCAACTACATCAAGGAGAACGCGAGCGAGGGTCAGGAGGCCGAGTTTGTGAGCCAACAGATATTGCAATCAACGAAATAAACAGATAAAATAGCAGCTTATGATGAACAACATTGACCTTGCGAGCGTCGATTGGGCAAGAGCCCAGTTCGCGTTGACCGCCATCTACCACTGGCTGTTTGTTCCGCTAACGCTGGGACTGGCCGTGATTATGGGCATCATGGAGACGATGTATTATCGTACTCAGAAAGAGTTTTGGAAAGAGGCTTCCGTGTTCTGGCAGCGCCTGTTCGGCGTGAACTTCGCCATGGGTGTTGCCACGGGCATCATCCTCGAGTTCGAGTTCGGCACCAACTGGAGCAACTACTCGTGGTTTGTGGGCGACATCTTCGGTGCGCCGCTTGCCGTCGAGGGCATTGTGGCTTTCTTCATGGAATCGACCTTCGTGGCCGTGATGTTCTTCGGCTGGAACAAGGTGTCGCGGGGCTTCCACCTCACCGCCACATGGCTCTCGGGTCTGGGCGCCACATTCTCGGCGTGGTGGATTCTTGTGGCCAACTCGTGGATGCAGTATCCCGTCGG
>JABUUA010000204.1 GCA_021443405.1 Bacteroidaceae bacterium
GGTATGTGGGCGACGGATGGTACAGCGACGGCCCTTCGTTCGCCTTCGACTATTACAACAGTTACGTCATCCAGCCCATGTATCTGGAATGTCTGGAGATGATTCGGGAGAAGCGCGGCGACGATAATTGGACCGTGCGCACCTACACGCCCGAAACCGACAATAACCGCGGTGCGAATTATCGTTACAACGAGGCGCTCAAGCGCATGCAGAAATACAGCGTCATCCTGGAGCGCTTCATCTCGCCCGAAGGAACCTTCCCCGTGGTGGGCCGCTCCATTCCCTATCGCATGGCGGTCATGCAGCCTCTGGCCATGCTGGCTTGGCAGAAGAAGTTGCCGGCCGAACTGCACAACGGTCAAGTGCGCGCCGGACTTACGGCCGTCATGCACCGCATGTTCGACGGCAAGGGACAGACCAATTTCACGGCCGACGGCTACCTGACCATCGGTTTTGTGGGCAGTCACCCCAATGTGGCCGACTGGTACACGAACAACGGGTCGCTCTACATGACGTCGCTGTCGTTCATGCCCTTGGGCTTGCCGGCCAACGACCCGTTCTGGACCGACGCCCCCGAGAAATGGACCAGCAAGAAAGCGTGGGAGGGCGACGACTTCCCCAAAGACCACAAGTGGAAAATAAACAAACAAATCCTTTACTGGGAATAATCGTTTTGAAGCATGGGAAAAAATAAAGCAAACTCGGCGCTGGTGGAGTCCATTCTCGACATCAATGCCAACAACATCTGGAATCTGGACGAATACCAAGTCGCCCAGCTGTGGGAGGCGGACAAGAAGGAGGAAGACTTCTCGTCCAGCGAGGAGAAACTGCTGAACATCATCCGCCTCGCCTTCGAGGTGGTTCACTACCGCCACGACGTGCCGCGCGAAGCGGACCGCTACGAGAACGGCGACTGGTCCATCTTCTCGCATGCCAATGAGAAGAAGGGCTACGTGGCCATCCGCCGCCGCCGCATCAGCCGCATCACCGACCTGAGCTACGAGAACGTGAAGCACATCGACGCGCCCCTCCTGCTCGAACTCATCGACCGCAACTTCGGCGGTGGCTGGGACTCCATCCCCCTGAGCCTCCGCGACATCATACTGAGCGGGTTCGACGTTTCCACCACCCAGCTGCCCACCTCGCGCATTCACGCCCCGGGCGGAACGCTGGAGCGGAAACTGGCCGCGGGCTTCGAGGTGCTGGAGATTGCCAAGGGAACCTGGACGGAAGCCATCTTTGCCAAGAAGAAGGAATGGACCGTGGTGACGGAGGTGGGGCCGGAAACGGACGACGACGCCGTGGCCATGGACGAGGACCGCGAACCGATGAGCGAAATAGAATACTACAGCAGCTTCATAGAGGAGGCCAAAGGCGTGGAGGACGACGAAGAAGACAACGGCGGCCTCACCATCGCCGACACTTTGGACGAGGACGAATAGTCTCTTTCACAGCAGCCCCCCCCACTGCGCCGAACGACTCCCACAAGCTGTGCAGTTTTCGCCTCCGTGTCGGGCCCCTCAAGCTCACAATATCTGAGACAGTTTGAGACTTTTTGTCACTCGGTCACGAAAAATAAGACTTAGGGCAGTTGCCAACGTGTGCATATCCTCACGCTGCTTGTCAGTCAGAAGAGCGAGCGACCAGTC
>JABUUA010000205.1 GCA_021443405.1 Bacteroidaceae bacterium
ACCAGTGAAAATTCGTGAAATTCGATGACTTTTACCAGTGAAAATTCGTGAAATTCGATGTCTTACCCCGAAAAAAGTTGCCTCACAACTCAACGAACAAAATGAGTCAAGAAGAAAAAACCGTCCTCGGCACGCAAGAAAAACGCGAGTGCCGCCAGTACAGCCCCGAAGAAATCAACCGTGTTGTGTGCGATTATTTCCGCTCTGGCACGACTATTGCTGCCTACTCCAAGCAGGTCGGCATTCCCGCGCCCACCTTGTCATGTTGGCTGGTACGCTTCCGTAAAGCCAACCCCACAATCACAGCACACGCCATGAGCAAAGACGAACGAACCAAGCAGTTGGAGGCAGAAAATGCCCAGTTAAAGCGCCAATTATCAGAAATGCACGAGCAGTTGGAATTTGAGCGCTACCACGTCCACGCACTCGACACGATGATAGATGTGGCCGAGGGCATGTTTAACATCTCCATCCGAAAAAAAGTTGGCACCAAACAGTAGGAAAGCTTGCCGCAGAGAAACGGAATCATCCCACGATGAAGGCCATCTGCGGACTGTTTGGTGCAAGCAAACAAGCTTATTACAAGTACGATGACACCTTACTCCAGAAACGCCTATTGCAGGAGCAAATCGTCATTGATTTTGTGACAAAGATGCGCGACAAAGACCCGCATTTAGGGGGCGTCAAACTCTATTATATGTATAAGAAAGAGTACGCCTCGGAGGAGACCTTAGGCCGCAATTCGTTTGAGCAGGTGCTGTCCAGTCGCGGCCTTATGCTGCGCCGTTCCACGCGCCGTGTGCCTAAGACAACCGACTCAAGCCACGGGCTGCCCACATACCCCAACCGGGTGTGGAGCCTTATCCCCCTGCGCCCCAACCAAATATGGGTGAGTGACATCACCTATATCAAGATATGGGACGATGTGCAAAATGGCATCTACCATTTTTGTTATCTGGCCTTGCTCACAGACGTTTATACAAAGCAAATCCTCGGGTACGCCATCGGCGAATCACTGGATACCATCTACCCCTTGCGGGCACTTAAGATGGCTTTGCGTACCCTGCCTGACGGCTTTGATTGCAGCACGCTGATTCATCATTCCGACCGCGGCGTACAATACGCCAGTTACAAGTATGTGGAGACCCTCAAACGGCGGAATATCGTTATCAGCATGACCGAAAACGGGAATCCCAAGCATAACGCTTTTGCTGAACGCGTCAACAACACCATTAAGAACGAATTTTTTGCCAATCTAACCTTCCGTTCCATAGGAGATGTTAAGAGAGCTGTCGCCGAGGCTGTGGACTTTTATAACACCCAACGGCCGCATCTGAGTTTGGATATGCACACGCCCAACGAAGCGGCTTGCATGACTGGCGAAATACGCAAATTATGGTACAGTTATCGGGAAAATGCTATCAAATCCGCAAATGATTTGGTGGAAACGGAAAAAAATGATACCTTTGTCCCCGCAAGTTGATATAGATTCCATTTTTCGCAAGATGTATGCCCCATAAAACGAAATAGTTGGCACATCCTGACTGGACAGCGATATACGGACTGGCGGGATGTATAGTCCATAAAAACGAGATAGTTGGCACATCATGGTCGCCCCTTTGGGGTGGTGAGGCCTCACCAC
>JABUUA010000206.1 GCA_021443405.1 Bacteroidaceae bacterium
TCTTCTCCCCGACATGATTGCAGACATCTCCCCGAGTCGTTTTCAGACTACCCGAGCGGTCGTTTGATAGGGCTCGTTTGGGGGAAAACGCTGGTGAAGGTGCAGGGGATTCCCAATGAATCACAGGCGTTGCTTCTCCGCGTTTCCGGCGCCTGTGCCTTTGTACTTGTTGCTGGTGGCGTTGAACGAATAGCGGAGGGTAAGGTCGAAGTGCCGGCTGTCGTAGAGGTTGGTCTGGGCGATGTTCATCTGATGGTTGAACAATACGACGGATTCCCGTGTGCGGAAGATGTCGCTCACGCCCACTTTCAGTGAGAGGCGGTCTTTCAGGAAGGTTTTCGTCAGGCTGGCGGAAACGGTGCAAGTGGCTCTGTCCATGCGCGCGTTCTGTTGCTCGCCCTTGCTGGTGAACTGCAAGGTGCAGTCGCCGAAGAAGGTGGGGGTGAACTGGAAGGAATTGTTGCACATCACCGCGAAAATCGGTCGGTTGAAGTGCAGCGTTTCCGAAGCGGTTTCCAACTTCAGCCAGGGTTTGAGCATCACCACACCGAACTGCGGCCGCCATTTCCCTATCTGGGGAGCGGCCACCAATTGGACGTTCAGCTGCTTGTAACTCTTGAAATTCTGGTAACCGAGGATGGTGACCGACTCTTGTCCGGGCTTTTGTGTGGCGAAGTTCAGCACCGCGTCACGGGTGTCGTTGTAATTGACCTTGAAGCTCCAGCACTTCCACTGCAACTGCAGCGCCACATCGTACAGCGTGGACGGCCGGAGGTAAGGGTTGCCGGTCTGCAGGGTGAATCGGTTGATGTAACTCACGTTCCCGCGCAGTTCGTGGTAAGTCGGGCGGCGTGTCTTCACCCCCGCGCTCAGCATCGCCTGCACCTTGCCCAGTTGCGTGGCGAGCGAGACGGACGGGAACCAGTTGTGGAACGAGCGGCTCTGCTCCTGCTGATGCACGCCGTTGCTGAAGTAGTCGAACTGAATGGCTTCGTAGCGCACGCCGGCCTGCAGTTGGCCGAAGGGCAGAGGGATTGAATACTCCACGAACGGTGAGATGCCCCGGTCTTTCAGCACGGTGTAGGTGGTCGGGACGAAGCCCTCGGGGTTGATGTAGTCGTCCTTCCGGTCGGTGTGGGTGTACTCTGCGCCTACCGTCAGCTTCCCGCCGAACAACTCGTGCTCCAGGACCAGTTTCGCCGCCCACAGGTCGTTGTGGATGTAGTTCTGGCTGCTGAGCTCTCGGCTCTCGAAGCTCTCGCTTTGCTCGTTGTACCGGCTGCCGTAACTCTCCTCGCCCTTTTGCCAGTCGGCATTGAGGTCAATGGTCCAGCCCGCCACTTTCCCGTTGTAGTACAGGTTGGCCGCGTGTGTGCAGGAGTTGATGAGGTAGTCGCGGTTGAACAGTTCGCTATGTTCGTAGGGCTGTCCGTTGGCAGTGATTTCGCTGATGGTGAAGGTTGTCCCGTGGAAGTTGAGCATCTTGCGTGCGTCAATCCGGAAGCCCAGTGCGTGGTGGTCGTTGAAGATGTAGTTCAGGCCCGCCTGCGCCTTGAGTTGCCCCCGCCGGTTTGGCGACTTCAGGTCGTTGCGCTGCTGCCAGATGGTATCTGCCTTTATGTCC
>JABUUA010000207.1 GCA_021443405.1 Bacteroidaceae bacterium
GATAGATATAGAAAACAAATGAAACCAATTCTAACCACTAAAACCATAGAGACGATGAAAAAGTTTCTTCTCTCACTCGCCATCGTAGTGATGGCCACCGCTTGCACCGTCCAGGACAATGCCTTCGAGACCTTCAGCAAGCAGTTCGGTCAGTCGGCAGCATTTGCCACTGTCACCCTCAGCAACCGCGAGGTGCTGTTAGTGTCGCATGAAGTATTCACCGGCGACGAAGCCGAAGCGCTCCAAGCCATCGCCACGTCCATCTTTGCGCTGGACGCCGACGGCAAGATAGTCAGCCTCGGCTCCATCCGCTCGCAAGGAACGCTCTACCCCGTTTCCGTGCTGGACGGCAAACTGATGGTGGCCGGCCACCAGTTCGTAAGCATCTACGAAATCCGCGGCGACGAGCCGGAGCTGGTGCTCGCGAGCCACAGCGAGGGCGACTGCGAGAGCCCCGAACTCAAGGCCCTGTTCGAAACCTTCGAGCAAGGAGAAGCCGTGAAATTCCAGAAGAAATAACCGCCGCCTGCCCGAGCCAAGTCACGAACCCTAAAACCCCAGACACGCGATGAAACGGAAACTTCTCTACTCGATGCTGCCGATAGCGCTCCTGCTGGCGCTGTTCTCGTGCTGCGAGCCGACGAGCGGCGGCCGAATCGACGAGATAAAGGAGCGCGGAACCCTGTTCGTGGGCTCCACCGGCGACTACCGCCCCCTCTCCTACCGCGAGCCCGACACGCAGGAATACTGGGGCTTCGACGTGGAACTGGCCGAGATGATGGCCCGAGACCTCGGCGTGAAGGTCCAGTACGTGCCCACTTCGTGGCCGACCCTGACGCAGGACATGCTCAACGAGCAGTTGTTCGACCTGGCCCTCTGCGGCATCTCCATCACCGACGCACGCAAGGAAATCATGCTGATGTCGGAGGGATACCTGCACAACGGCAAGACCATCCTGTGCCGCACGGAGGACGCACAGCGCTTCCAGACTCTCGACGACATGAACCGCCCCGACGTGACCGTCATGGTGAATCCGGGCGGACTGAACGAGAAGTTTGCCAACGAACATCTGACCGAGGCGAACATCGTGGTCCATCAGCAGAACGAGGAGATTCCGTCGCTCGTGGCCGAGGGCAAGGCCGACATCATGATCACCGAGATTGTGGAGGCTCCCTACTACGTGCAGCACGACGCGCGACTGGCGGCGCCCCTCATCGACAAACCTTTCACGAGCGGCCAAATCGGCGTGCTGATGCGCAAGGGCGACGACGACCTGCTCCAGCGCGTGAACGCCATGATTGACCGATGGAAGAAGGACGGAACGCTGAAGCGACTGCACGAGCAATATGGTTTCAACTATGATTTCTAACCCCCTTAGATAACAAGCATGACGAACAAACGATTTTTCACCGCACTGCTGCCGCTGCTGGCTGGCGCCTTAGCCTTCCTGACCACGGCCTGCGATTCCGACTCTAACGAGGAACCGAAACCCTCCGTGGAGGGAACCATCGTGAAATACCGCAACCATCCCCTCATGGCCGACGGCTCCATCGACGGCTACAACGAGTTCGACGCGCTGGAGACGAGTTTCACTAAAGAGCA
>JABUUA010000208.1 GCA_021443405.1 Bacteroidaceae bacterium
CCGCCGAGCAGCAACTGGCCGAGGCCGCCGCCAACGAGACGCAACAACTCATTGCTCTGCAGCGCTCACAACTGCAAGCCGAAGCCACGCAGCTGGCCGACCTTGTGGCTCTGCTGCAACAATCGCTCCAACAATGCACCTCCACGGCGCTGCTGCAGAAAGCGCTGCAGGCAGGTGAAATCGGAATTGTGGAGTTTCTGCAAGACCGCGCCGCTTACTACTCGCTGCAAGACCAGTGGCAAGAAGCGCAACACGACTACCAAACAGCCCTTGCCCGCTGGCAATTTTTACAATAATATGCAAGATTGCGTCTAAACGTCCTATTGTTTCGGTTCAAGGATAAGCACAACTTATCTTCAGTCCTTCTTCATCCAGTCGTCAATCAGCCATCGAGCCAAGGACGACCGGTTGGGAACTTCGGGCAGACAATTGCGACTGAACCACCCGCCTTCCGTAAGTTCCGACCGCTGCAATTGTAATTCACCCGACTCATAATCGGCGGTGAATCCCACCATCAAACCGGCGGGATAGGGCCAGGGCTGCGAAGAGAAATAGCGAATGTTCGCGACGCGGAGGTGCGTTTCTTCCCACACTTCACGCGCCACACACTGTTCCAGCGACTCACCCGTCTCCACAAAACCGGCCACAAGACCGTAATGCGGTCCCCGGAAATTGCGAGAGCGAACAAGCAATATATCATCGCCTTTGGTCACACGCACAATAATGGCCGTGGCGAGACTGGGCCAAAGTTCCTTGCCGCACAGCGAGCATTGCTTGCTTATCTCGGTCTGCCACTGCATAGGTGCGCCGCAACAGCCGCAGAACTTGGAGTTTCCGTCCCAATAGATTAGTTCTGCGCACTTGCCCGCCAGTTGATAATCGGCCGGAGACAATAGGTCGAACGTCTTGCGCAATCCTTCCATGCGATAGTGGTCGTCGGCATACGGAGCATCGAGCCTCACTACGACAGCGCTCTCCTCCCCTATTGTCAACTCCGTGACACGCTGCCAAGGCTGCACAGCGAAAGGCAAAGAGAGGGGGATATTCCCCTCACGAGTGAGAAGGATATCCCCCTGACAGTATGCGAAATAACGAGTCATTACAGGCCCAAGCTCTTCTTGATGTCCTCCACCTTAGCCTTGGCGCGCTCTACCTCGCCGGGATAACAGCTTGCACAGCCGATAGTGCCCTTCACCTCACAATAGAACTTAATCTTGGGTTCAGTGCCGCTCGGGCGCACACTTATCTTGGTGCCGTCCTCGCAGAACCACTGAAGTACGTTGCTGGTAGCCGGCATATCGAGCTTGCTGACCTTACCTTCGGCATCGGTTACGGTAAGAGCTTGGTAGTCTTTTGTGATGACCACCTTGCTGCCTGCAATTTCCTTGGGAGCCTTTGCACCGCGGAAATCCACCATCATCTGCTTAATCTCGTCGGCACCCGTCTTGCCGGGACGAACGACATTTATGGTGTTTTCGTAGCTGAAACCGTATTCCTTGTAGATTTCCATCAGCAAGTCGTAGAGCGTCTTGCCTTGGTCCTTGGCCCATGCCGC
>JABUUA010000209.1 GCA_021443405.1 Bacteroidaceae bacterium
CCCGGAGCCCGTCACTGGAGCGTGTCACAGGCGAATCTGTTGCACAAGGGGACGCTCATCGACCTGAAGCCGGCGCAGTATTTCTCGAGGGCGTGGATGAGCCGCGAACTGTCCTCTCGCCGACAAAAGGAGTGGATTCAGGTGGACCTCGGGGCCGACGCCGACATACAAGAGGTGCGGCTCGACTGGCTGGAGCGAGCCAGCAAGGGCGAGGTGCAACTTTCCTACGACGGCGAGGAATGGCATACCGTGGGAAGTCTGCCCGACAAGGCGGACCGTTATTCACTGCACGTGAGGGGGCGCGGACGCTATGTGCGACTGCTGCTGACTGAGGGACGCGGACGCCACTACACGCTGGCTTCGATGGTGGTGATGGGGCGCGGAGGCGTGACGGCCGAACCGCTGCCGCCCCCCGAAGCCGAAGGCAACCGACTGCCTCTCACGCGGGGCGACTGGGCGCTGCGGCGCGCGGGGGCTAACACATGGCTGCCCGCCACAGTGCCGGGCACGGTGTTGCAGAGTTTCATCGATCTCGGAGCCGTGCCGAACCCCAATTACTCGGACAATAATCGCCACATCTCGGAATCGTTCTTCCACAGCACCTTCTTCTACCGCCGGACCTTCCGTCTGCCCGCCAACTGGCGACGGGAGCGACTGTACCTGTGCCTCGACGGCATAAACTGGAAATCTCGCGTGTGGCTCAACGGCCGCGAGCTCGGTCGCACGGAGGGAGCTTTCCGCCGGTCGCGCTTCGAGATAAGCAACCTCGTGAAGGAGGGCACAAACGAGCTCTTGGTGGAGTGCCGCTGCAACGACCACTTCGGGGCGGCGAAAGAGAAGAACCATGTGAATACGGCCATCAACGGAGGAACATTAGGGGCCGACAACCCCACCTTCCACGCTTCCGTGGGATGGGATTGGATAAACACGACGCGCGGCCGCGAGGTGGGCATCTGGAACGACGTTTATCTGGAGACCACGGGGGGGGTGACACTCGCCGACCCCTTCGTGCCTTGCCGCTTGGCGCTGCCCGACACTTCGCGCGCAACAATTACTCCCGAGGTGGTGGTGGGCAACGACGGGCCGGAAGCGATGACCGGACGACTGGAATTTCGCATCGCGGGCACCACGCTCATGAAACGCATCACCGTGGCGGCGGGCGAGCACCGGACGGAGACCATCGGACCGCTGCGACTGCTGAACCCGCGCCTTTGGTGGCCCAACGGATACGGCAATCCGCACACATACGAGGCGCAGTTCCGCTTCATTCCCGACGACGGAGGAATGCCGACGGACCTCGACTTCTGCGCGGGTCTGCGCCAGATGACGTGGAGCACCGACGGAGGACGACTGACGCTCTGGGTGAACGGACGCCGCTTCATCGGCCGAGGAGGCAACTGGGGATTCCCCGAACATAACCTGACGTACCGCCAGCGCGAGTACGAGACGGCCGTGCGATACCACCGCGACATGGGCTTCACGCTCATCCGCAACTGGGTGGGACAGACGGGCGACGACGAGTTCTACGATGCCTGCGACAAGTACGGC
>JABUUA010000020.1:0-7635 GCA_021443405.1 Bacteroidaceae bacterium
TTCGGGGCAACGAATTGTGCTGTTTTGAGTTTTACCGGACAGCAATATTATTTTTTGTTTGATGGCGGGTTATTGTCTCACAACCACCCCGCTTGTTTGTACCACGCCACAGTTTCCACCACGCCGCGGTCGAGGGGCCACTCGGGGTTGTAACCGAGGTCGCGGCGGGCGGGCGCAATGTCGCACTGCCAATTGCGCTGCGAGAGAATGTGGTATTTGTCGAGATTGAGCGTGGTGAGCTTGCCCATGGCCTTGCTCACGGTGCCGCTCACGGCGCAAACGGCCTTGAGGAACCAGAGCGGTGCTTTGAGGTGGAGCACCCAGGGGTTGCCCAGTTCGCGCTGGAGCAAATCACTGAAGGCTCGGCTGTTGTACACTTGTCCGTCGCTCAGGAAATACTTCTTCCCCAAGGCATTGGGCGCGGTGAACGACTGGAAGACGGCCTGCACCACGTCGCGAACATACACAAACGTGATCTCCTGCGGACTGAAGCCTGCGGCAAAGTCGATGTGTTGCTTGATGCTCTGCGCCATGAGGAAGTAGTCGCGCTCGCGCGGCCCATACACTCCCGTCAGGCGAAGCGTGACGCAGGGGAGGTCGGTCTGCGTGTCGAGCCACTGCTCGGCCTTCAGTTTGCTCTCGCCATAGGCCGTGTTTGGTTGTGGCGTGTCGGTGTCCACGATGGGCGCGTAAATCCACGGATTATCGGCCGTTGCCTTGCGCACAGGCTGCTCACGAACGGCACCGAACACGCTGAGCGACGACACGAAGATGAAGCGCTCGGGCATCATGTCTTCGGCGCGAAGGGCATTCACCAAGTGCAGGGTTCCCTCGGTGTTCACCTTGAAAAATCCCTCGCGTTTCAGACTCTTGGTGGCGCCGGCGGCGTGCACAACGTAGTCCCAGCCGTGGCCGTCCATCTGTGCTTTCAGGTCGCGCAACTGACTGCACAGGCGCTCGTAGTTGCCGAGGTCCAGCGTCGCAAATTTCAGGCGCTCGTCGGTGAGGAACTGACTGCTGCTGGTGCCGCGCATGCCGGCCCAAACTTCGAAGCCGCGGTCGAGCCCCTCTTGGCAGATGAAACTGCCGATGAAGCCGCTGGCTCCCGTCACAAGTATTCTCTTTTGCATAACTTTTCCTTATTATCTTTTTGCTCCGATGCCTGGCGCACCGCGTTGACGAAAGGTCGTTTCGTAACACTGTGTCGCCCGAAAGCACCGTGAGTCGCGACTCAAAGGTACAAATAAACGCAGGAAAACGCAAATAAACGAATAATAATTCGTAACTTTGAACCGAAAAATGACAGGAAAAAGTTATCGTTATGGGTAAGAAAAAGAAAGGCGGTAAGCACATTACCAAGAAGGCATTGACCGCAATGGTTGACGCCATGTTCCAGGAACATCAGTCGGAAACGCTGGAACTGAAAGTGATTTTCCGTGAGCTCGGGCTGGTGACACACCCTTCCAAACTGCTCTGCATGGACATCTTGCAGGACATGTTGCTCGATGACTACATCACCGAGAAGCCCCTCTATCACTATACGCTCAACAATCCCACGCAGGTGATGACCGGCGTGTTCCACCGCAAGGCCAACGGTAAGAACACCTTTGTGCCCGACGACGGCGGAGTGCCCATCCTCGTGGCGGAGCGCAATTCGCTCCATGCCATGGACGGCGACCGTGTGCAAGCCGCACTGCTCGCCCGCCGAAAGCGCCACATGCGTGAGGCGCAGATAGTGGAAATCATTGAGCGTTCCGACAAGTCGTTCGTGGGAAAACTGCAGTGTCACCGCGACATCGCGTTCCTGCTGACCGAGGACCGCACGCTGGCCAACGATATTCTCATCCCGCGCTCCGGCCTGAAGGGAGCCAAGGACGGCGATAAGGTGATTGTGAAGATTGTGGAATGGCCCGAAGGTGCCAAGAACCCTGTGGGAAAAGTGGTGGATGTGCTGGGCAAAACGGGCGAGAACGACGCCGAGATGCACGCCATCCTGGCCGAGTACGGACTGCCGTACAGTTATCCCAAGGCGGTGGAAGAATATGCCAACCGTCTGCCGACGGAAATCACAGAACAGGAAATCTCGCGCCGCGAGGACTTGCGCGACGTGATGACCTTCACCATAGACCCGCGCGACGCCAAGGACTTCGACGACGCGCTGTCCATTCGCAAAATCAGCAGCAACCTGTGGGAGGTGGGCGTTCACATCGCCGACGTGAGTCATTACGTGACCGAAGGCAGTATGATTGACAAGGAGGCTTACAAGCGCGCCACAAGCATCTATCTCGTGGACCGCACCATTCCCATGCTCCCCGAAAAGCTGTGCAACCAAGTTTGCTCGCTTCGCCCCGACGAAGACAAACTGACGTACAGCGTCATCTTCGTGATGAATGCCAAGGCGGAGGTAAAGGATTGGCATCTGGCACACACGGTCACGCGCAGCAATCGCCGCTTCATCTACGAGGAAGTGCAGCAAGTGCTGGAGGCGCACGGCGAGGCCAGCCCCGAAGACCTTAAGAATCCCGGCGACCATTGCGACCCGGAAAACCCCGATTACGAGCCTGCCGAGCACTTCGCAACGGAGCTCATCACCCTCAACCGCATGGCGAAGGAGTTGCGTCGCCGCCGTTTCCAACAGGGTGCTGTGGAGTTCGACCGCTGCGAACCGCGCTTCGAAATCGATGCTACGGGCAAGCCCACGAGCGTTTACTTCAAGGTGGCGAAGGACGCCAACAAACTGGTGGAGGAGTTTATGCTGCTGGCCAACCGCACGGTGGCCGAGAGCATCGGCAATGTGCCCAAGAACAAGAATGCCAAGACGTTCGTCTATCGAATCCACGACTTGCCTGACCCCAACAAACTCATGCACTTGGCCGACTTCGTTCTTAAGTTCGGCCACAAGCTCAAGGCCACGGGAAACCGTGCCGAAATCAGCAGGAACATCAACAAACTGCTGGCCGACGTGAAGGGCGCGCGCGAGCAAAACGTGGTGGAGACCATCACGCTGCGCTCGATGATGAAGGCGAAATACAGCACCTTCAACGTGGGACACTACGGTCTGGCCTTCGACTTCTACACGCATTTCACCTCGCCCATCCGTCGCTACCCCGACCTGATGGTCCACCGTCTCCTCACGCGTTACGCCGAGGGAGGGCGCTCTGTCATGCGCGACAAATACGAGGAGATGTGCGAACACTCAAGCGAGATGGAGCAGTTGGCCGCGCAAGCCGAACGTTCCAGCATCAAGTATAAGCAGGTGGAGTTCATGAAAGACCACTTGGGAGAAGAGTTCCAAGGCACCATCAGCGGCGTGACGGAGTTCGGAATCTATGTGGAAATCAACGAGAACAAGTGCGAGGGCATGGTGCCGATGGCCGACCTCAACGACGATTACTACACGTTCGACGAGCGCAACTATCGGCTTGTAGGCCGTCGGCGTCACCACTGTTATTCGTTGGGCGACCAGGTGACGGTGAAGGTGGCACGCGCCAACCTCGAGCGGAAGTTGCTCGACTTCTCGCTGGTGCGCGAGTGAGACAAACCTAATTCAGAATCAAAAGAGACATGCAATACGAGATAATGGCCCCCGTGGGCTCGCCGGAATGCTTGGCCGCCGCCTTGAGAGCGGGCGCCGGCAGCGTGTATTTCGGCATCGAAAACCTGAACATGCGCGCTCATTCGGCGTCGGCGTTCACCATCGACGACCTGCGCAACATCGCCCGTGAATGCCAGCGATGCGGCGTGAAGAGCTACCTCACCGTCAATACTATTATATATGGCGAGGACCTTCCACTCATGCGTCGCATCCTCGACGCCGCCCGAGAGGCGGGCATTTCTGCGGTGATTGCCAGCGACGTGGCGGTGATGACCTACTGCCGTCAGATAGGTCAGGAGGTGCACCTGAGCACGCAGCTCAACATCTCCAACGTGGAGGCGTTGCGCTTCTACGCCCAGTTCGCCGACGTGGTGGTGCTGGCGCGCGAACTCAACATGGAGCAGGTGGCGGAGATTTACCGGCATATCGTGGAGGAGAACATCTGCGGACCGAGCGGTCAGCAAATACGAATCGAGATGTTTTGTCACGGCGCTCTGTGCATGGCCGTGAGCGGAAAGTGTTATCTGTCGCTGCAGAACATGGGCCGCTCGGCCAATCGTGGCGAGTGCATGCAGCTGTGCCGCCGGTCTTATACCGTGCGTGACCGCGAGACCGGCACGGAGCTCGACATCGACAACAAGTATATCATGAGCCCCAAGGACCTGAAGACCTTGCGCTTCATCGACCAGATGATGAAGGCCGGCGTTCGGGTGTTCAAGATAGAGGGACGCGCCCGCGGTCCCGAGTACGTCGATACGGTGGTACGCTGTTACCGCGAAGCCATCGAGTCGGTGCTGGAGGGAACGTTCACCGAGGAAAAGAAAGATGCGTGGGACGAGCGCCTCAGCAAAGTGTTCAACCGCGGTTTCTGGGACGGCTATTACCAGGGACAGTTCTTGGGGGAGTGGACCGACAAGCCCGGTTCAGTGGCCACCGACACCAAGGTTTACTGCGGAAAGGCAGTGCGTTACTTCACCAAACTCGGCGTGGCAGAGTTCAAAATCGAGGCGTGCGAACTGCACGTGGGCGACCAGATTATGGTCACCGGGCCCACCACGGGCTGTCTGCAAGCCACGGTCGAGGAGATGCGCTTCGACCTGAAACCGACCGAAGTGGGCAAGAAAGGCCAGCACATCAGCATCCCGCTGGGCACAAAGGTGCGTCACAACGACAAACTTTTCATCGTGCGACCGCGGGAATAACGCTGCGTCACGCCCGTGACGAGTGGAAAGGACAAGGGTCCGTCAGATAACAGCTGTGCCGAGGAGCGTTTCCTCGGCACGGTTGTTTCTGCAGGTTTAGTGAAGAACCTTCTTCGTTCCCACGATGTGAATGCCGCGTTGTGCGGGTGACACGCGCCGGCCACCGAGGTCGTAGTGGGGCGTAGTCGCGGTGTCGTCGGCCGTTTCACTGCTCAGGGTCTCTATGCCGGTGGCCACTGTGCCGCCGATGAGGTAGTGCTCCTCGTTGCGGGCACTGCTGAGCGTCACCTTCATGTAGAGCGTGCCGACGGGGATGGTGGCGCGGTCCACGCGGTAGAAGCCCAGTCCCTGCGGGCGCTCGTCCCAGACGTAATAAGTGGCCGACGTGGTGCTCTCCACCTCCACAGGCAGGTAAGCGTCGCCCAAAATCTTGCTGTCGGAAAGCGAGCTTCCGGTTGACGCGGCGGGGCGGAACGTAACTTTTGTGCCCGGTGCGCCGTGGACGAGCACGCCCGTTCCAGCCGGAATGGTGTTGGGAGCGGCCTTTATCTTCAGCGTGTCCACGTTAGCATCGAAGCCCGAACCATAGAACACCTGCGCGTTCTTCGACAGTTGCATAGCGTGCGGCAGGTAAACGGGCGCCCAACCCGAGGCAGGAATGTCCACAGTGATGCTGAAACGAAGGGCTGGGTCGTAGCTCAGATGCGGCGGTTGATTGTAGGCGCAGTTCTGGTTGGCAACGGCTTCGGCATACTGACGGTTGTCCATCAGGTGCTCGATGCGGTAGTCCGTCTCTATGTTTGTCGTGGTGACGATGAGCGCGTTGTTGCTCGAGTTCCACGTAATCATCTCCTCACGCCAGTCGCCTAACAGGTCGCCGATGACGCAGGGATTGTATTTCGTGCCGTTGTTGAGCGTTCCCGGGAAGTACATGCCGCCGTTGGTGTAGAGGCGGTCGAAGCCTGTGCCGTTCCAGTGACCGATAAGACTCTTGTCGAAGAACTCGTCGTAGGGGTCGCCGTCCCAGTAGAGGCGGGCGTTGATGCCCGCGCCACTGTTGCCCAGCGCCCAGGAGTTGGCGATGACCTCACCCTTGCAGTCCATCATGGCGGCGGTGTTGGCGGCGATGATTTCTGCGCCGTCGTGCGTGGCGTCGAAGTTGGCGGCGAGTCCGCGCCCCGTGTCGCCACTGGCTGTGGCGTGGACGAGCAGCGTTCCCGTCTTGGCGTCGTGCATGTCATAGCCATACGGACTCTTCTCGTGAGGCATGAACACTTCCAGTCCCGGGTTGTCCCAGTCAAAGTCGCCCACGTGCAGCGCGTCGCCGTGACCCAGTCCCGTGCGGTAGAGCGTCGTCTTGCCGTCGTGGTCGAGCGTGGCCGAACCATACACGATTTCGTCCTTGCCGTCGGCGTCCACGTCAGCCGTCACCACGAAGTGAGCGCCCTGTCCCCACAGTTCTTTGCCGCTGGTGGCGCTGCGGTGCAACCAGCGCAGCGAGAGATTCATGCCGTCCCAGTCGTAGGCTCCCAGCGAGGCGCCGCTGTAGTAACCGCGGCACAGGATGGCCGACGGCGTGGTTCCATCGGTGTAGGCCACGCAAGCTAAGTAGCGTTCCGAGCGGTTCTGCTTCTCGTCGCCCCAGAAACTTGTGCTCACGTCACCGTACTTTGTGTGGTAGGGCATCGTGGCAAGGGCAGCCCCTGTAAAGCCGTCGAACACGGTCACATACTCAGGTCCCTTGTCGGGTTTACCGCGGCCCGAGAGGCAGTTCTGCAGCGGGTCGTCGCCCGGCATCACCACGTAGTTGCCCTCGCCGTCCACGGTGCCGGGCGCCGTTTTGCTAATCATCTCGCCGAAGCCATCGCCGTCGAAGTCCCAGCAGAGGAAGGGACTGGTGTGCGCTCCCGAGCGTATGTTGGGTCCGATGTTCACGCGCCAGAGCTGTGTTCCCGATAGTTTGTAGCAGTCGATGTAGTAGCTGCTGGTGGTTCCGTCGCTGGCGGCGTCCTTCGCGTTCGAGGGTTCCCATTTGAGGATGACCTCGTATTCGCCGTCGCCGTCCATGTCGCAGAAGGCTGCGTCGTTGGGTGTGTAGGTGGCGCCCAGCCCGCGTTCATCGGTGGGCGTCGAGGTGGGAATCTCCATCGACTGGTTGCCCCAGGCGCGGCACACCATGGTCTCGAGGAGGTTGTCGCTAAGGTCGTACACCTCGAGACGGTAGTAATGGGCGCTGGTTCCCGAGGCGTCGCGGAAGTTGGTCTTGCTATAGATATAGTTGCCACTGTTGAGTTTCACCGCCTGCGCATCGGCCTTGGTGCCGCGCCACAGTTTGAACTTCACGCGGTTGTCGTCGGACTCGCGGTAACGCCAACTGATGAGGTTGCCCGACCCACCGCCTGCCGACAGGTTGACGGCCACAAGTCCGCGGTTCAGCGCCACGGGCTTTGGGCGGGGCGCCGTGTTGGAGATGGCGAAGCGCACGGCGCAGCGGAACACCGTGGCGCCTTCCTGCTGGATGATGATGGTGGCGATGTTGTTGCTGTACTCCACCGTGGCGGTGCAACCATCGGCGGGCGTCAGTTGGAAGTCGCTGGGCTGGCCGTAGAGTTTGTCGGGCCAGTCGGCGGTGGCGCCGTTGGAAAGCGTGCCTAACAGTTCGAGCATCGATAGTTGTTCGCCCTGCGCCGTCACGAACTGAGCCGCCTGCAGATAGTGGTCGGCCGTGTAGAGCGGTTCGTCGGCCGTGCCTGTGAGCGTCACGTTGCGCAGAGCGATGGCCTTGTCGTAAGTGTGAATAGCCACTGTTATGAATCTGTCCATATCGCAAAAATGGTT
>JABUUA010000020.1:7875-9667 GCA_021443405.1 Bacteroidaceae bacterium
TTGTTGAGCATCGTGCTGTTCGCCAACAAAGCCTTCTGGTTGTCGGATAGGCGGTCGTAACTGGTGGCTGTGTAGCCGTCGGCGGCATTACTGCCCGTCATCACCTCCTTGCGGGCGATGGCGCTGCCCTCGAGATAGTCGGTGGTCACCAGCGTGGCGGCGCTCCCCGTCAGTGAGGCGACGGGAGTGACGGCGGGGTCGTTCAGTCCCCATTGCGCCACCACCACCTGGGCTTGGGCGGGCAGGACGGTGCCGATGACGGCGAACAGGAGGAAGAGGAAAGTTCTCATATCGTAAGTTTTCAATGTTATCGGAGGATGATTTCGTCGGTGAAGAGCCAACCGCCCTTGCGCTCGGGCTTGGTGGCACGGAGGCGAATGAAGCGCGTCCTCGGGGCGTTGATTCGAGCACGCAAGGTGGCGAGACGGTAGTTTTCTGCTTCGTCGATGTCGGGTCGCAGGACGGCCGCCTGTCGGTAGCGCTGTCCGTCGGCCGAGACGTCCACAAAAACTTCGGCAGGCAAGTGAATCCACGCCTGTATGTTCTGCATGAATGTGATTTCTATCTCGCTGACCTTCTGTCGGCGCCCAAGGTCGAGCGTCACGTCGAGGTCGCGACCCACGAAGCCTTGCCACGTGCCGTCGGTGTGGGTCCAGCCGCCGCAGTGTCCGTCCACAAGCGCCGCCGGACCACCGGCCGGGTAGTAGGGACTGAACGCTTGATTGTAGGTCACGTTGCACCCGCGTGCTCGGTGCTCGACGGGCTGCTGCGCCTGCCGGCGCTCGCCTACTTCGGTAGCAAGGTCGAAGGGGTGATGACCCAGCTGACGCAGGCAGGCACTCTCGCGCAGGGCCAGTTGGCGGAACGGCGTCCACTCCTTTCGTTCGGGCGCGCTCCACGCCACCTCGCTCAGGGCGAGCAGACGCGGCCATATCATGTAGTCGGCATGTTCGGGCGTGGGAATATGCTCCGTCCATAGGTTGGCCTGCACGCCCAGCACATGACGCCCTTGCTCGGCAGTGAGGGCAGCGGGCAGCGGGTTGTAGGAATACACCTTCTCGAGGGTGAGGAAACCGCCCATCGCCTTGGGTTGCGTGTGCGGAGCATCCTGGTAGCTGTCGAAGTAACAGTGGCTGCCCGGCGTCATGATGACGTCGTGACCCAGTTGTGCCGCGCGGATGCCGCCCTCTTCTCCACGCCACGACATCACGGTGGCGTTGGGCGACAGACCGCCTTGAAGAATCTCGTCCCACCCGATGATGCTGCGCCCACGACTGTTGACGAAGCGTTCGATGCGCTGGATGAGGTACGATTGCAGTTGGTCCACGTCGGTCAGGTGCTCGGTCGTCATGCGCCGCTGACAGGCGGGGCAGGTGTGCCACGCCGTTTTCTCGGCCTCGTCGCCGCCAATATGTATGTAGTGCGAAGGGAAAACATCCATCACCTCCGTGAGCACATCCTCGAGGAAACGAAAGGTGGTCTCCTTGCCCGGACAGAACTCATTGTTCTTGTACGCCTCGCCGCTACACGAGCATTCGGGGTACACGGCCATTACCTCCTCGCTGTGGCCGGGCATCTCTATCTCGGGAATTACGGTGATATGGCGCTCTGCCGCGTAGCGGACCACCTCGCGGCACTCGTCCTGCGTATAGTAGCCGCCGTAGGCGTTCGCGTCGGTGGCGGTGCAGTAGCGGCGGTCGCTGTCCCACCACGCCTGCCAACTGGCGAAGGGTCGCCACGCCGCCACGGAGGTGAGCAGCGGATATTTCTTGATTTCCATGCGCCAGCCTGC
>JABUUA010000020.1:10013-27144 GCA_021443405.1 Bacteroidaceae bacterium
CCGTGCCGCGCCCCATCACGCACTGTTGCGGCTGGGGAATCACGGGCAGTCGTTCGGCCTGTGCCGTGAGGCCGACCCAAAGCACGGCCAGCAGGAAAGAGAGGGCTTTACTCATACGAAGCACGGTGGTTAATCTGTCGCGATATTCGGGATGCGGGGCGGAACGACGAGGGACATCGGGGCGCCGCGGGTGCGTTGTGCCTATACCTTATTATATATACGCGCGCGTTACTGCACTTTGTAGCCCGCACTCTGGGCAATGAGCAAGGGGATGTCGATGTTGTTGAGGCGACCATGGAAGCGTTCTGCCCCGGCGCCGATGGCAAACACAGGCACATAACCGTTGCTGTGGGAATAGCTGCTCCATGCCATTTGGGCTATGCGTTGCATGATGATGCGCGCTTCCGAGGCCAAGGCGTCGTCGCTCTGATACATGGAAGTCTGCTTTTCCTCCTTCTTAAACTTCTCGTCGAACACGCGCTGCAGATAGGCCGCGTCGCGCTCGTTGATGTTGAGTTTGCTGAAGAGTCCGTAGCAGTCGTCGAGCACTTGCTTGGCCTCGTCCCACGTGACAACGTGGTCGGGGCGGCGCAGCGCGCCTAACTTCCGACTGCACGCCGACACGCTCACCGTCTGGTGCTGGAAGGCTTTCAGGTTCTGCGAGTAGGCGCCCGTGCCCAGTCCCATGCCTCCCGTCTCGTGGTCGGCGGTGACCACAATGAGCGTTTCGCTGGGGTGTTGCTTGTAGAAAGCGTACGCCACCTTCACGGCCTCGTCGAGGTCGATGGTCTCCTGTATGTTGGTGGCCCCGTCGTCGGCGTGTCCGGCGTGGTCGATGTTGCCGCCCTCAATCATAAAGAAAAAGCCCTTCTTGGCATCTTTCATAAGGAAATCGAGCCCCACCTCCACGATTTGTTTGAGCGAGAGGTCGTTGCCGCGGCGGTCGATGGCGTAGGCGAGGTCGTTGCCGTGCTGGCGTGTACCCTCGCGCGTCTGCGTCATCACGAGCTTTTGGGCGGTGGGCAGTGCTTGTCGCGCCTCGTCGTAGCCGTAGGCGAGTGTGTAGCCGGCGTCGCGAACCACCTGATGCAGGTTGCAGTCGTCGGCGCCGTCGTGCTTCTGATGACACTGACGGAAGTCGGCGCCACCGAAGAAATCGTAGCCCGACGCCGCCATCTGATGACCGATTTGATGGTACATGTTGCGGTCGGGCACGTGGGCGTAGAAGGCGGCCGGCGTGGCGTGGTCGTAACTGGTGCTGGTACAAACGCCGATGCGCTTGCCGCTCTGTTGTGCCCAATAAGCAATGCTTTGGATGGGGTTCTTCTCGGGATCGACGCCCAGCGCGCCGTTGTAGGTCTTCTTTCCGCAGGCCAGCGCGGTGCCGCCAGCGGCAGAGTCGGTCACACCGTTGGTGTGGGAGTAGCTGGTGGCAAAGGTCGTGTAGGGGAAGTTGCCGAAGCAAAGCGGCTCAATGCCGATGCGGCCCTGCACCTCGGCCAAATACGACTCGGCGGCATTCACCTGGTTGAGGCCCATGCCGTCGCCAATGAAATAGAACACATATTTTGGCTGTTTCGCCAGGGTTGCCGCGGTGCTCAGGCAGAGCAGTGCCGCCAAAAGGAATTGTTTTTTCATCATGTCTGTTTAGTTTTGTTCTTCCGGCGCGATGATGGCTTGCGCCTGCTCGATGTCGTTTTCGTTGACGTACACGTCCACTTGTGTGAAGGTGGCGGTGATGCCGGAGTAGAGCGTGCTCATGTTTTCGTTGGTGACGTGGCAGTGGATGCCCGCTGTCTCCAGCTGGCCCTTGATGAGCTGTGCCTCAAACGATGTGGCGCATGTGGTCAGTTTAATCATGTCTATCAGATTTAAGTGGCTAAATATATTGCAAATATAGCAATTAAATGTGATTCCTCCAAATGGTGTCGCGTTAATTTTTGTTGGACGTCGGCGGGGAAATGCCCAGATATTGTAAAAGATACATGCTCGTGAGAGAGTGGATTTCTTTGGGTTGGGGATGCCGGGATTCCGGGCGTTCGATATTTTCCGCCGCTACGCTGATGCGGGGACGCAAAGTGACAAAATGTCAAACTGCTGGTCGCTCAGGAAGGCCGCAAAATAAAATTCCGTGCGGTTGCCCGCGTCTGTGCGACGTTTAGTGGGGAATGTTGATAGCTGATAATTAGGTGCTTGAAAAATCTTGTCGGGGAGAATCTATCAAATCGTTCCGAAAAATCGGCTGAAACATGCGGTCGAATGAGCTCATTCGTCTGGAAGAATCGGCATTTTTTCTTAGAAGAATCGGCAAAGACGTGCGCACAACCTCTATGGGGTCATCGTGGCAACCGATTTTTGACGTCCTGATGACGCGGCTCAGTCGTCTGCTCGCTCTATTTCACTCGAAATTTCGTCAGAAACGCGTCGGCAGAAAGAAAGAAGAAATACAATATCGTGTGCAGAGTGTAAGCAAAAGAAAGCTTTTAGTAACTGTTTGGTGACCGAAAAAGACTCGTAGCGGTCCACAGCGACAGCGAACGCTTTGTCTGCCGATGGACTCCACCTTGTGCCGTCGGTCTTTTCGGGAGAAAGGGTTTGGGAGGACAGGAAGAAAAGGCGGAAACGTAAGGGAACGCAGGGGCGCGCAACGGGCCGTCAGTCGGCGTACCGGATGACGAGCAGTCCGTCTTCTATGGCCGCCCGGAACCCGTGGTCGAGGGGAGGCGTGAGCGGCTGGTCGGCGCAAAGGCCTTGCTGATGGAGCGCGATGGCGAGGATGCCCATATTGCGGCGCAGATTGATTTCCACCACGGGGTGCAGTCGTCCGCCGGCGAGGCGCATCATGTCTATACCGACGGGCCCGGTGTAACCGATTCGACCGAGGTGATGGGCGTGGTAGTCCACGAGGTCCTGCAGGAGTGTCGCGTCGGTGTCAATGAGGCGAAGGATCTCGTCTTGCGAGGCGACAACATTGCCGCCGTAGGCTCCGTGGTCGCCCGTGCGGAACACACTGTAGCCCAAGAACGCTACGTTGTCGGCACCGTGTACCCAGAACTCCATGGCGAAGTCCAGTTCTTTGTCCGTATGGAAGCGGTCGATGGCGAAGCCTCCTTGCGTGCGCAGCATGCCGGCGGCCCGACGGCGCAGTTCGGGCGTCCAGCCGTGGTGGCTCACCGCAAGGCCGCGCCCGCTACTGCTCCAAGGCGACTTGATGATGAGAGCGCAGGGGGCAGGCGCGGGTGATGCCGTGCAGTCGTCCGCGGCGTCGAGTTCAACATCCTCCAACGAGGTGGCGAAGCGCATTTCGTGCCCCGCCAAACGACGGTCGGTGGGGAAGGAAGCGAGCAGTTCCGAAAGATAGTGGCAGGCAAACTCACGGCTCGACAGGCGGCGGATGAGCGCCAAATCGGCGTCGGTGGGCAGCGCGTCGGCCGGCACTCCCAAGCGCAAGTAGTGACGGCGCGTGGCCAGACTCCATCCCCACGGCCCTTCGTCCCAGAAGCGGGCCAGCGACGCCAAGTCGCGTTCCATCTGCTGGATGCGGCGCGGCGGCAGGTACTGGCTCACGTTGGCCGCCAGTGCCATGTCGTTGCTGGGGTTGAAATAGGGCGGAATCATGCAGATGCTTTAGTTGATTTTCAGAGGAAATGCAGGCTAAAAAATTCGGTGGGTGTGGAAGAAGTTGCGGTTGTCGGAGGCTCATTGCCCTTTCTGCAGGAAGTAGCTGACGGCCTCGCGCATGATTTTCGCCCCGCTCACCCACAGGATGCCGGCGTAGAGCGTGACGGCCACCACCACTTTCACCAGCATCGACAACCACAGGTTGCTGATGGGACGCGCCGCCAACCAGGCCACGGTCATTACGGCGACGGAGAACACGAAAAAGGGCAGCACGTCCTGCACGGCGTGGCGAAAGCGCAGTCCTATAAGGCGGCGGGCGATGGTCTGCCACACCACCAGCCACAGGACGTTCACGCACACAAAGAAGACCACCATGGTGCGCAGGCCCCAAGGATGGAGCACCACGAGCCCTATCCACACTACCACGCACAGCGCCACGGTGTTGACCAGATTGATGCCCGAGCGGCCGCGGCTCACCACCATACGGTTGTAGAGCGTGGCCACCGGCCAGAAGGCGCCGAACACCGAGAGCATGGAAAGCAACTCGGCACTTTCCAACCACTTGGTGCCGCCCACGATGAGCAGAAATTCACGAGCGATGAGACCCATGCCGAGCAGACACGGAAACGAGATGAAGCACACAAAACGAAGCATTTTGCGGAACACCTGGCGGTAGCGGTCGTGCTCGTCGCGCACTTGCGTCAGCACGGGTTGTGCCACGCCCGTGACCATGCCGTTGATGGTGTTCATGCACATGTCGTCCCACTTGCGGGCGTTGCTGTAGAGTCCCGCTTGATAATCGCCGAAGAATCGCCCGAGAAGAACGCCGAAGGCATGGGCGTTGAGGATTTCGAACAGGGTGGTCAGCAACAGTTTGCTGCTGAAACTGAACATGTGCCAAGCCGGACGGAGGTCGATGTGCAAGGTGGGTCGCCACGGAGAATAGTACCAGTTGAGGAGCACGTTCACGGCCACGTACAGAATGTTCTGCGTGGCCAAGCCCCAATAAGCCATTCCGGCGTAGGCCATGACCACACTCACCGTGCCCGACACCAGCATGGCCCACAGCGAGATGAAGCATGTCTCGCGGGTGCGAAGGTGGATGAACATCCACGCCCGCTGGGTGGCGCCCCAACTGGTAATAAGAAAACCGAGGAACATGTAACGAGCCAACCACGTGAGCTCGGGGTCGCCGTAGAAGCGGGATATGAGCGGCGCGCCACAGAAAAGCAGGAGATAGAGGAACGCTCCCATGAGAACGTTGAACCAGAACACGGCGTTGTAGTCGCGGTCGGTGCGCTCCTTCAGGTTGCACAGCGCGGCGGTGAAGCCACTTTCCTGGATGGCGCTGGCAACAGTGGCGAACACCGTGAGCATGGCTATCTTGCCGTAGTCGGAGGGAGAAAGCAGTCGGAGCAGCAGAATACCGAAGAGCGCGCCCAGCAACTGCATGGTGCCGTTGTTGAGAAATCCCCACATCAATCCGCTCGCCGTGCGGTCTTTCAAGCTCGATTCGCTCATAATCCTCGGCAAAAATACAAAAAATATCACGTATTGCGCGCGATAGTGACCTGTTTTAATTGGTCATCCCATAAAATTTCCGTATCTTTGCGCGTAAATAAATATAAGAAAATACAAAAATACATCTAACAGAATGGAAAAGATTCAAGAACTCACAGAGAAAATCTACCGTGAGGGTGTGGAGAAGGGAAAGGCAGAAGCCGCTCGCATCGTCGAGGAGGCCAATGCCGAGGCAGCCAAGATTGTAGCCGCCGCCAAGGAGCAGGCCGAGGCCATCGCCGCTAATGCCCGCAAGCAGGCAGGCGAGCTCGACCAGAACACCAAGAACGAACTGAAGCTCTACACCAACCAGGCCCTGAACGCCCTGAAAGGGGAAGTCGCCAACATGCTCTGCGGAAAAATCGTGAGCCAATCGGTCGCCGACATGGTGGCAGACAAGGATTTCCTGGGCAAGTTCACCGTGGCACTGGCCAGCAAATGGGTGGAGAACGAACCCGTGGTTATAGAAAGTGCCGAGGCTGACAGCCTGCTGAAGTACTTCACAGCCAATGCCAAGCAGCTGCTCGACAAGGGAGTGAAGATTGAACAAGTAAACGGCACCTCGGCTCTCTTCACGATCGCACCTGCCGACGGCTCGTACCGTGTGGACTTCGGCAAGGAAGAGTTTGAAGGATATTTCAAGGCTTTCCTGCGCCCCCAGCTCGTGGAAATGCTTTTCTAATCGCACGACGCAATGGGAAATTACTATTGTTTGATGGCCGGCTTGCCCGACCTCAATCCAGACGAACAGCAGCCTGGTTACTCGTTTGCCGACCTCCAGGAGGAGTGCAGCGAGACGCTGACCGACGCAGACAAGAAGGAACTCTTCTACTTCTTCCTGCGCTACGACTGCCGCAACATCGTTCGCCTGCTCAAGAATCCCGCCGCAGAAACCGAGCCCTTTGGCAATCTCAGCCGCGAGCAGTACGAAGACTTGCTCACGAGCGCCCGTGAACTGACCTTCAACGTGCATCGCTATCCCGCTTTCATGAGCATCTTCGCCCGTGAATTCCCTTACAACAAGGACACCGAGGGCTATTTCCCCGAGGACGAGATGCTGTTGCAATACATCGAGTACTGCATCGCGAACTGCAAGTCGAAGGTGATGCGCGAATGGTTCCAGCTGGAGCTCGACATCACGAACATGCTCACCGCCATGCTCGCACGCAAGCAAGGATGGGCACTTGGCCAGTATGTCAAGGGCGAGGGAGAGTTGCAAACCATGATACGCGAGAACAAGTCGAAGGACTTCGACCTCGGTCTGGTGTATGATTTCGCCAAGGAAGTGGTGAAAATCGTGGACGAGTCGGACCCCGTGAAAAAGGAGCGGATGATCGACGCACTGAAGTGGCTGTGGCTCGACGAGCAGGTGTTCCTCGACCCGTTCTGCTTCGACGCCGTCTTCGCATACTTTGCCAAGCTCGAGATTCAGAACCGATGGGCCAAACTCGACGTGGAGACCGGCAAGGAGACGTTCCGCCAAATCATCGACGACCTCCGCGGAGAAGCGCGTGTTCCCGATGAATTCAAGGCGCCCACGCCCGCAGGAGGTTACAACAAGTCGGAGCGATAAGCCCGCACGAAGCATTGCAGCGCGCCAGAATCACTCGCCCGCCCGCATCCCAACAGGCCGATGAGCCGAAGGCCGCCGCTGCGCAATCAACAACAAGAAGCAAAAACAAACTAATAATATGACTAAAGGAACTGTTAGAGGTGTAGTTGCCAACATGGTCACCCTCCGTGTAGACGGACCCGTGCTCCAAGGCGAAATATGCTACATCACCACTGGCGGCGACCGTCTGATGGCAGAAGTCATCAAGGTGGTGGGCCAGGATGTTTATGTGCAGGTCTTCGAAAGCACCCGCGGACTCAAGGTGGGCGCCGAAGCCGAATTTACCGGACACATGCTCGAAATCCAGTTGGGTCCCGGCATGTTGAGTAAGAACTACGACGGTCTGCAGAACGACCTCGACAAGATGGAGGGCGTGTTCCTCAAGCGCGGGCAGTACACCGAGCCTCTGGATGCCGACCGCCTGTGGGACTTCGAGCCCATCGCCAAGGAAGGCGACAAGGTGCAGGAGAGCGACTGGCTCGGTAAAGTGGAGGAAAACCACCAGCCGCTGAAGATTATGGTTCCCTTCCAGATGAAGGGCACGGCCACGGTCAAGAGCATCGTTCCCGCCGGACAATACAAGATTCACGACGTCATCGCCGTGCTCGTGGACGAGCAAGGCAACGAGGTGAAGGTGGACATGGTGCAGCACTGGCCCGTGAAGTTCGCTATGAATAACTATAAAGAGAAGCCGCGTCCCTTTAAGCTGCTGGAGACGGGCGTGCGTACCATCGACACGTTCAACCCCATCGTGGAGGGCGGCACCGGCTTCATCCCCGGTCCCTTCGGTACGGGTAAGACCGTGCTTCAGCACGCGATTTCGAAGCAGGCCGAGGCCGACATCGTCATCATCGCTGCCTGCGGTGAGCGTGCCAACGAGGTGGTGGAGATTTTCTCCGAGTTCCCTGAGCTCGTGGACCCGCACACCGGCCGCAAGTTGATGGAGCGTACCATCATCATCGCCAATACGTCGAACATGCCTGTTGCGGCTCGTGAGGCTTCGGTATATACGGCCATGACCATGGCCGAGTACTACCGCTCGATGGGTCTGCGCGTGCTTTTGATGGCCGACTCTACGTCACGTTGGGCACAGGCCCTGCGCGAGATGTCGAACCGTATGGAGGAACTGCCTGGCCCCGACGCCTTCCCCATGGACCTCGGCGCCCTGATTTCAAACTTCTACGGCCGTGCCGGTTACGTTTATCTGCACAACGGCGAGGTGGGTTCCGTGACATTCCTCGGCACGGTATCGCCTGCCGGTGGTAACCTGAAAGAGCCCGTGACCGAGAACACCAAGAAGGTGGCTCGCTGCTTCTACGCTCTCGAGCAAGACCGCGCCGATAAAAAGCGCTATCCTGCCGTGAATCCCATCGACTCTTACTCTAAGTATCTTGAGTATCCTGAGTTCGCGGCGTACATCAAGAACCATATCAACGAGGAGTGGATTCCCAAGGTTCTCGACCTCAAGACCCGCATGCAGCGTGGTAAGGAGATAGCCGAGCAGATTAACATCCTTGGTGACGACGGTGTGCCCGTGGAGTACCATGTGACCTTCTGGAAGTCTGAAATCATCGATTATGTTATACTCCAGCAGGACGCCTTCGACGAAATCGACGCCGTGACGCCGCTTGAACGTCAGGAGGAGATACTGAATCTGGTGACCGCCATCTGCGAGAAGGACTATGAGTTCACCGACTTCCTCCAGGTGGTCGACTACTTCAAGAAGATGATTAACCTGTGCAAGCAGATGAACTACTCGGCCTACAAGAGCGAGCAGTACTACGACTTTAAGAAGCAGATTGAGGAAATGATGGGTTAAGTTCGCAAAGTTCACAAGGTGGACACCGGGCCGGCGGTCGAGCGACACGCAGTCTCGCCCACCCTGACAAACGGAAAAGAACTTTCACACTTTTAAAGAAAAAGAACATGAGTACAGCTTTTCAGAAAGTATATACACAGATAAGCCAGATTACCAAAGCCACTTGTTCGCTGAAGGCCAAGGGCGTGGGTTACGATGAACTGGCCACCATCAACGGCAAGCTCGCCCAGGTGGTGAAGATTGCAGGCGACGATGTCACCCTGCAGGTGTTTGAGGGAACCAGCGGTATTCCCACCAACGCCGAAGTAGTTTTCTTAGGCAAGTCGCCCTCGCTCAAAGTGAGCGACCAGTTGGCCGGCCGCTTCTTCAATGCCTATGGCCAGCCCATCGACGGTGGTCCGGAGGTGGAAGGCCGTGAGGTGGAGATAGGTGGTCCTTCGGTGAATCCCGTGCGTCGTAAGCAACCCAGCGAGTTGATTGCAACGGGTATCGCAGGTATCGACCTGAACAACACCCTCGTGTCAGGCCAGAAGATTCCTTTCTTCGCCGACCCCGACCAGCCCTTCAACGAGGTGATGGCCATGGTGGCCATGCGTGCCAAGTGCGATAAAATCATCCTCGGCGGCATGGGAATGACCAACGATGACTACTATTTCTTCCGCAACACATTCTCGAACGCCGGTGCACTCGACCGCATCATCTCGTTCATCAATACCACAGAGGACCCCGCCGTCGAGCGCCTGTTGATTCCCGATATGGCCCTTGCCGCCGCTGAATATTTTGCCGTAGAGAAGAACGAGACCGTGCTGGTGCTGCTCACGGACATGACTTCGTACGCCGACTCACTCTCTATCGTGTCGAACCGTATGGACCAGATTCCTTCCAAGGACTCTATGCCCGGCTCCCTCTATTCCGATCTGGCGAAGATTTACGAGAAGGCTGTCCAGTTCCCCGAGAGCGTGGGCGGTGGTTCCATCACCATCATCGCCGTGACCACTTTGTCGGGTGGCGACATCACACATGCCGTGCCCGATAACACGGGTTACATCACGGAGGGTCAGCTCTACCTGCGTCGCGACTCCGACGTGGGCAAGGTCATTGTCGATCCCTTCCGCTCGCTGTCGCGTCTGAAGCAGCTTGTCGCTGGTAAGAAGACCCGCAAGGACCACTCGCAAGTCATGAACGCCGCCATCCGCTTGTACGCCGACGCTGCCAACGCCAAGACGAAGTTGGAGAATGGTTTCGACCTCACCGACTACGACAATCGCTGCCTCGACTTCGCAAAGGACTACGCGTCGAAGCTGCTGGCCATAGACGTCAACCTCAACACAGAGGAGATGCTCGACGTCACTTGGTCGCTCTTCCGCAAGTACTTCAAGCTGGAGGAAGTGAACATCAAGAAGGAATTCACCGACATTTATTGGACAGCATAATCCGAACACGCGGACGTTCGATTATACGAAACAAGAATCCATGGCAATTAAGTTTCAATATAATAAGACATCGCTCCAGCAAATCGAGAAGAACCTGAAGATGCGACAGCGCACCTTGCCCATCATCAAGAGCAAGGAGACCGCGCTGCGTCTCGAGGTGAAGAAGTGCAAGGAGGAGGCCGACGCACTGCAGCGAAAGCTCGAAGCCCAGATAAGCGGATACGAACAGATGTATGCCTTATGGGGGGAATTCGATACGTCACTGGTGAGTCTCAAGGATGTGCAGCTCGACACCAAGAAGATTGCAGGTGTGCGCGTGCCCATCCTCGCCAACATTGAGCTGGCTGTGCGCCCCTTCGGACTCTTCAGCGCCCCCAAATGGTACTTCGACGGCATCAATCTTTTGCAGGGTCTTGCCAAGACGGCAGTGGAACGCGAGTTTGTGCACGCCAAGCTGCACTTGCTCGAACACGCCCGTAAGAAGACCACGCAGAAGGTGAACCTCTTCGAGAAGGTGCAGATTCCGGGCTATCAGGAAGCGGTGCGAAAGATCAAGCGCTTCATGGAAGACGAGGAGAATCTCTCTAAGTCGAGCCAGAAGATCTTGAAGTCATTACAGGAAAAGAGAAAGGAGGCTGAGGCATGATTGACAGAATGAAGAAACTCACCTTCTTGGTGACGAACTCCGAATACAACGACTTCATCGAGCAGATACGCCAGCTGGGCGTCGTTCACGTCCAGCAGTTGCAACAGGGTGCTACCAGTCCCCAACTCAGCGCGGCCTTGTCGTTGGAGCAGCGTTTCCAGACGACCATCGCTTATCTCGAGAAAAAATCGCTGAGCGAGACGGCTGTCGCAGAACTTCCTTCTGTGGAAGGTCTGCCCACCGACCCGGTGGAGCTGCTGAGTTATGTGGAGGATATGCAGAAGCGAGAGAATGCTACGCTGCACGCCATCGACGCAGCCCGCGCCAACGCCGCGGCTCTGGAGCCTTGGGGCGACTTCGACCAAGAGGCGCTCGCCCAGTTGGCTGAGGAGACGGGACTGCAGGTCGGCTTCTACTCATGCAGCGCCAAGGCCTTCAACGCCAAGTGGAAGGACGAGTGCTTCGCCACGCCCATCAGCGACGTGCAGAAGCGCACCTACTTCCTCACCTTCTCAGAAGAGCAGCCTCAGGTGACTGCCGAGCGTCTCGAACTCCCCATTGGCACCTACACCAACTGGGTGACTCGCACCGAGGAAGAAGAGAAGAATCTGCTGACACTGCAGGCCGAGTATCTCGCCATCCACGCCGAGCTGCTGCCGCTGTTGCAGATGGGCGCCTTGCAGGCTAAGGACGACATCTCGCTCGAAAAGGTGAAACTGAGCGACCAGTCGCTAGCCGAAGACTCGGTACGCCTGCTTGTGGGCTGGACCAAGGCCGACACCACCGAGCCCTTACTCCAGTACCTCAACACGAACCACATCTATTATGAGCTGGCAGACCCCGCCTTCACCGACGATGTGCCCGTGAGTCTCACCAACAACAGCTTCAGCCGTTTGTTCGAGCCTATATTAAATATGTATTCGCTCCCCAACTACAACGACCTCGACCCCACGGTCTATTTCGCCCCCTTCTTCATGCTGTTCTTCGGCCTCTGCATGGGCGATGCTGGCTACGGACTGCTCATTCTCTTAGCTGGCATCGTGCTGGGTCTCAAGGGACAGGGCGATATGCGTGGCTACGGACGCCTGGCGTGCTGGCTGGGCGGAATGACGGTGCTGTGCGGTTTTGCCACGTCCACCTTCTTCGGCATCAACATCGCCGAGCAGGGTTGGGCTTGGGTAGAGCCCTTGAAACCCTATTTCCTCACCGATGCCGGCGTGGGAAAAATCTTCGGCTACACGCCCATGATGGTGTTATCCGTCTTTATCGGTCTGGTCCAGGTGCTGCTGGGTATGCTGCTCAAGGCTCGTAAATTGTGGAACAACTATGGCTTCGGCTATGCCATCGGCACGTACTCGTGGTTCGTGGCACTGCTCGCTGCCATCCTTGTCTTCGGGTTGCCTGCCTGCGGTTTTGCGCTTCCCGTGGCTGTCACCTATGTGCTCTATACGCTGATTGGCGTGTCGGTAGTGGGTATTTTCCTCTACAACAACCCCGCGGCGTATAAGCATCCCATCCTCGGTCCGCTGCTCAACATCGGTGGCGGCATGTGGGAAACCTATGGCATGTCCACGGGTCTTCTGGGTGACTTGCTGAGTTACATCCGTCTGTTTGCCCTCGGTCTCACCGGCGGTGTGCTGGGCGGCGTGTTCAACTCACTGGCCTATGACCTCTGCGGCGACCTTCCGGCTCCGGCCAACTGGCTGGCCATGGCCGTCATTCTGCTCTTGGGCCACGGCATCACCTTCGCCCTGAGTATGATTAGCGCCTTTGTGCACCCCATGCGACTCACCTTCGTGGAATTCTTCAAGAACTCCGACTTCTCGGGCGGTGGCAAGGCCTACGAGCCCTTCCACAAGGAGGTGGTCACTGCGGAATAAAAAGAAAAATATTATAAAACAACTAAAAACAACAACAAACAAAACATTATGGAAATTTTTTTGGCTTATTTGGGCGTAGCCCTTTGTGTGGCCCTCTCGGGCGTAGGTAGCGCGTACGGCGTGACCATTTGCGGTAACGCCGCTATCGGCGCATTCAAGAAAAATCCCAGCGCCAGCGGTTCGTACATGGGTCTTTCGGCTCTTCCCTCGTCACAGGGTCTGTATGGCTTCGTTGGTTTCTTCATGCTCAACAGCCACATTTTCTCAGGCATGACCATGTCGGCCGCTTGCGCCATCTTCGGTGTTGGCTTGGCTCTCGGTCTGGTGGCCCTGTTCTCTGCCATTCGTCAGGCTAAGGTTTGTGCCAACGGTATCGGCGCCATCGGTGCCGGTCACAGTGCTTTCGGTACCACCATGGTGCTGGCCGTGTTCCCCGAGCTCTACGCCATCCTCGGTCTGCTCGTGCTCATCCTCACTGCCAGCTCACTGCCCACGGCTTAAGCACAGTAGTTAGTAGTAAAACAACAGGAGGGCGTGTCAAGTTTCATTTGACACGCCCTCTTACTTTTGTGACCAACCAAAAGTTTCTCTGGACAGCCATCTTTGCTATTGAACAATTTGGGTGAACCCTCACGAGTGGGCGGGTGGCGTGGGTGCGGTGGCTGGAAAATGGGGGATGAGAGCAAAAGTTTGGTTGGTTGTTTTGTTGAACGAGTGGTTTTTTGTACCTTTGCGGCAGTGATGATGAGAATAGCCACGATAGGTTTTTTTGACGGAGTGCACCGCGGGCATTTGTGCTTGATTCGGCAGTTGCGGGAGCAGGCGGAGCGGCTTGGACTCCAGCCTATGGTGGTGACGTTCCGTAATCATCCGCGACAGATTGTAAGCCCTGACTTTGTTCCTTCGCTGCTGACCACACCACAGGAGAAACGTCGGTTGCTGGAGCAAGCGGGCGTGGAGGTGGAGATGCTGGCGTTCACCGAGGAGTTGCGAACGCTTACAGCACGCGAATTTATGTTGTGGCTTCATGATGCGTTGGGAGTGCGGGCACTGCTGATGGGCTACGACCACCGCTTCGGACACGACGGTGGCACGCCGGCGCAGTATGGCGAGTGGGGGCGTGAGGTGGGCGTGGAAGTGCTCATGGCTACCGAGTTGCCGGAAGAACACGTGAGCAGTAGTGTCTGCCGACGTCTGCTCGACGCAGGACAGGTAAGTGAGGCGGCTCGACTGCTCGGCCATCCGTATTTGTTGCAGGGAAAGGTGGAAGGCGGTCACCAGATTGGGCGCGAGATGGGCTTCCCCACGGCCAATGTGGTGACGGAGTTTGGTAAGTTGTTGCCTCTTTCTGGGGTGTATGCAGTGTGGGTGACGCTGGACGACGAGAGTCGCTGGCCTGGCATGCTGAACATCGGGCACCGACCGACCTTCGACAATGGGAAAGCGCTGACCATTGAAGTAAATTTGCTTGGGTTCACCGGGGATTTGTACGACCGCACCATCACTTTGGAGTTTGTGGAACACCTGCGTGCCGAGCAGCGTTTTGCCAGTCGTGAAGCCCTGATGGCACAGCTCCGCAGTGATGAGATGCAGGTTCGTGCCGTTCTGACGCGCAGCGAGGATTGATGCCTTGCTCGGTCTTTTTCCGATACCGTTTCGTTGTTGTTTCTTTTTTGCTTGGCTCTATAGAACTCGGTATTTGGGTTCATGGCATGGGGCACGCGTCCAAAGGGATTCCATCGTCTGGGAGTCCGCATATCGTTCCCTAAGGAAAAAACTATTTTTTCTTAGAAAAAAATGCTCAGTCACGCGCGTGACGCGATACTTTTTCTAAGAAAACGAATGTCCCCTTCTGCGTACCTCAAATTGGCTATCGTGACATGGGCGTTTCAACACCCAGTGGCCGTGAGTTTTCTGCTCGCGCGCGCAAGGTACACGTATCCTATATAAATAATGCGCGTGCGCGTAGCGCGCGATGAGACGACGGTGTGCCTATTTCGTCGCGCCACGGTATCATTTTGCAATCTTTTAGGGGGAAAACAAAGAAAATAGTTGTGTAAACGCAATTTTATATAACAAAATGTTTGCAGTTTCAAAATAAATTTGTAACTTTGCTACCGAAAACGATGAAAGATTGACAAAGTGTCACGAACTCATCATAAAGACACACACAACGTAAAGCTTAACTATTAACTACGAAACTTACTATTATGTTAGACGTTCGATCTATGGTAGTGGAGAAGGCTCTCAGCAAAAAGCCCGCTACAGTCAAGAGCAATGCCGACCGTTTGGACAAGATTTTTGCCAAACACGTCTTTGACCGAGAGAAGATGTTCCGTTATCTTCCGAAGGAAATCTACGATGCGCTGGTGGATGTTATTGATAACGACGCCCCGCTTGACCGCAGCATTGCCAACCAAGTGGCAGCCGGCATGAAGGCATGGGCCAAGGAATTGGGCGTGACGCACTATACGCACTGGTTCCAGCCGCTGACTGGCGGCACTGCCGAGAAGCACGAATCGTTTATCGAGTACAACGGAAAAGGCGGCGTGCTGGAGGAGTTCTCGGGCAAGGTGCTCGTACAACAGGAGCCCGACGCCAGCAGTTTCCCCAACGGTGGTATCCGCAACACCTTCGAGGCACGCGGCTATTCAGCCTGGGACCCGACATCGCCGGTATTTATCATAGATGACACACTCTGCATCCCTACCGTATTCATTTCCTACACAGGCGAGGCTCTCGACTACAAGGCACCTCTGAAGAAGGCTCTCCATGCAGTGAATGTCGCCGCTACGGCTGTCTGCAAATACTTCGACCCGGACGTGAAGAAGGTTGTCTCCAACCTCGGTTGGGAGCAGGAGTATTTCCTCGTTGACGAAGACCTCTATATGGCACGCCCCGACCTCGTGCTGACAGGCCGCACACTGATGGGACATGACTCTGCAAAGAACCAGCAGATGGACGACCACTATTTCGGAACCATCCCTGACCGCGTGCAGGCATTCATGAAAGACCTTGAGATACAGGCGCTTGAACTCGCCATTCCCTGCAAGACACGCCACAATGAGGTTGCACCAAACCAGTTTGAGATAGCACCTATATACGAAGAGACAAACCTCGCCGTTGACCACAACATGCTGCTCATGTCGCTCATGAAGCGCGTGGCACGCAAGCACGGTTTCCGCGTACTGCTCCATGAGAAGCCGTTCGCAGGCATAAACGGTTCGGGAAAGCACAACAACTGGTCGCTCTCTACAGACACAGGCGTGCTGCTCCATGCACCGGCAAAGACAGCTGAGGGCAACCTCCAGTTTGCGGTGTTCGTAGTGGAGTCGCTCATGGGTGTTTATAAGCACAACGGACTGCTCAAGGCTTCAATCATGAGTGCATCGAATGCACACCGCCTTGGTGCAAATGAGGCTCCGCCGGCAATCATCTCTTCTTTCCTCGGCAAGCAGCTCTCTGAACTGCTCGACCATATCGAGAAGGCTGACAAGAAGGATCTCTTCGACGTGAAGGGCAAGAAGGGCATGAAGCTCGACATACCGGAGATACCAGAACTGCTCATTGACAACACCGACCGCAACCGCACCTCGCCATTCGCGTTTACGGGCAACCGCTTCGAGTTCCGTGCCGTTGGTTCAGAGGCAAACTGCGCATCGGCAATGATTACCCTGAACGCTGCCGTTGCCGAGGCTCTCACCAACTTCAAACAGCGTGTGGATGAGCTCATCAAAAAGGGTGAGGACAAGACCGCCGCAATCATTGAAGTGCTGCGTCAGGACATAAAGACCTGCAAGCCAATTCGTTTCGACGGTAACGGATATTCAGACGAATGGAAGAAGGAGGCTGCAGAGCGTGGACTCGACTGCGAGACCTCATGCCCGCTGATCTTCGACCAGTATCTTGCAATGAACTCGGTAAAGATGTTTGAAAAGACAAACGTGTTCTCCCTTAAGGAGCTTGAGGCTCGTAACGAGGTGAAGTGGGAGACCTTCACGAAGAAGATACAGATAGAGGCGCGTGTGCTGGGCGACCTGTCGATGAACCATATCCTCCCTGTGGCAACACACTACCAGAGCCAGATAGCCAAGAACGTGATGTCCATGCGGCAGATATTCCCACAGGAGAAGGTGGATGTGCTGTGCAGCAGAACGATGAAGATTATCGAGGAGATTGCCGACCGCACACACCTCATAGAGCTTGGCGTAACTGAACTTGTTGAGGCTCGCAAGAAGGCGAACCGCATAGAGAACGAAAGGGAAAAGGCTATAGCATATCACGACACAGTATGTCCGATGATGGATAAGATACGCTATCAGATAGACAAGCTCGAACTTATAGTCAGCGACGAGCTCTGGACTCTGCCGAAATATCGCGAACTGCTGTTTATTAGATAATTCATATAAGTTAAGCAAGTCTCAGACTTGCTTAACTTGAGGGAGTTAAAGGAGTTAAGGAGTTAAGGAGTTAAAGACATTACCCGCATGGGTTTGTGTGTAGATGGTTTTATGGGGATAAAACATTTGTCTTTAACTCCTTTAACTCCCTTAACTCCTT
>JABUUA010000020.1:29360-34390 GCA_021443405.1 Bacteroidaceae bacterium
GTTTCATTGAAACTGAAACACGGAGGTCAGGGTCGACTCAGCCCCAATCAGTCATCGGGGACGTCGGCCGAACTCTTCGCATGCTTTCAGCCTCTGGCTTGCCATAGCTCTGAAATCAAAGCGAAGCCCAATGGCCGATTTGGGTTCAACAAAAAAAATCTCCCCTTGATGTATCAAGATTGAGAATTATTTCGTAAATTTGTGGTGTTAAATGCCAATATTGACATGATAGAGGACATAAATAGGCTTTCTGACGTGGAAATCTGCAAGAAGATGGCTGCACGACTGAAGGAGCTCCGACTGAAGCAGAACATCTCGCGCCGCGACGTCGCCGCCAGTTCGGGCGTCTCTGTGTCGTCGCTCGCCCGCATGGAGGACGGCGAGATAAAGTCGTTCGACTCGTTTCTGCGCCTTCTCCGCACTTTGGGCAAGATAGACGTCTTGCTGCCCTTGGTGGAGGAGGAGGAAATCAGTCCCAACGAATACTTCAAGCTGGTGCAGTCGGCAAAGACCAAACAACGGAAGCGCGCTTCCCGCAGCACCAATAACCGACAGCAGGAGGAGCCGGAATGGTAGATGTAGCACAAGTAAAAATGTTCGGACGGACCGTGGGAGCCGTCAGCTGGGACCCGCGCTACGACCGGGCTCGCTTCGAGTATGACCCCGACTTCGTGAAGACGGGTCTGCAGCCGTCTCCCCTGCTCATGCCGGCCGTGGCGGGGCGTGTTTATAGTTTCGGCGAGTTGAACCGCGACACCTTCAAGGGACTCCCCGGCCTGCTTGCCGACTCGTTGCCCGACACCTACGGACGAGCTTTGTTCGACAAATGGCTGGCACTCACCGGCCGAACCAGCGGCAACGCCATCGAGTCGCTTTGCTTCATGGGCAGGCGGTGCATGGGAGCGCTGGAATACGAGCCCGTCATCGAGGGAATTTTCAATTCGGAACAAACCATAGAACTGGACGCTCTGGTCGCCGTGGCCCGCGAGGCGCTGACGGAGAAGGACAGTTTTCACGCCAATCTTGCCGACGACCGCAAAGCGGCCATCGCGGAGATTCTGCGACTGGGTACTTCCGCCGGAGGTCAGAGGGCCAAGGCCATCATCGCCTACAACAAGCAGACGGGGGAAGTTCGCTCGGGTCAGGTGGAAGCGCCTGCCGGGTTTGACTTTTACCTGATAAAGCTGGACGGGGTGTCGGCAACGGCAGGTTTCAAGGAAACCGAGAACTTCGGCCGCCTCGAATATTCCTTCGCCCGGTTGGTGAGAGCCTGCGGCATCGACATGAACGAATGCTCGCTGATCGAGGAGAACGGCAGAGCCCACTTCCTCACCAAGCGGTTCGACCGGGTGGCGGGCGAGAAGCTTCACATGCAGACGTTGTGCGGCATTGCCCATTACGACTACCGCCTGCTGCGCGCCTATTCCTATGAGCAGGCCTTCAACGTCATGCGAGGACTGCGCCTGTCCTATTCCGAAGCGCAGGAGATGTTCCGCCGCGTGGTGTTCAACGTCGTGGTGCGGAACCAGGACGACCACACAAAAAACATCTCGTTCCTCATGGACCACCAAGGGAAATGGCGGTTGTCGCCGGCCTACGACATGGGCTATGCCTATAACCCCAACGGCGCATGGACGTCGGCTCACCAGATGTCCATCAACGGAAAGTTTGACCACATCACCCGCGCCGACCTGCTGGAACTGGCCACACGCAACAACATCCGCAACGCTTCGCAGATCATCGACGAGGTGTGTCACGCCTGTGCCGACTGGCCAATGATGGCCAAAGAATGCGACGTCCCGCAGGCGATGATCGACCAGATTCTGCCCAACCTGCAACTGTCGTTGTAAGAGAGTTCACTACGTTTTTCCACCCATTCCGAGAAAGAAACAGATAAGACGATGGATGTAACAAGAATCGACGCCTTGATTGCGGCCACCTACCGCCCGGCGGACTACCCCGTCTGCCACGCGCAAGCGAGAGAGTGGAGCGCGCTCCGGCCGCTGGAGAACCTGACCGTGCTGGACGCCACGCCCATCTTCCGCAACACATTGGTGAAGCACCGAGCGCTGTTGGCGGCGGGGGCTCGGCTCATCGTGGGCCGGGCAACGGGATTTCCGTGCGACGACGGCATTGTCCGCCTGCTGCGCGACAGCGGCATCCCCGTGGTCGCGTCCACCGAAGAGCCGACCGAACCCGTGGACGTGGTGCTCGACTGCGCCGCCTCGTTCATCCACTGGACCCCGCGCGTGGGCGTGGTGGAACTGACGCGCAGCGGAGTCCCCAAGTACGCCGACAGCGACGCGGCGGTGTTTGTGGCCGACAGCGGCCGCATCAAGCGGATAGAGACCTGCCTCGGCACGGGCGAAAGCTACTTCCGCGCCATGAAGGCGCTGGGCCATTCGGCGTGGAAGGACCGCACACTCGTCATCTTCGGGAGCGGGAAAGTGGGCCTCGGTCTGCTCACCTATGCCCGCCAGGCGCAGGCGCGCCCCGTCGTGGTCACCCAGCCGAACACCGTCACCGACAAGGTCAGAGAACTGGCCGCCGCAGTCATCGACTGCACCGACACCGCCGCCGTGGCCGCCGCCATCGCCGAGGCCTATGCCGTGGTCACCGCCACGGGCGTGGCGGGAGCACTGGCCGACCCCCTCATCACCGCCGCACTCCTTCGCTCCGACGCGCTGCTGGCCAACATGGGCGTGGAGGACGAATACGGCGAAGCACTGCCCGCCGACCGCGTGCTGAACGGCAAGCGGACGCTCAACTTCCAGCTCGACGAACCCACTCACCTGAAATACATCGACGCCACGCTCGGCCTGCACAACGAGGGAATCCTGTATCTGCTCCGCCATCCCGCCGAGCGCGGCCTCATCGAACCGCCCGCCGACCTGGAGGAACGACTACTCGACATCACGCGCCGCCAAGGCTGCATCGGCACCGAACTCGAAACCGTATTACAATAGATAGACATGACCCAAGGAACTTTATTACTGAAAAACATCGTGCTCAACCAGCAGACGGTGAACGTGCTCATCGCCGGCAACCGCTTTGCCTCGATGGATGCGCCCGCCGACACCGCCGCCTCCGAGGTGATGGACTGCCGCGGAAAGGCGCTGCTGCCCGCTTTCTACAACGCCCACACCCACGCGGCCATGACGCTGCTGCGCGGCTACGCCGACGACATGCCGCTCCACGAGTGGCTCAACGACCACATCTGGCCCTACGAAGCCACGCTCACACCCGCCGACATCCGCCAGGGAAGTCTGCTGGCCATGCTGGAGATGGTGAAAAGCGGAACGGTCTTCTTCAACGACATGTACTGGGACGTGGAGCAGACCATCGCCGCCGCCGACCAACTGGGCATCCGAGCCGCCATCGGCATCACGATGATGGACCGACTGCCGAGCGAGGTCATCGAGCGGAACTTCCGCAGCATCGAGCAGTGGGACGACCCGACGAACGGACGCATACAACTGGTGATGGCTCCCCACGCGCTCTACACCGTGAGCCGCGAACTGCTCACGCGTTGTGCCGACGTGGCCCGCTGTCACGGCCTGCGCCTGCACTTCCATCTGAGCGAGACCGAGCAGGAGGTGACCGACTGCATAGCCGCCCACGGCACCACGCCCGTGCGACTGCTCCACCAGTGGGGCTTGCTGAGCGACAACTGCGTGGCGGCGCATGTGGTGAACGTGGACGACGAGGAGATACGGATGTTGGCCGACGCCGGCGTCACCGTGGTTCACAATCCGTGTTCCAACATGAAACTTCACTCGGGAACGTTCCGCACCGACGCGATGATCGAGGCGGGAGTGCGCGTGGCACTGGGCACCGACGGCTGTTCGTCGAACAACAATCTCTCGATGCACGAGGAAATGAAGATGGCCTCGCTACTCGCCAAGTCGTGCTACGGCCCGGCCGTCCTGCCCATCGAGACAGTGATGCAGTGGGCCACGGCCAACGGCGCCGAGGCATTCGGCATGGAGGCTGGCCGACTGGAAACCGGCAAACTGGCCGATGCTATTATAGTGGATTTGAACAACGAGCGCCTGCTCCCCTGCCACAACCTGCTCTCCAACTGGGTGTATGCCGCCGACAGCCGGAGCATCGACTCGGTGCTCTGCGACGGTCGCTTCGTCATGCGCCACGGACGAGTGGCGGGCGAGGAAGCCATCATCGACGCTTTCAAGCGCTTTCAGACCGAGAAGTTAGCGCGATAAAATAGGGTTGCTTGATTATCGACCGGCAGTCAGGCGGTCGAACAACCGCTCGAAACGCTCCCGCAACTGCGCTTCGTCGCGGATGATCGTCCGCAGCGCCTCGAGTCGCTGCACGTTGGGCGACTCGGGGAACCACAGCTTCAGATAACCGCCATCGGCGTATTTCTCGTGCATGTGCTGCACGGTCCGCTCGTAATGCCCGGCGCGGTCGAGCTCGGGATAATGGTCGAGTCCGTACTGCACCGTCCGTTCTATGATTTTCTCCGGGTCGATGAAGCGGTCGGCCTCCGCCACGATGCGGCCGTAGATGCTGCGGGGCTCGTGGTCCGACGACGCCCGATGGTCCTCCACGGCTTGCGCCATCGTCTCTATCTGCTCGGCGGAAAACCACTGCCGCAAGCGCTCGTCGGCCCGCACTATCCGCCCCGAAACGAGGTGATGCGTCTTGCGGTCCTCCCTCATTCCCGTGTCGTGATAAGCCGCAACGGCATAAGCCATCGCCTCGTCCACCGCGTAATGCCGGGCGATTTCACGGCTCTGCTCGATGACCATCTCCGCATGGTCGCGCCGGTGCGCCGCGTCGAAAGTGTCGTACAGCGGCAGGATGTTGGCCTCGATGTAGGCCGTCAATGTCTTGTCTATCATAGTTTTCTCAGTCGTCACGGCGGTGCTGTCGGTCGGCCTGCGACGATTCCCCGTTCACACCGTCGGCACAAATTTACGCACAAATCAGCAAGTGTGCAAACAAACATCCGCATTTCTCGCCCCGCAACGTCCCGACGTCCGGCCACATTCCCGCAATCGGAA
>JABUUA010000210.1 GCA_021443405.1 Bacteroidaceae bacterium
GGCCGAGTTTGTCCGCTTCTTGATAGTTGGACTTGAACTCGAGCCAATGATTTTCTTTCTTGACTTCGGCAATCTGCTTCCGCAAAAGGTCTGTGTATTTTTGATTTATGTTCATTTGCCAATTTGTTTGCTTCATCAACGACCTGTATTTTTCTTTTCAACTATAACCGATTTTTACGCTCATCCATGTTACATGTAGAAAACTTTAGTTCAAAGTTATCAAATTTTCGGGAGATAAGAACAATGTTGAACAAAAAAATCGGAAAAGATTCACTGCCGTTGCTCCCAAAACTCCCAAAACTCCCAGAAAAAAATGTTACCCCCTCCTTGGGTCGTCCCTAACAAGCGGAGGTCAATACCACTCGATGTTGCTCGAATAGCTGCTCTGCTTCTTCCACTTGAGCACGTCGGCCAGCGTGCCGGCGTTGCAGGCGAAGGTGAAGTTGTAGCTGCGGTAGGGCGAGAGCACCACGGAGCACGACATGGAGAAGCAGTGGAGGTCGCGGCTGAGCGACGCGGTGGTCATGGAGAGTTTCTTGTAGTTGAAATCGTAGCCGCTGGAGAAGTTGATGTTCCAGCCCTCGCTGATGCGGATGTTGCCCGAGAAATTGAGGTTGTGGGTGAGCTTGTAGGGATAGCGCATGCGCGACTCGCGGATTTTGCCGCCGGTGTTCTCGCGCATCGACACGCCGTAGCTCACGGTGAAGCTCCACGGGAGTTGGAATTTCAGATAGCCGTCCTCGTCGAGCCCGCTGTCGCCCTTCTTCGCCCCGTCGCGGGCCTTGGCGCGGTCGGGGTCGAGGTTCTGGTGTTCGGGGTCGGTCTCGCTCTCCTCCTCGCCGTCGTCGCCCTCGGTGTCCTTCTTGCCGGTGTCCTTGCCCTTCCCCTTGCCAAAGAGTTTCTTGAACGTGTCGTTGTTCAGCGTGTACGACAAGTTCTGCGACATGCCCTGGAAGCGGCCGAAGCGGCCCTTCGACCACTCGGTGTGCTCCGAGAGGAAGACGCGGCCGTTGTCGTCCTTCTCGTAGGCGTAGGTGGCGAACACGGCGTTCATGCTGAACGTGTAGCGCTTGGTGAGCTTCAGACGGACGCGCATGGCCAGGTCGCTCCAGTTGCGGCTCTTGGCGGCCATGTTGTAGCTGAGACTCGCGCCGAGCTCGTCGATGATGCTGATTTTGCGAACCGAGTCGTTGTCCACGCGCACTTTCATCTCCACGTTGTTCGAAACGTCGAGCGTGAGACTTCCCGTCTTGCCCTGGCTCACCGTTCCGTAGAGCGAACCGGCGTAGGGCGAATACATCACGGTGGAGACGTTGCCGTCGCGGTCGGTGCGAACGTAGCTGTCCCAGAAGCCGAAGCGCGACTGACCGAAGTCGGGGGCATAGCTGAAGCTGGCCGTGGGCGTGAACACGTGGCGGATGGCCTGAATCTTCTTGCCGCCGAA
>JABUUA010000211.1 GCA_021443405.1 Bacteroidaceae bacterium
TTTTATGGTTGATGATTCTTTTTCTTAGGGATGCGGGGCGGCCGTTTACTTGTGATAGTTCTTCTCGTAGAAGCGTTTCTTCACCACGGTGCCGGGGAATGTCTTTTTGCGTATCTGTATTTCCACCGCTGTGCCCAAGGCAGCGTGGGCGGTGTCGATGAGGGCCATGCACACGCTCTTGTCGGTGGAGATGGTGTGGTAGCCGGTGGTCACCTCGCCGATTTCCTGTCCGTCGAACACCCCCTTGTAGCCGTGGCGGGGAATCGCCTTGTCGTGGAGTTCGATGCCCACCAGTTTGCGGGTCACGCCGTTGGCCTTCTGCGCCACGATGGCGTCGCGACCGATGAACGCTCCCTTGTCCGGCTTCACGAAGAGACCCAGCCCGGCCATGATGGGGCTGATGTCCTCCGACAGTTCGTCGCCGTAGAGCGGCAGACCCACCTCGAAGCGGAGCGTGTCGCGGCAACCGAGTCCGCAGGGCTGCACACCGGCGTCGATGAGCTGGTCCCAGTAGCGACGGGTCAGGGTGTGAGAGGCGTAAATCTCGAAACCGTCCTCGCCCGTGTAGCCGGTGCGCGAGACGATGACGTCCTCGTCGTGCAGGCGGAGGGTCTTGAACGTGTAGAAGGCCAATTCGCTGCACGGAATCTGCAGCACCTTCTCCACGATTTCCTCCGACCGTGGTCCCTGCACCGCCAACTGGCCGTAGTAGTCCGACTGGTGGTCGATGGTGACTTGGAACTGCCGGGCTTGCTCCTCTATCCAGGCCACGTCCTTGTCGATGTTGCCCGCGTTGATGACGAGGAAAAAGTCGTTCGCCCCGCGCTTATACACCAACAGGTCGTCCACCACGCCGCCCGTTTCGTAGAGCATCATGCCGTAATATATCTTTCCCAGGGGCGCGTCGGTGATGTCGTTCGTGAAGATGTAGTTGACGAAGGCTTCGGCGTCGGGGCCCGTCACGGTCACTTCGCCCATGTGCGAGACGTCGAAAACGCCCACGTTGCGGCGCACGGCGTTGTGTTCGGTCACGATGTCAGCATACTGGATGGGCATGTCGAATCCGCCGAAGGGCGAAATCAAAGCGCCCAAAGAAACGTGCTTGTCGTAGAGACAAGTTCTTTTATTAGGCATAATCAGTGTTTATTAGGTTTCAGATTCGGGTTATTCACCGTGACAAAGTTACTATTTTTTTCTCATGCTTCCAAATATTCTCAGGGAAGTTTCGCGTCGAAAGATAAATTGAATTTTGTTCGGGAACAACCAACTGAAGCGAACGACTCACTATTTGTTTCAATGAAACATGAAACACGAGATGGAAGATGAAGACCCCACCCCGACTGCCCTCCTTTGTGCTTAGCGTCAGCTGCTGCGGTGCTTCTTCGTCGCGCCTTGCCTTCGGCGAGTCTGCTCACGCTCGGCAAA
>JABUUA010000212.1 GCA_021443405.1 Bacteroidaceae bacterium
TGACACGGTTGCCCTCTGTCTCACGACATTGGGCGAACCTAACAGGTTTGTCAGCTATGCTGTCTTAGTGGTAATGTCTAACTATTTACTTATTGTACACGGCACGGATGGGATGGGCGAACACGCGGCTGTTGTAGGCACCTCCCATTTTTTTATTGTCTTTGTCGTATGCCATTCCAAAAGTATGCGTACCATCTACGTCTCCCCCCTGTGCTCGGACATCCGTTGCTGTGGTGGTGTGATGAAAGTACGCAGTGCTAACATAAGACGAGGCCCAAGTTTTTTGATGGTATCCAGAGAAGGGCAAGAAGAGACAATTGTCGTTGCTGCTGATAAACAACAGCCCCTTGGTACCATTGAATGTTTGCTCACTGTGCGTACCCTGAAGTTCTTGTGATTCTGCGTAGGTCGGCATGCGCCAGTCTCCTTTATTAGTCTTGGCCGAAACCATGTTCTTATAGGCCGCATCGTAATTTAAGATGAGGTTGTCGTCGTTCTGATTTATTATTCCTTGGCTGCGCAATGTTGCAAGATCAACTCCATAATAGTCGTAACCCTGGCTCGCACCAGTACTATATGAACCAGTTTTTGCATCCGTCTTTCCCCACAAGAAGTAACTACCGTATTCGGTGGGCTTTTCGCCTGCACCCACATTAAACGTAGCCCATTTGAGGCCAGACGCCAAGCCAAGGTCCACACGGTCGCGAAACTCGAAGTTGGGCAGCGTCATGGTTATTTTTTTGCCAGCCTTGAATGCTTTTGCGTTTTTAGCAACATTCTCACCCCAGCCAGCCGACTTCACGCTGATGGTCAGGTCGCCTGCGGCAATGTCCACGGGCGGCAGGAGGAGCTCCAGCGTGATGGTTCCGTACTTGGCGATGGCTTGTGGTTTGGTAAACGTGTATTTGAACGTGATGTCATCGGTGACAGGGGTGGTTGCGTCCAGCGCCGTCTCGTTTGCGATGTCGTAGTCGTAGTAGAGTTGGCCGTTCTCTTTGTAGAGCTTTCCTTTATTCTTTAGGGTTACCCAGACGGCATGCAGATAGAGGTTCGTGCCGTGGGTCTCGTCCGCCATTCCCTTTACGGTCAGTTTCAGTGTGGTCTTGATGGGCTTGAAGTGCAGTGTCACGCTGTTGGTGGGACGGGTCGTCAACGTGGAAACCATGTAAGCTTGTTTCATGTTTTCGTTGGTATATGTACCGCTCTTCAGTTCTTTGAGAGATGTTGTCTCGTCGTAGGGGCATTTGATAATGCCGTTAGCAGCGTCCTTCATGGTCAGTCCGTCGCCGTAAGTAGCGAAGAAGGTGTGCTCGCCGGTGCCCCAGCAGAGTTTGTCACTCACGGCGGTGATGCCGCTGGTTGTGGCGGCGGTGTTCACAGTGTAGG
>JABUUA010000213.1 GCA_021443405.1 Bacteroidaceae bacterium
CAGGGCGGCAGCAACATCATCAAGCTCCGCGGCCGCAGCTCGTTCCAGAGCCCCGCTTACCAGGCAGTGAAGATGATTGAGGGCGCCATGGGCGGCGAACCCTTCACCCTGCCCGCAGGCTGCTACGTGAACTGCAGCAAGTGCGGTTTCTACAACGTGATGATGGCCATGCCCACCACCATCGACGCCACCGGCGTTCACTTCACCGCTCCCGAGGGAACTCCCGAGGAAATGGCCGGTCTGCAGGCTTCATACGAGCACCTCTGCAAGATGCGCGAGGAAATCATCGGCCTCGGCATCATCCCCGCAGTAAGCGACTGGGCCAAGGAAAATCCCAACTTGTAATCCCCGACGAAACGTCCAACATAGCGAGCGCCGCGACCCACCGTCCCGGCGCTCGTGCTATTTGCACGCTGCCCCACAACGCGAGGTTTCAGTTTCACAAAAAAAAGAGTCAACCCTCCTATTGCAGTAATTCCTGCTCAAGCATCTTTATACGTTGCTGCAGTTGCTCTATTGTCGGCAGTTGGGCCTGAAGTTCCTCTACTTGCACATTCGAGTATTTTGCCACACCAATCGGAGTGTTAATGCCCATGAAACTATACTTGACCTCCGTCTGCTTCATGTCGCTGCAGATAAGCAGACCTATTGTGGGGTTATCCACATCCGTCTTCAGTAAGTCGTCAACGGCATTCACATAGAAATTCAGCTTGCCTGCAAACTCTGGCGCAAACTTACACGTTTTCAACTCAACGACAACATAGCAATGAAGTTTCAAATGGTAAAACAACATGTCGATGCGTCGCGACACGCCATCCACAATGATTTCTCTCTGTCGTCCCACGAAAGAAAAACCATTGCCAAGTTCAAGAAGGAAGCGGGTTATGTATTGAGACAAGGCGTCTTCTAATTGTAGTTCATCATACTTTCTTGGCAGAGAGACGAAACTGAAGTCATAGTTCTCTTTGGTTATCTCCTGAACCATCTCGGCGTGCGGATGTGGCAGTTGCTCAGCGAAATTCGTGATTGCAAAACCTTGATTCTTGTACAGGTTCGCATTGATGCAGTTGATAAGATTGCTTCGGCTCCATCCCTCTTCTATAGAATGACACAAGTAGAACAAGGCTTCCTCCACCGACTTGCATTTGTTGATTATCTCAACATGATGTCTCCAAGGAACATTTGCAAAGACCGTTGGAAAAGGCATTGAACCTGCCTCCCTTTCTTCTTTTGTAACGACATCTTCAATTTCTCCACCAACTTGGTGGAGTTTTTCTTTCGCCTTAATATCAACGAATTGCAATTCTCCACCAACTTGGTGGAGTTTTTCTGAATAGAAGAGATACCACTTCTTCAT
>JABUUA010000214.1 GCA_021443405.1 Bacteroidaceae bacterium
GTCCATATTGTTTGGAGCGCGAGCGCTTTTTTAGTACCTTTGCACAAAAGATGCAAATAGAGATGTTACAACCATTGTTTATAGCGGGACCTTGCGTCATTGAGTCGATGGACATCATGGAGGAAGTGGCGCGAGAACTGTCGCGACTTCGTTCGGAGTTAGGGATAGAGGTCTATTTCAAAGCTTCGTGGGACAAGGCGAACCGCACCAGCATCCACTCGTATCGCGGACCGGGCATGGAGCGTGGTTTGCAGATGCTGGCCGACATTAAGGAGAAATATCAACTGCCCTTGCTCACGGATATTCATGAAAGTCAGCAGGCGGCGCCTTGTGCCGAGGTGGTGGATGTCTTGCAGATTCCGGCCTTTCTGTGTCGTCAGACCGATTTGATTGTGGCGGCGGCCCGCACGGGAAAGCCTGTGAACATCAAGAAGGCGCAGTTCCTGAGTGGCGCAGATATGCAATATCCCGTGGAGAAATGTCGCGAGGCGGGGGCTGCGGATGTGTGGCTGACAGAGCGGGGCAACTCGTTTGGTTACAACAATCTGGTGGTCGATTTCCGGAATATCCCCGATATGCTCCGGTTTACAAAGCGCGTGGTCATGGACTGCACTCATAGCGTGCAGCGTCCGGGAGCCGCCGGTGGGAAGACAGGCGGCAACCGCGAGTTTGTCCCGTCGATGGCTTTGGCCGCCAAGGCCTTCGGAGCCAACGGCTATTTCTTCGAAGTGCATCCCGAACCGGAACGCGCCTTTAGCGACGGTCCGAATATGTTGTATCTTAGAGATTTGGAGACGGTTGTTAAATCATTGTTATAAGTAGTTATGACGGAGACTCTGAAGATAGCGACCCAATGTTTTCAGGACGAAGCGCAGGCCATTCTGGGCCTTATTCCGCAACTCGGCGAACAATTTGAACAGGTGGTCGAGAGCATCGTCCAGTGTAAAGGCAAGGTGATAGTAACGGGAGTGGGGAAGAGCGGACACATCGGCGCCAAGATTGCCGCTACGCTCAGCAGTACGGGCACTCCTTCTTTTTACGTCAATCCTCTGGATGTTTATCATGGCGATTTGGGCGTTATCGAATCGAACGACATCGTGATTGCCATCAGCAATTCCGGACAGACGGACGAATTGTTGCGCTTTGTTCCTTTCCTTCGTGAGGAGGGCGTAACGATAGTGGCCATAACGGGAAAAGCCCAGTCGCTTTTAGCGCGGAACAGCGATTACCATCTGGAGGTGGTGGTACGGGAAGAAGCATATCCGCTGAATCTCGCTCCGACATGCAGCACGACGGCGACGCTGGCCATGGGCGACGCCTTGGCCTG
>JABUUA010000215.1 GCA_021443405.1 Bacteroidaceae bacterium
AAAATACTGCCAATACTGACCGTATTTCTATATTCGGGGTCAAAAGGTATATAGTTGCCAAAGTTTTACCGGACAGCAATAAAACAAAATATATAATGTATTGATTTGCAGTGTCTCAAATCTTGAGACACTTTGAGACATGTGTTGACCCCCTCGAAACAGAGAGGACTGCAACCGATTTTGAGTAGTTGCAGCAGTAGCTTTGCCGAGCCTGCTCACGCTCGGCAAAATCAAAAACGATGTAGTCTTTTTTTGAGGGTTGATGGGTAGAAAGACCGACGGTCAGTTCCGTCCCTTCTCGTTGGATGGAGCCGGGGTGGATTCCTCCGCCACATAATCCCATCGTCCTTGTCCCTCGCCACACGGTGCGGAGAGCGTCACCTGCTCGTAGGGCTGCAGGGCGGGAACCGAGATGCTCACCGTCTGGTCGCCGCGTGTGAAACGCAACGTCTGCGGACGCGAGGCCGACAAACCGAAATTTTCCACCACCACCGTCATCCGCCCGTCCTTCACCTGCGGACAAGCTGGCGACACGATGGCCGGCTCAAGGTCGGTGCCCGGCATCAGCGTGTGGGCGAACACCCAGTCGCCCGAACGCTTCGCCCCCAACATCTTCGGCGCGAAGTCGTCGGCAGGCAGTCGGTAGTTGCGAACGTCGAACGTCACCACCAAGTCGCCACCCTCAGCACGGCTCCGCTTCACCTTCGCCCCGCGGCCGTAGTTCACATCCGTGTAACTACCCCAGCGCAGCGACTTCGCGTCCACCTCCTCGGCAGGCACAAAACCCTCCTCGGCGCGCAGGCGGACCGTCACCTCACGGCGGTCGGCCGAGAGCACCTCCGTCAGCATCTCACGCTTCAGCGGAATGGCTATGTTCTTGCTGCTGTGACGGTCGCGCGGGAGGTCCTGGTCCTTCAGCGTATCGATGACCGCAAAGTTCATCTGCTCCGCGCGTCCCTGCGCGTCCTGCAGCACTTTCGGCCGCTCATACTTGAACCAGTGTTCCACCTCGCCGTCGGCATGCACCGACACTCCCGGCACATAGGCCTCGCCCGGCTCCACCACCCAGTGAACGCCGTCCAGCGAGCGCTCGTAGAACGCAATGCGCCCGAGCCAGTCGTTCACAATCAGATGATATTGCAGCGAGTCGCGCCACACCACGGGGTCCTCGAACTCCCCCTTCACGGCGGGATAGACACGGCGGTGCGTCACCTGACGGTAAGGAGCCAGTCCGTCGCGGCTCACCCACACTCCGCCGCCGCGGCACACCATCAGCATCGACCCGTC
>JABUUA010000216.1 GCA_021443405.1 Bacteroidaceae bacterium
CGCGCTCCAGCGTCTTGCCGTCGGCAGCCAGACGATACGGCGTCTCAGCATCGATGTAGCGAAAGATACGTTCCAACGCAGCCCTCACCTCGGTCTTGCTCACCTCGCCATAGGGAGTCTTGTACTCAGGCTTGAGCAAGTGCAAGGGCGTGGTCATGTCATTGACCTCTTGTTCTTGGGCAGCGGCAAGGAAAGGCATCGCCACCAGCAACAATAACACGAACTTCTTCATATTCGATAGGCTTTTAAGGTTATTTGACTACAAAGATACCAAATAAATTTGGCATTTCGCAAGCATAGTTGTATCTTTGTACACCTTATTATACGCATACACGCATGAGAAGAATTCTTTCTACCTTACTAAGCATCCTTTTTTCGGCTGCTTTGTATGCCAACACTTCCACGAAGGTGGAATGTGTCACGGAGCTCGTAACGCTAACCACTCCCATCGACTACATCATCACAAGCGACAGTGAAACAGACGCTATCACCGGCACGCTGGCGATTGCCAACGACTGCGTGGCGGTCATCTTCGAAAACCTGAAACCCACCGTCACCAGCAAGACGGCCTTCCTTGCCAACGTAACCATCAACGGCCGGAAGGCTGTGGACGGCACCAACTGTCACGTGGCCGTCTATCGCCACGGAAGCATCCTCTTCCCGTACTGCAAGACGCCGCTCACCGTGTACAACGAGGCGGGCGAGAGCAAATCGGCTTGGACCGTGGGGTCGGCCTACCGCGTGCTGTCGAAGTGGGACAACTGTATCACGCGCTTCACGCTCAAGCGCGGCTATATGGTGACCATGGCCAACCACAGCGACGGCACGGGCTACAGCCACGTGTTCGTGGCGCAGGACGAAGACCTCGACGTGACGTTACCGGCCGCGATGCAGCAGAGCGTGTCGTTCTTGCGCGTCTTCGAGTGGAACTACCCGGGCAAGAAGGGACTGGCCGAGGACAATACGAAAGCCGCCGGGCTTATGAACATGGGCTGGTTCTACAACTGGGCGGCCAGCAACTATCAGTACCAGAACTTCGACTACGTGCCGGAGCGCCACCACGAAAGCGGCTGGACGAAGAACGGCGAATATAAGGGTGCATGGCCCTCGTGGGACGAAATCAACAGCAACGTGGCCACGCACGTGCTGGGCATGAACGAGCCTGACAACGGTAGCGTGGAGGTATATATGACGCCAGAAGACATGTTCAAACACCACAAGGACTACCTGAAATCGGGCAACAAAATTGAGCATCAGCTCACCAATCAGGCTATCAGCCAATATCG
>JABUUA010000217.1 GCA_021443405.1 Bacteroidaceae bacterium
CGCATGAGGTCTGCACATCGCCCGGAACGAACAAGAAAGAGGGGGCCGCATTCTGTGACATGGCAGGCAACGTGATGGAATGGGTGGGCGACTGGCTCGGTCGTTTTCGCGACACGACGCTCTCGAACTATGCGGGTGCACCTGATGGAGGTACTCTCGGCGAGCGCGTGGTGAAGGGTGGCAGCTACCGCAACGAACCTTCTGCCATCTTCAGGCATTCCCGTGGGGATGTCTATACGGTAACGTCTGCAACGAAGGCCGACTACGTGGGCTTCCGCCTGGCATTTGGCCGCATTCCGTCGGCCACCTGGATGTCGTCGGACGGGTCGGCAAGCAACAGCCGAATCGTTCCGCTGGCAAGTTCTGCCACCGTGAAGTCTTTCACAGGCACTTACAGGACGAAGCTTGCTTTCCGCAACGACGAGACGGGCAACCTGGCTTTCGTGGACTATTCAGGGGGAGTCCTTTCCGTGACCGAAATCCGTGACACCATCGATTCGTACCATCCGGAGATTTCGCCGGACGGCAAGAAGGTGGCCTTCTGTACGGGGCTCGAGGGCGTCTCGGGTAAGTCGAGCCTCTACGTTCGTGACCTCGACTCGAAAGGGGGGCATCTCGCGCGTCTCGAAGTGGAATCGGCAGCGATTCCCCGCTGGCGCGTGCTCGAAAATGGCGACACGGTAATCGTGTATGTGACGGATGCCGGCAACAACAAGGACGATGCTGCCTTCTTGAAATCCTCCACTTGGCAGGTCGCATTCATGAACGGTCAGTTCGGCACTCCGAAAAAATTTCTGGATGGTGCCTACCACGGCGGCGTCATTCATGACGGCCTCACAGCCGTGACTGGCGCTCGTCTCCTACGTGCCCACGTGGGCGGAAAGGACGAAGTCTGGTACGGTTCTGAACAGGCCTGCAACGCAAGCCTCTCGAACGATTCGACGAAGCGCACGCTGTTCCTCGATTTTGGTGGCAAGACAGGTCGCGCGTTTGCGGGGATTGACTACGGTACTCATCGCATGCTGCTCATTGCCGACAGTACGGGCAAGCTGGTGCAGGCGATTCCATCACCCGATGACTACAGTTTTGACCACAGTGAATGGGCTGTGGGGAACAGTGCCCGCAACGACCTTGCCGTGGTTTCGCTTTCGAACGCTGACGGAGCCCACAAGAAGATAGCCTTCATCGACCTCACCGACAGCACCATCACGGAGCTGGTTGAGGGCGAAGAACTGTGGCACCCTAGCCTATGGATACAGGATGTCTCTCATTCCAATAGCGA
>JABUUA010000218.1 GCA_021443405.1 Bacteroidaceae bacterium
AAGAGCGACCAAGTGAGGGTGATGGTGGCGACCAACGCCTTCGGCATGGGCATCGACAAACCGGACGTCCGACTCGTCATTCACTACGAAGTGCCCGACTCGCCCGAAGCTTACTTCCAGGAGGCGGGACGCGCCGGACGCGACGGACTGCAGTCTTACGCCGTTCTGCTCTACAACAAGAAAGACTGCGAGAAACTGACCCGCCGCATCAACGAGACCTATCCCGACCCGGAATACGTCTGCAAGGTCTATGAGCACATGTGCTACTACCTGCGCATGGCCATGGGCGACGGCTACGGCGTGACCCGCGAGTTCGACCTGAACGAGTTCTGCTACCGCTTCAAGCACTTCCCCGTGGTCGCTCACAACGCGCTGCTCCTCCTGTCGTCGGCCGGCTACATCGACTACACCGTGGATGAGGAAATCAGCAGCCGCATCCGCTTCATCGTGGAGCGCGACCAGCTCTACCGCCTGCGCGAGACCGACCCCGCCGAAGAAGCCGTCACCAACGCTCTGCTGCGCCATTGCTGCGGACTGTTCTCCGACTTCGTTTACTTCAACGAATCCACCATCGCCGGCACGGCGGGCGTGGACACCGACACGGCCTACCGCGCGCTCAAGAGCATGGCCCACAAGCGAATCGTGGAATACATTCCCACCAAGCGAACCAACTACATCACCTTCACCTCGCGCCGACTGGAGACGAAGGAAATCGTCCTCCCGCCCTCGGTGTACGCCGACCGCAAACAGCAATACGACCGCCGCATCCAGCAAATGATCGCCTACGTCAGCGACAAGGACGTCTGCCACAGCCGCTTCCTCCTCAACTACTTCGGCGAAACGGACACTCAGGACTGCAACAACTGCGAAATCTGCCGGGCCAACCACATCGACAAAGAGACCGCCGAGCGCATCCGCCAGCACATTGTCGCCCAACTGCAGCAAGCCCCCGCCAGCGCCCCCCAGTTCGACCGCACCGGCTTCCGCTGGGAGGAATACTCCGCAGTCCTGAACCAACTGGTCAACGACGGCGTAGTGCAGCTCAATTCCTATCTGCAGTACGAATTAAGAAAGAAGGAATAATCCCAAACCGTTCATTTCTTCTGACGTTGCAAAGTTAGTGAGTTTCCCCTGAGTGACGAGCGTCCTGCATCGTTCGCAAGAAAATGTGTTTCCATAGATTATCACTTATACCTATTTATAATTATTGCTGTCCGGTAAAACTCAAAACAGCACAATTCGTTGCCCCTAAG
>JABUUA010000219.1 GCA_021443405.1 Bacteroidaceae bacterium
TTTCCGGGCAGCCCCGTTCCCTTCTTCCGCGCCAGCACCGTCCAGTGGCGTCCGTCGTTCGAGCCTTCCAGCGCCAGCGAATACGTTCCGTCCATGAGCGTCAGTTTCTCGTCGTAAGCCATCTTTCCCGCGATGTGGAGTTCGTCGGGCGCGGCGCTGTAGCCGTTGAGGTCGAAGCGAAGCCATGTGTCCTCGCCCCTCACGATGTTGTAGGTGTAAATGTTCTCGTCCTGACTCCATTCCTGTTCGCGGTGCGGCACGGGTCCGTCGGGCGTGCTCACCCGCAGATAACGCAGGGAACCTCCCGTGGGCATTCCGCAGGTCACGAGTTGTGCCGTGAGGTTGTTGTCGTACTGCGATGAGGCCGTGGCGGCGCGGTTCCGAGCCACGTCGCGCAGTTTCGAATCCCCGGGCACAAGGCGCACGGCCGCCGCTTCGGAAGGCCGACCGGGATACACGCCGATGCCGCGCGTGAGTTCTTGCCCCGCCGCTTCGGCAGCCGCGAGAGTGAAGGAAAGAAGTGCCATGATGGTTCTGAACATAGCGGTTATCGTTACGGGTCCCCGACGGCCGGGGACGGCGGTCCGCAGCGTTCGGGAAGGTAAAGGTACAACTTCGTGCACGATTTTCCAAAACTTTTCGCCGAAATCCTTCGCACGAAACTAAAGTTACCGCTTGGCGGAGAGTTTGTGGCGCGCGGACTTTGATTACTGCAAAAAAATACGTAATTTTGTCGGTTGAAATTCACATAAACGCAAAAACGTATGACCAATATGCATGTTTCAGAGGCTGTTCGCTACGTGGGAGTGGACGACCTCGACATCGAACTTTTTGAACATCAGTACGAGGTGCCCGAGGGAATGGCCTACAATTCGTATGTCATCCTCGATGAGAAAATCGCTGTGCTCGACACCGCCGACGCCCGCAAGACCGACGAGTGGTTTGCCAACGTGGCCAACGTGCTCGGTAGTCGCCAGCCCGACTATCTGGTGGTTCATCACTGCGAGCCCGACCACGCCGCCAATGTGGCCGCCTTTGCCGAGCGTTATCCGCAGGCCACCATCCTCTGCTCGCAGAAGGCCTGCCAACTGCTGGCCCAGTTCTTCCCCGTGGACCTCAGCGCCCGCACCCAGGTGGTGAAGGAGGGCGACGCCGTCAGCCTCGGCGCGCACTCGCTCCAGTTCATCGCCGCACCCATGGTCCACTGGCCCGAGGTGCT
>JABUUA010000021.1:0-5095 GCA_021443405.1 Bacteroidaceae bacterium
AAGAAGGTGTCGTTGAACAGAATCGCCTCTTGATTCACGTTGCCGATGAGCGTTCGGAGCGAGTGGATGGTCACGTCCTTGATGTTCTTGCCGTCCATGAGAATCTCTCCGCTGCTCACGTCGTGATAGCGCGGAACTAAATCCACGAGCGTCGATTTTCCCGACCCCGATTGCCCCACCAAAGCGATGGTCTTTCCCTTCGGGACACAAAGGTTAATCTCTTGCAGCACCGGACGATTGTCTGTATAAGAGAAACTTACGTTGCGGAATTCTATGCCTTGGTCGAACGACGTGAGCGCCAACGCCTTCTCCGGGTCTTTTATGGGATTCTCGGCCTGCAGAATAAAGTCGATTCTTTCCATGCAAGCCATGCCTTGGGGAATGGCGTACCACGCTTTCGAGAGGTCTTTCAGCGGATTGATGATGCTGTAGAGAATGACCATATAGAAGATGAACACCGGCGCGTCGATGCTCGAACGGTGGTTCAGAATCAGCCAGCCGCCGAAGGTGAGAACAATTACGATGATGCAAGTGCCCAAGAATTCGCTCATGGGGTGAGCCGAAGCTTGTCGGGTGGCCATGCGGTTCGTGGCCTGGCGATAGTGGTTGTTGGTGTGGAGAAACCGGTTGCGCATTCGGTCCTCGGCTAAGAAAGCCTTCACGATGCGCAGTCCGCCCAGCGTTTCTTCGAGCTGCGCCACAATGTCGCCCCAGAAGGTCTGCACCTCAGCGCTCTGCCTTTTCAGCTTGCGCGACACCGAGCCCATAATCCAACCGGCCAAGGGCAACACCGTGAAGACGAACAAAGTGAGTTCCCAGCTGACCAAGAACAACGTGGCGAAGCAGACCACAATGGCGATGGGGTTGCGGATGAGCATGTCGAGACTGCTCGTGAGCGCCGTCTCCACCATCTGCACGTCAGCACTCATGCGGGCGATGATGTCGCCTTTCCGCTCTTCGCTGAAGAAAGAAAGCGGCAGCCGCAACACCTTGTCATAGACCTGCACGCGGATGTCGCGCACAATGCCCGTGCGCAGCGGGACCATGACCGACGCCGACAGGAAATAGCCCGCCGTCTTCAGTCCCGTCATCACCACCAAGGCCACGCCCATCATCAGCAGTGTGAAGAAAGCGCCGTGCTGGTCAATCAGCAACTGCACGTAGTAATAAGCGTTGTTGATGAGAATGTCCTTGCTCAGCGTCGCCCAGGTCCAGTCGATGTAGTCGTACTTCGTCGTGTCTATCTGGAACAGCACATTCAGTATCGGGACTATCGTCGCGAAGGAAAAGACGTTGAGAAATTGATAGAGTATATTGAGCAGGACACTCCAAATCACAAAGTGCCGGTAAGGACGGATGTAACGTGAAAGCAACACCAGGAATTGTCTGACCATATTCTTTTCGTGAAATTTGTCGCGAAGTTACAAAAAAAGCGCCGACAATACAAGAGTATGGGGAAAAAGCTTTTAAGCATAGGGCTTAGAGCTTATAGCTTATAGCTTGGAGCTGAGAGCCGAAAGAGTAGGGCTGAGAGGGGCGAAAAAAAAAAGAAGGTTGTCTCCCGACAACCTACCTTTCCATTAACCTTAAATCTAATACCATGAAAAACACTGATGCAAAGTTACGGCTTTTCCGTGACCTCGCAAGTATAATCGTCAAAAATACACTCAAAATAGTTTTTTTCTTGATTTATGTCAAGTTTTAGCGCCAATCAGTGACAAAACATGCCCCAGCCAAACGACCGGGGCATGTATGTGGTTCTTTTTTGTAAAGAAGGAATTAAGCCTTCACAGCCTCCATGAACTCCTTGCAGGGCTTGAACGAAGGAATGTAGTGCTCGGGGATAACGATGGTCACGTTCTTGCTGATGTTGCGAGCAGTCTTCTCTGCGCGCTTCTTCAGGACGAAGCTGCCGAAGCCACGGAGGAATACGGGCTCCTCGGCAATCAAACTCTGCTTGATGGTAGCCATCAAACCTTCAACACAGGTCATAACGGTGGGCTGATCAACACCAGTCTTCTTGGCAATTTCCTTTACCAACTCTTGCTTTGTCATAGTAGTAATATGTTTAAAAATGTTTCTTTAACGTCGCAAAGGTACTAAAAATTTCTGAACTATCTAACTATTTAGCAATTTATTTATTAAATATTGCCGAAATTACAATTAGTCGATTTCCGCCAGCCAGGCTTCCGAGCTTGCGTCGCTCGGCATTCTCCAGTCGCCGCGCGGACTCAGCGAGCAGCTTCCCACCTTCGGTCCGTCGGGCAGACACGAGCGTTTGAACTGCTGGGCGAAGAAGCGGCGGAAGAAAGTGCGTAACCATTTCCGCACCGTTTCGTCATCATATTTCCCTTGGAAAGCATGCTGGGCGAGGAAGAAAATCTTCGACGGGCGGAAGCCGAAGCGCAACACGTGGTAAAGGAAGAAATCGTGCAGTTCGTAGGGGCCGACCAGGTCTTCCGTCTTCTGCGTGATGTTGCCTTCCTCGTCGGCGGGGATAAGTTCCGGACTGATGGGCGTGTCCACGATGTCGAGTAGCGTCTCCCGCGTGGCGTCGTCGTCCATCGTCTCTGCCACCCATTTCACCAGATGCCGCACCAGCGTCTTGGGAACGCTGGCGTTCACGCCATACATCGACATGTGGTCGCCGTTGTAGGTGGCCCAGCCCAGCGCCAGTTCGCTCAGGTCGCCGGTCCCCACCACCAGACCGTTCATCTGGTTGGCGGCGTCCATCAGTATTTGTGTCCGCTCGCGGGCTTGTCCGTTCTCATAAGTCACGTCGTGCGTATCCGGGTCGTGGCCGAGGTCGCGGAAATGTTGCAGACAAGCCTCCTTGATGCTGATTTCCCGAATCGTGATACCGAGATGCTTCATCATGCGGATGGCGTTGGTGTAAGTGCGGTCGGTGGTCCCGAAGCCGGGCATGGTGATTCCCACTATGCCGCGGCGGCTCTTGCCCAGCATGTCGAAGGCGCGCACTGCCACCAGCAAGGCTAGCGTCGAGTCCAGTCCGCCCGAAATGCCGATGACCGCCGTCTCGCTGTTCGTGTGCACCAGTCGTTTGCACAGTCCTTCGGCCTGTATGGCGAAAATCTCCTCGCAGCGCTCGTCCAGTTGCTTGCCCGCCGGGACGAAGGGTAGGGGATTGATGCTCCGGGTCAGCTCGTCGCAGTCGTTGAAGGGGCTTTGCGTCTCGATGAGGGTGAGCGGCAGACCGATGAATTCGCTGGCGTTGGCCTGGAACGTCGTGTTCTGGCGGCGTTCCGCGCGCAGTCGGTCCACGTCAATCTCCGAGACAATCAACTGCGGCTCGATGGTGTGGATGGGCGATTTCGCCAGCAGACTTCCGTTTTCGTAAATGTAAGCCTTGCCGCCGAACACCACGTCCTGCGTGCTTTCGCCGAAACCGCAACCCGCATACACATAACCGCTTATGGTGCGGGCGCTCTGCTGTGCGATGAGCGATTCCAAATAAGTGCGCTTGCCCACGAGGTCGTTGTCGGCGCTCAGATTGAACACGACGTCGGCGCCTTGCATGGCCAGATAGGTGGAGGGCGGAATCGGCGCCCACAAGTCCTCACACACCTCTATGCCGAACGTGCAGCACGGCGTGCGGAAGAGCAGGTGAGCGTCCACCGGCACATGCTGTCCGCAGATGAGCATCTGCCCCGGACGGACGTTGCGGGCCGAGGTGAACCAGCGCATTTCGTAAAATTCCTTGTAGTTGGGCAGGTAGGTCTTCGGGACGATGCCGAGCAGACGGCCGCGCTGCATCACGATGGCGCAGTTGAGCAGAGCGCCTTGGTAGCAGACGGGCATCCCGACGATGATGATGACATCCATCGAGCGGGTCATGTTGAGCAGATTGATGAGCTCCAGCTCCGCCTCCTCCAGCAACAGTTGCTGTTGAAACAGGTCGCCGCAGGTGTAGGCCGTGATGGCCAGTTCCGGGAAACAAACAATTTCCGCCTGCTGAGTGCAAGCCTGCATGATCAGCGTCTCTATCTGCTCCACGTTGTGTTTGCAGTTCGCCACCTTTACCGACGGCACAGCGCTCGCCACTTTTACGAATCCATGTTTCATCGCGCCCCGATTTTATTTCTTGAAGTAATAGACGAAGGTCGCCAGTCCCTCCAAGGCCTTCTTGTCCGTTTCAGCAACGAAGATGGCGATTTTCACCGTCGTCTTTATGGCGCCGCGCAGATTCTGCAGTTCCTCCAGCTGGGCCGTCATATACACGCTCTGCCCGCTCAGCACGGGCTGGGCGAATTTCAACTTGTCCATGCCGTAGTTCATCATGCGCTCCAGATTGTTCACCTCGATAATCTGGTCCCACAGCACGGGGAGCAGCGACAGGGTGAGGTAGCCGTGGGCGATGGTCTGGCCGAACGGACTCTCCTGCTTGGCGCGCTCCACGTCGCAGTGAATCCACTGATGGTCAATCGTTGCGTCGGCAAACAGGTTGATGCGCTCCTGCGGAATGGCCACGTTGCCGCTCTTGCCGAGCATCTGACCTACGTACTGCTGAAATTCCTCAAAACTATTGATTACTAATTTTGCCATTTGGTCATATTTGTTGGTTGGTAACGACAAAGATAACACATTTTTCCGAATATTTAGTAACGATTGGCCAAAAAAGTACCTCCAGCCCAATCGGCCCTTCGCTCGTCCCGGTAAATGGGCAGGGAGATTCAACCCGAATCGGTTATGATGTTTCACTTTAATTTCTTAGCGATTGCAAAGCCAAGTTAGAGGCAAAAGAGGCAAGCCAGAGGCTGAATGCATGCAAAGAGACTTCGGTCGTCCTAATGACAGATTTGGGTTAACCGCTGCACATGGCTGGGATTTTGCTTGCTGTGCGTTGGCGGTTGTAGACTGACCGATGGTCGTTTCTTCCACGGCGACGCGAAAGCAAGTTACAGACGAGGTTGCGGTGTTGACGGCGGCAGAAAGACCGATGGCGGTTTCTGCAACAGCGGTACAGCGGCAAGGTGCTGAAGGGCTGTCGGCGAGCAGCATGGCGCAAGTCGTCTCGCTCAGGACGCACGGAAGCAGGCTGCTGACGGCCGTCACAGCAGCTGCGGAGCGGGCCTCG
>JABUUA010000021.1:5240-14721 GCA_021443405.1 Bacteroidaceae bacterium
CATGCGGTTGTTAACACTTCTCCAAAAGGACGATTTTTTGCAGACGTCTAAATGATTTTTCAAAACGTCCTATTGTGTGTGTCATTTGTCGGGGGAAAGGCCTATTTTTGTCGGAATTGAACTTTAACACACTTTAACATGATTTTAGCACTTATGTTCCGTTTAGGGCTCAATCGGCGGGCAGTCGGCTTAACGTGATTGCGCAACGCGCGCGTAGGCAAGACTTGAACTCGCCGCGGCTTTAGCTTCTATTCGATTCCGGAAAATCAACTCCTGCTCTTGCTCGCTCGCGCGCACGCATTCACAAACACACCTAACTCCCTAAAAACTAAGCCGTACGACACCTTCCCGCAAAGTCATGTTTCACCTTTTGCTTCAGTTTTACTAAGATGAAACAATCTCTAAGAGCATCTATTTTAGGCATTAAAGTGTTAATCTATAACCGCTTACACCCATAAACCCATCACCCATCTCATGTTTCATGTTTCAGTGAAACAAATAGAGTGTCCCCCCTCCCGCGCTACCTTATAACGCGAGTACCTTGTATATTATTATAGGGAAATAAATATATTAATGTTTTATAGCATAACACATTATGTGTTTCACTGAAACATGAAACAGAAGATGGGGGATGGACAGGGAGGGAGCGGAACGCTGCGTCAGACTGCCGGCGCGGCGGTTTTCGGCTTGGGCCATCGGCCGCTCAGCCACGGGTTGCCCTCGATGTAGGGAACGAGCCACGAGCAAATCATGAAGAGGGCGGGCAGGAGGATGATGACGTCGTCCCAGCGGCCGAAGATGCTGCGGCCGAAGCAGAGGTGCGTGAACTTGTAGAAGAACAGCATGGGATAGTGGCTGATGAAATAGACCATGGAGTGCTCGCCCACGTAGCTGATGAGCGGGATGCGGGGCAGTCGCGCCGCGATGAGCAGTCCGGCCAGTCCGCACAGCACGGCGGTGGTGTTGGCCAGGGTGACGAACACGTTGCCTTGGAACTCGTTGTTGGCCATGGTGTAGCGGGCGTCGTGCCAGACGATGTTGCCCACCACAAACCACGCCGTGAGCGCCGCCGACACCCACAGCGTCCTGCGGTCGCCCATGCGCTCCATGGCCCGGTGCCAGAAGCGCCCGAGCTGGAAGAAGTAGATGCCGATGAAGAGGTTGTTGAGCTGCAGCACCACGGGATTGTCGAGCCGATAGAGTCCGTAGCTGGCGAAGGGGAAGAGCATGTAGAGCGCGCGGGTCCACGAGGGCCAGCCGGCCGTCCACTTCTCCAGGAAGTGCGCGACGATGTACGACGCCCAGAACGACATGAGGAACCAGACGGGGTTGTTGCCGTAGAACGAACTTTTCATCCACACGTGGCTCCACTCGAGCGTGTCGATGGGGTGGTGGTAGCGCTGCAGGAGGAAGGGGTAGAACGAGAAATAGACCGCCGAGCCGATGGCGCCGCAGGTGGCCCAGGGGATGAGCAGGCGCTTGGTCTTGTCGAGGCAGTACTGGCGACTGTCGCCCGCCAGGCTCTTGTTGAAGTAGCCGGCCTTGAAGAAGAAGAAACTCATGAAGAAGTAGGTCCACTGCATCACCTCGCGCCAGCAGTCGTCGTCGGCGTGACCGCAGAAGGCCATCACATGCAGACTCACCATGCGCACAATGCAGAGGCCGCACAGCAGGTCGAAAGCATAGTTTCTTTGTTTCACGACCACAAAGTTACTAAAAAGTTCGCGTAGTCGGTAGTTTTTTCGTAACTTTGTGCTCTATGAAGAATCAACCGCTGGTTTCCGTCATCACCGTCACCTTCAACGCGGCGGCCACCGTGGAGCGAACGCTGAAGAGCGTGGAGGAACAGACCTACGACCGTGTGGAGCACATCGTCGTGGACGGCTGCAGCACCGACGGCACGCTGTCGCTCGTGCAGCGCTACATCGAGCACAACCGTCGGCCCGAGTGCCGCAACGTCCGCGTGCTGCGCGAGCCCGACCAGGGACTCTACGACGCCATGAACAAGGCCGTCGGCATGGCCGAGGGAGTCTATGTGGTGTTCCTCAACGCCGGCGACAAGTTCCACGAACCCACCACGCTGGAGCAGGTGATGGAGCAGGTGGACTGGGAGCCGCACCAGGTGAACTACGCCGTGGTCTATGGCGAGACGGACTTGGTGGACGACGAGGGCAACTTCCTGCGCCACCGCCGCTTGCAGGCGCCCGAGCGCTTGCGGGCCGACAGTTTCCGGGACGGCATGCTCGTCTGCCACCAGAGTTTCTACGTCCGCACCGACCTGGCCAAAAGCATTCGCTACGACCTCCGTTACCGCTATTCCGCCGACTTCGACTGGTGTGTCCGCGTCATGCAGCGCGCCGAGCGCCGCGGTCTCAAGTTCCTCAACACGCAGATGGTCCTCACCGACTATCTCCACGAAGGACTCACCACCCGCAACCACCGCCGCTCGCTCCTCGAGCGCCTCCACATCATGGCCAGGCACTTCGGGTGGTCCAGCGCCCTACTCCACCACCTTTGGTTCGTGGTCCGGGCGGTGACGAAGCGCTGACTCCGCGCCACTTTCCGGCAAAATCGCCCCCTCGCCGTACTTTTCCGCCGAAACGTTTGGCGGGACAAGTTAAAAACACTAAATTTGCGACGTTATCTACTGTATAGCATGACTTAGCATGAGGAAAAACCTCACTAAGGACAACATAACATAATATGAAACGCATAAGCAATTGGATTGCTCTTGTGCTGCTGCTCGTTTGTTCGGCAGGGGCAAGAGCCGGGTGGGTCGATGTAACCGAAGCTTACCTCGTAAACCCCACTTTCAGTAACGGGAACACGAACGGCTGGACCATCGACGTCAGCAACAGTGTGAACCACGGTTACAAGTCGTCCACCTATCAGTACGACGGGGTCACGATGAGTGATTTCATGGAAGTATGGGTGGCGCAGAGTTCGGCGCTGAGCGACGGCGTCATGAGCCAGACGGTGGCGCTGCCCCGCGGCCACTACCGCCTGCAGGCCGACGCCATCGCCACGCTGCAAGGCTCCGACCCCGGCGCCACCGGCGGACAAGCGGCCATGGGAACGGGCGTTTTCTTGTTTGCGCAGGAAGCCACCACGCCCGTTTCCACGGGCAACAACCAGCCCCGGCACTACGCCGTCGAATTCGATGTGGCGACCGACGGCAATGTCACGCTCGGCATCCGCATCGCCAGCACCAACGCCAACTGGGTGGCGGCCGATAACTTCTGTCTGGAGCGCGAGACCGACGGCGACCCGGCGCCGAGCAGCAGCGGACTGGTCATCAACGAGGTGATGACTTGCAACATCGGACAGTTTGTCGATACGTCGTGGAACTACGGCGGCTGGATTGAACTCTACAATCCCACGACTTCCGCCATCTCGCTCTCCAACGTCTATATCACCGACACCCGCGACAATCTGCGCAAACATCTGCTCCGCAACGCTGGGTCAGTGCCCGCGCGCGGCTTCGCCACCATCTGGTTCGACCACTACAGCGACCGCTATCCCAAGCAAGTCAGCTTCAAACTCGATGCCGACGGCGGCTGGATAGCCCTCGTCACGGCCACGGGCTCCATACTGGCCGAGCAGACCTATCCCGCCGGACTCTCCCGGACTTCTTGGGCGCGGACCACGGACGGCGCCGACACGTGGGGAGTCACCGCCGAGCCGACCCCCGGCAAGACGAACGCCACCAGCCGCTTCGCCACGGAACGGCTGGCCGCTCCCACCGTGGACGTCGAGGGTCATCTGGTCTCGGGCAACTCCGTCACCGTTCATGCCTCGTGGCCACAGGGCTCCACACTCCGCTACACCACCGACGGCTCAGCGCCTTCCGCCTCCGACGGACAGACCAGCACCACGGGAACGTTCACGCTGACGCCCACCACCACCCTGCGCCTTTGCGCCGTGCGCGACGGTTATCTCCCCTCGGAGGTGGTGACCAACACTTACGTCAAGAAGAACAACAACATCACCATCCCCATCCTCTACATCAGCGGCAACGCGAACGACTATTTCTCGGACCAGATGGGCATGTTCGTCAAGGGAACCAACGGCGTCAGCGGCGCCGACGGCCAGGTGGAGAACGTCTTTCAGGACTGGGAGCGCCCCGGCACTTTCGAGTATTTCGCCCCCACGGGCGAGCGCCTCTTCTGTCAGGAGGTTGACCTCTCGCCTGCAGGAGGCTGGTCGCGCAGCGCCACCATCGGCTACGGCCACACTTCGTTCAAGATAAAGGCGAACAAAATCTACGGACTCAACTCACTCAACCACCAGTTCTTCGACGAGAAACCTTACCTCAAGCACAAGGCTTTGCAAATCCGCAACGGCGGCAACGACCAGTCGCGCTTCAAGGACGCCGCCCTGCAGCAAATCATCGCCCGCTCGGGATTCTACGTCGATTACCAGGCCTATCAGCCCGTGATTCACTACATCAACGGCCGCTACGGCTATCTGTTCAACATGCGCGAACCGAACAACAAGCACCACGGTTATGCCAATTACGGAATCGACACCGACTGCATGGACCAGTTCGAACTGGCGCACGACAGTTATGTGCAGATGGAGGGAACGCGCGACACCTTCGACATTCTGTGCAATCTGGCCCGGCAGTGCAGCGACCCGGCTGTCTATCAGCGCATCTGCGACACGTTCGTCGATATGGACGAATTCATCAATTATATGGCCGCGTGCGTGTGGATGGGCAACAACGACTGGCTCCCCAACACCAACAATGTCAAGGGCTATCGCTCCAACGAAGGCGACGGCCGCTTCCACTTCGTCCTCTTCGACCTCGACCAGACCTTCGACAGCGAGTTCAACAACCTCCTGCAGCGAATCGACGCCATGGGCGAGCAGAACGAGGAGGTGGCGACGCTCTGGAAAAATCTGCTCCGGAATGCCGACTTCCGCAAGAAGTTCGTGGATTCCTTCAGTCTCGTGGCGGGCTCCGTCTTCGAGGCAAGCCACTGCGCGGCAGTCATCAACGAGATGGCCAACGCCGTGCGACCCATGATGCAGTTGAACAACGACGGTTACCGTCTCGACGAAACAAAGAACGCCTTGCTCAACGACCTCGGCAGCAACAGTTCCCGCCGAAACACCGTGCTCAACAACATGGCCAGTTACTCTCGACTCAGCAGCGAGACGCGGCAACCCATCAACATCACCATCGGCGCTAACAATCAGCAGGCTCCACTCCTCTACAACGGAATGCCCATGCCCAACAACAAGTTCGTCGGCCGCGCCTTCCTTCCCGTCACGGTCGAGGCTGGCGAAGTGCCCGGCTATCGCTTTGCGGGTTGGCAGACCAACAGTTCGACGGTGCAAAGCGTCACGGTCTTCGCCAAGGGTTCGGCGTGGAAATACTACGACACGGCGGGCAGTCTCGACGGCACTGACTGGAAGAGCGAGTCCTTCGCCTCGAACTGGAAGAGCGGCGAAACGCCCATCGGTTACAACGTAGGCTCGTATTCCACCACCACTTTCCGCACCACTTTCCAGAACATTCAGCAGACCACTTACTACATCAGCAAGTCGTTCAACCTCACCGGCAGTCCGCAGTCCGACCAGTTCTATCTCGACTACCTTGTGGACGACGGCATGTGTGTCTATGTGAACGGGAAGGAAGTCGGTCGTTACAATATGCCGTCGGGAACTATTACTTATGAATCTCTCGCTCCCGTGAGCAACAACGGCGACCAGGGAACGCTCGAGATTCCCGCCAGTCTTCTGCACGAAGGAACAAACACCATCGCCGTGGAGTTGCACAACAATACCGCCACTTCCTCCGACATTATCTGGGACGCCGCCTTGCGCCGCGTCACGTCTGGCTATCTTTCTGCCGACCCCTCGCTGGTGCTCACCACCGACTTCGGCGGGATGCAGCTGACGGCCATCTATCAGCCCGTTACCGACAACGACGTAACGCCCGTGAAGATTAACGAACTCAGTGCCGGCAACAGCATGTATGTCAACGATTATTTCAAGAAGGACGACTGGATAGAACTCTACAACACCACCGGTCAGACCGTTGACGTCGCCGGAATGTTCCTCACCGACGACCCCGCCGAACCGCAGAAATTCCAGATTCCCACCAACAGTGCGCAGCAGACCACCATCGAGCCGCACGGTCATCTGATTGTCTGGGCCAGCAAGCGCGACAACAAAGATGGGCAGATTCACGCCAACTTCAAGTTGGGCAATGCCGACGGCGAACAAGTGATGCTCACCAGTGAGGACGGCGCGTGGAGCGACCAACTTCCTTACATGGCCCACGGCGGCAAGGAGACGGTGGGTCTCTACCCCGACGGCAGCACGGAGGTGTTCCGGATTGCTCACCCCTCCATCGGCAAGGTCAACCGTCGGTCGATGTACGATGAGTTCCTCTTCACCAATGTTCCGCAGCAGATAGAACCCACCAACTTCCACTGGAATCTGAACGAAGGCTGGAACTGGGTCTCTCACCCGATGGAGCAAGACGTGGCAATCAGCGAGATCAGTGCGCACGCCCAGCGCTTCGTCGGCCAGACGGAAGAACTCGTGAGAGTGGACGGCGCGGCGTGGGCCGGCAATCTTTCGGCCCTCACGGCCGGCAAGGCTTATAAAGTGCTGATGGACTGCGATGCAGAATACACCTTTTCGGGTCCTTTCTACGATGCGGCGCGCGGTCTTCGTTTGCACACGGGCTGGAACTGGATTGGTTATCCCCTGACGAGCGGTCAGCTCGTCGATGAGGCGTTGGCACGCTTCACTCCGTCCGAGGGCGACGTGCTCGTGGGCCGTCAGGGTTTCACCACCTTCGAGAACGGACAGTGGCTCGGTTCGCTGGAGACGCTGAAAGAGGGAACGGGTTATCTCTATAAATCCGCCGCTCCCAAGACGCTGTTCTTTGCCGAGCCCAGCGATGAGGAACGTCGCGTCCGCCCACCTTTCCGCTTGCAGCCCCGCACGCCGTGGACGGTGATGGACGGTGCCTATGCCGATGTCATGGGCCTGGTGGCTCAGTTGTCTGAGGCGGACATCGACACCGACCAAGCATCGCTCAGCGTGGGCGCCTTCAGCAGCGACGGCGAGTGCCGCGGCATTGGCAAGTACATCGACGGTCAGTTGTTCATCACCGTCTATGGAACAGTGGGCGAACCCATCGTCTTCAAGGCCTCCGACGCCGTTGCCGGTCTGGAATACGACGTAGCGGAGTCGTTCACTTTTGAGAGCAACGTACTCGGCAGTCGCGCCAATCCCGTGACCCTTCATATCGGTGGCGCCACCGATGTGACCGCACCTGTCGGCAATGCCGCCGTATTGTCTGTGGCTTACTACAGCATCAACGGTGCTTACGCCGGCAGTTCCGAGCGCTCACTCAAGCAGGGAATCTATATTAAGAAATGTATCATGAACGATGGCACAACCATCACAAAGAAAATCATTCGATGAGAAGAATCTCCTTTTTCCTACTGCTGGCCGTGCTGTCATGCGCCCCTGTGGCCATGGCGCAAACCATAGCTGTCCACTTCGACGGCGAGAGCGCCACGGTCAATATCCCCGACGAAATCACCAACGTGACCGCGAATGTGAACGGCGCTTACGTGACCATCAACTCCACGTCTCAGGCCGACCCCGAATATACATACAGTCTTTCCGGCCAGACGACGAACGGCGGACTCATCATCAACGGCGTCTTCAAGCTGACGCTCGAGCTCAACGGTGTTTCCATCACCAGTCAGCAGGGCGCTGCCATCGATGTGGAATGTGGCAAACGTGTGGCCGTGGTGGTGGCCGAAGGCACTGACAACACGTTGGCCGACTGCGCGGCGGGCCTTCAGAAAGCCGCCATGTACTTCTCGGGACACCCGGAATTCTCGGGCGGCGGCACGCTGAATGTGACCGGAAATACCAAGCACGCCATCAGCGCGAAAGAATATCTGCAGATAAAGAAGTCGTTCGGAACGCTCAATGTGCTCGGCGCCGTGAGCGACGGCATCCACTGCGGCAAGGGAAAGATTGCGGCGTGGGACGAGACAATGACGCTCAACGAACATGAGTTCTTCCTGTGCAACGGCGGAAACATCAATATAAGTAACGTCGGGGGCGACTGCATCGACGCCGGTGACTATGGTTGCATGTACATCAAGGGCGGCGCGCTGAACCTCGAAGTTTCGGCCCTAGACGCTTGCGCCATGAAGTGCGTCAACACTTTCATCCTTGAAGGCGGGCAACTCAATATAGAGGTGACGGGCGACGCCAGCGATGGAATCTACATCAACAATCAGGCGCGTTTCCTCGGTGGCGAGCTCGCCATCGACGTTTCGGGCAATGGTTCCAAGGGCATCAAGGGCAAAAACAAGGCCACATCGGGTTATGCCGACGGTGGAAACATTACCATCGACGGCACCGTCGTCAGCATCGTTGCCCGTGGAGGCGACGACAACACCGACCCGCTCGACCCCTCTCACTGTGTGGGCATCAGCGTGGATGGCAATCTGGAATGCGGTGGCGACGTGACGGTGACGGCCGTGGGCGAGGCGCGTGGCGTGACGTGTGACGGAACACTTACGGGCGGTGCAACGGAGATTCGCCGTCATTGGTATGCCGACCCCCACGCCTATCGCTACGACATGTCGGCTTATCTCACCCTTGAAATGGACAGTCGTGCCGTGCTTCCCGCCGAGGCTGAACTGGCCGTGTTCGTGGACGACGAGTGTCGCGGCGTGGCCGAAGCCTGCGCGGGTGCCGAGGGCGTTTATTATCTGCGCGTGCGCAGCAACGCCACTGCGGGCGAGACGCTGACCTTCAAAGCGTATGTCGGCGACGAGGAAATAGCACTTCTGACCGACGCTCCCGTGGTGTTCAACGCTGAAACAGTGCTGGGCAGCGTCGGCACGCCCTTAAAGGTCTATAACCAACTGCCCGTCATGATGGGCGACCTGAACGGCGACGGCATTCTGACGGTTACGGATGTGACCCTTGCCATCGCCATCGTGCTGGGCAATGCACCCGACAACATTCACTCCGAAGCCGCGGACCTGAATGCCGACGGCGTGGTGACGGTGACCGATGTTGTCATCCTCATTTCACGCATCCTTGGTCAAAACTGATGCGGCGAACGCAAAATAAAAGCCTTTCGCGCGCATAACACGAATACATTATATAATATAAGATAAAGATGAAACTATTAAAAACAATTCTTTTGACTGCTACGGCCTTACTGGGTTCCGTGGCGGCGAAGGCGCAATGTACGGTGACGGTGGACAATATGACAGGAGAAAAGGGCTCCACCATCAATATGTCTGTGTGCCTGAACAATGGTGACCTGAGCATTCTGGGCTTTCAATGTGACATTGAATACCCCGAAGGTGCGCTCGCTGGCGAGCCAGAAACCACTAATCGTGCCCCGAAGCACACGATTGATACGTCCGATGAGAGCAAGAATCCTATCACGTATATGCTGGTAAGTTTAAAGAACTTG
>JABUUA010000021.1:15000-16927 GCA_021443405.1 Bacteroidaceae bacterium
TGTGGTTAAGGTAGCGGTAAACGCGCCAGGTCGCAACGTTGACTTACCAGCGCACTTTCCCTCACACCGACTGGCAGGCGTGGTATGTGCCCTTCAGCATCGGCGCCAGTCAGTTTGAGAGCGCCCTCACGCTGGTGGGTTCCGTCACGCAAGACGGCGTCACTAACCTTGTATTCCAAACCGTGGAAGGCGAGTTGCAGGCCAACACTCCCTATCTCGTGAAGCCCGTTGAGCAGACGTCAACCTATCTGCAAGGCATGACGAACGTGACTTTGTACGCTGCGCCCGCCACCGACGGCGCCACCGTGACGGACGCTTTCACCCTCACGGGCACCTATCAAGGGAAGAACGATATGCGGACAACCAATGCTTATGCCCTCAGCGACGGTCTGTTCAAGCGCGCCAAGTCCGATGAAGCAGTTCTGAAGCCCTTCCGTGTCTATCTCACCGCCACGGCAGAGGGCGAGGCTCCTGCCCAGCTCGGCGTAGTGCTCGACGATGAAGTGGACGCCATCGAGAGCGTGCGGGGCACGGAACTTCTCGACTGCTACGACCTGCAGGGCCGCCGTGTCCAGCTTCCTGCCAAGGGACTCTACATCGTGAACGGAAAGAAAGTGTTGTATTAACCATAATGTGAAGGAACAATGAAAAAGGAATATAAAGCACCGCAACTGGAGGTAACGGTGGTAAGACTGCAGCGAATCATCATGAGCAGCCAGTTGTACATGGCTCTCCCAGGGCAGAACGATGCCGACAACGAGACGGATTCGTACGACTAATCCCCATCGACCTTGAGGCTTCGCCGTGACGTGTAGCCTGTTGTGTAGAGGCGTTTGCAACTTTTTGTGGGGACGATGAAGTTCCGTCATTCCCGCAGAAAGCTGCAAGCGCCTCGACTCTGTGAATGGCACAACACGTAGTTGGGCACTCAGGAACTGGTTAGCAAAGGCCAAGTAACCGGTCAAAGACCGACAACTTACAAGGAAATTATCGCATTTCTCGTAAAATAATGAGAAAAAGATAAGGTGCTTCTCACTTTTTTTCTTTAACTTTGACAAGTGACGCCACGAGTGTGAACCTTTAATCATGGAACGAATATGCAATATTTATTATATGAATTAGCGTATGGATTGGCTTTCTGCTTCCTTTTTTTCTGCTTTTGTGAAAGTGCAGAAGAAACGAACAGAGCCTACGTCCTTGCGGAAGATTTGCATCACGTTACTGGCAGTGCATTCCATTTGTCTTATGGCGTTGATATTTTTTGTGCCAGAGGCTTATATGCCTTCGCTGATTCGCGTTGCGCTGGGTCTGCCTGCATGTTGTTATTGGCAAGTAAAAGAAATCCTTGACAATTAGTGAGAAATTATGAAATCTGCTGTCGTTTGCTTCATTTCGTCGTTGGTGTGCCTTTCGATTACCGTTTATGCCATGTCGGAAGGATTAACCAAGTTGTTTACTGCCTCCGGAACAATGGGCTTTTGCTTGCTGGGATTAGGCATCGGACGTTTATACAGCAGAGAGGAGTTAAAAGGCAAAAGAACAAAAATCCTGCTGGTGCTTTTGCTTCTTGCCTCTATCAATTTACTCATCCTTTATCTCATATTTTAATTCGGACACGCCAAAGAACCACATAAAATTCTGGACAAAAGAGTTGGTTCTTAATGGTTTTATTGCTAATTTTGTCTCGTGAGGTTCCAACTTTATTAGTAAGTAGCCAGTTTTTAGTATGGACGAATCGATGAAGAACAGCAGTTATCTGCAAAAACACAAAAGGGTGATACGGGGTGGCGTATTACTGTGTGGTTGGATGGTTGCATTGGTTGTTCTGGCGAAATGGGTGTCGTATCTTACCGCTGGCGTTATTACGGATGCCTCTTATCGCTACCTCAAGGAATTTTATTTGGCCATAAAAAATAAGCAAGATATT
>JABUUA010000021.1:16961-29444 GCA_021443405.1 Bacteroidaceae bacterium
TTGTGATTGGCTTGTTGTTTTTTCTTAGACTGGAGGTTCCTTCCGAAATGGTAACGGGTGACCGCAGTGCGGTCGTTGGCAGGGCCAATTCTATTCTCCAGCATGTATGCTTTATAACTTCGATATTATATTAAGATGAGGTATTTCGTTGCGGTTTATGCTATCCTCTTGTATCAAGTGTATCGAGCGTTCAAGGGTTTTTATTTGGCAGTCAAGAGCAAGCACAGTATCCGTATGGCGTTGTTGGTTCTGACATTTCAACTGCTTTGTGCTGCCCTTGCGGTATTTATAATTTATTGGGGATTTCTGCGAAATGGTAACGGGTGACCGCACGCGGTCGTGGGCAGATTCCATTCTCTTCCCCAGCGCGTTCGGTGCGTGTCGAATAATTCGCTTATGCTTATTTCCTGCCAAAGAGATAGAGCTTGAAGAACGGACTCACGCGCAGCAACTGGCTGACGAGGAGGCAGAAACCTATTACCACTAAGGCGACGACCACGGCGAGCACCACATCGACGCAGAAGTTGGGGCGGTTGGCATTGAGCCACACGCCCACTTGGGGCAGTCGGGGCAGCAGGATGAAGTGGAGGAGATAGATGTCGAGCGTGCGGGTGCCGATGAACTGCAAGGCACGTCCGGCGCCCTGCTGCTGCGTGAACCACGACGCATAGTGGCGGAAGAACATGACGACGAGCAATAAAAGCGAGTACATCGCCAGCGTCCGGGGGAGGTTGACCCATGCCGCGCGCAGCGAGTGCCAACGGAAAAACTCGGCACAGCACACGAAGGCCAGCGTGCAGACTGCGGGGAAGAACCACGGACTGTCGAACAGTTGTTGCACCCGCGCCCAGTGACGACGGACGAGATTACCTAACAAGAAGAACTGCAGGAAGCGCATGGTCTGGATGAGACTCGAGAAGGCGTAGAAGTCGTCCTTATAATAACTGAACACGCGCGGCAGATACGTGGTCTCATAGCCCCCGATGCTCAGCGCCCACGCCACCCAAATAATCCAGTGACGACCGCGTGCGGCGAGGCAGAGAACGTAGTAGATGAGGAACATCTGCAACAGCACCCATGTGAACCAGTAACCGCCCTTCGTGGGCGACTGCAGGGCGCGAAGGAAGGCCGCCCAGAAGTCGGTGCGCCACAGCGTAAGGAAGACGCAGAGGAAGACGAGCGTAGGAATCACCTGCACCTTTATTTTCTTCCACGTGAGGCGCAGTGCCGCGGGCACGGTCCACTGGAATTGTGCGCGATAAGCCAAGAAGCCGCTCACGAAGAAGAACAGTGGCATGCGGAACAGCACGAGGAAGGGAAGCGAGGTGGACGTCTTCTCGTTCTCGCCGAAACTTATCTGCGCCACGTGATACGCCACGACGAGAATCATCGTGAAGCCGCGCATGGCGTCGAGCCATTCTATCTTTTTTGAGCTCGTGACGGGCTTACTCTCGGTGGGGTCCGTCGGTATATTAGGTTCCGTTTCCATAGTCTCAGTTTCCATTTTGTTCGGTCATCACGTCACGGGCCTCCCGTCCGTGTGTTACGAAATACTTCATGCGGTCCATGGTAGGTGCGGCGTGCTCGAAGAAGGCCCGGTAACCCGCACAAAGATAGTTGCGGCCGTCGGGCCGTCGGTTCTTGGGGCACTCGCCGTGGCAGGCGAAGTGCCAGGGGCAGGTTGTGCAGTCGGGATGGAGTGCTTCATGCTTTTGTCGGCCGAAGGCGAGCTGACGTTCGCCGTACATCAGTGCGGTCAGCGACTGCTGACGAATGTTGCCCAACAGGTGATTCGTGCCGACGAAGTGGTCGCAGGCATACACATCTCCGTTCCACTCCATCACGGCGGCGTGACCGCATTCCCGCGCCATGGTGCAGAGACCGGGCGCAAGTCCGCACCAGTTGGCCAGCGTGGCGTCGAACAGTTGTACGAACATCTCGCCCACGTCGTGCCGCACCCACTCGTCATAGACCGCGCAGAGGAAGGTCCCCCACTGCTCGGGACGCACGCTGAAGGATAGGGGATGGCGGTCGGCGTCCCACTCCACGATGGGTGTGAACTGCAGAAAACGTGTGCCCAGTTCATCGCGGAAGAAGCAATAGAAGTCCAGAGGATAGTCGGCATTGAAGTCGTTGACCACGGCCATGGCGTTCCATTCCACCTGGTATTTGTCGAGCAGGTCGATGCCCTTCCGAACGCGGGCCCACGAGGGATTGCCCTGTCGTGTGCGCCGAAACTCATCGTGGAACTCCTGCGGTCCGTCGATGCTTACGCCCACGAGCCAGCGGTGGTCGCGCAGGAAACGCGCCCACTCGGGCGTGAGGAGCGTGCCGTTGGTCTGCAGACAGTTGCAGATGCGTTTGCCGCGGGCATAGCGCTGCTGCAGTTCGACGGCCTTTTCGTAGAAGGCCAGCGGGCGCAGGAGCGGTTCGCCGCCGTGCCACGTGAAGAGCACTTCGTCGGTCAGTTGCGCGTCGATGTACTGACGTGTGAATTCCTCCAACAGTTCCTCGCTGAGCAGCTGACGGGGCGCGTCGGCATAGAGCTCCCGTGTCCCGAGGTAGTAGCAGTAGTCGCAGCGCAGATTGCACTGGGCGCCCACGGGCTTCAGCATTACGTATAAGGGGCGTTCGAAGGGGTTGTCCATCGCAGTTTCCGGAGTTACGGGGGTGAGAATTCTTGGTGCAAAGGTACGAAGAAACGGGCTGACGACCAAAAAACACGCTCTTATTTTGACCCAATGGCCGCGGTAAATCGCCGCCGTTCACTTTTTGTGCGGAAAAAGAGAGGCAGAGGCGCGGAATGTCGAAATTAATCCTTATCTTTGCCACGGGCAGGCGACTGACGGCAGACAACCGCTCGGCACGCCACCGACGGCACCGCGACCGCCGCCGGACGTCCGCAGAACCGATAACCCTTATGCACATGAAACGACTGACACTGCTGCTGATGACCACCACGATGCTGGGCGCACGCGGTTGGGCACAAGAGCTTTACCCCCTGAATTTCAACCCTGACGAACTGATGGTCACGCGCAACGACCGCGTGATTTCATCGGTCACCTTCACCTCGCCCGACCATCAAGCCATCGTGAAAGGTTGGTCGACCACCGCACCCTTCCCCGTATATGCCGACGCCACCGCCAAGGTGATGACCTTCAAAGCCGGCGAGACCATCACCCCGTCGTGCGCCAGTAAGAACTCCACTTGGATGTACGCATACGTCTATATCGACTACAATCGCAACGGACGCTTCGAGACGGAGGAGGCCGAACCCCTGGAGCTCGTGACGCAGTCGACCGACGGAGCGAAGGGTTACGCCAGCATCCCTTCGTTCACACTGCCCGACGACCTGGCCGACGGCGACTATCGCGTGCGCTTCAAGACCGACTGGGAATGCACCGACCCCGGCGGTCGATACGGCGAAAATTATACGGAGAACTTCATCAACGATAACCGCGGACAAATCATCGACTTCACGCTGCGCATCAACAACGCCGTGGTCTATACCCGCCTTCGTGAGGAGACGGAGCACTGCACGCTCTATGGAGCCAACGGTGGGCAACTGCCCGTGGCCCTGGGTAACGCTACGTCGCTCACCTTCAAGGTTGTGCCGATGACGGGCTACGTCTTGGACGGAACGCTGGATGTCGTCTCCGAGTCCGGCACGGTTTCCTTCAGCGAGATTCCCACCAGCGGCGTACTTACGGCCGACATCCAGGGCGACGCCCTCATCAGAGCCCACTTCAAGCAGGGCCCCACTGCCCGATGGCACTGCATTTTCAACGATGAATTCAACAAGGACGACTATACGTGGGACCCCCAACACTGGAACACCACGCAGCGCGCGTCGCCCACTTGGTGCCGCTTCAACAGCAACGACCCGGCCGACAGCGTGGCCGTGCAGAACAACGGCTACCTGAGTCTGACCACCAAGACCATAGCGCCCAACGAGATGCGTACGGGCAACCTGATGACGCAGAACTTACACAACTTCACCTACGGCCGCGTGGAGGCCCGTTGCAAAGTGTATCCCCACACGGGCAACTTCCCTGCTTTCTGGATGATGCCCGCGGCGCAGAAGCCCAATTATAGCGGTACGGGCACGTGGGGAGGCTGGCCTCACAGCGGCGAGATAGATATCATGGAGCAGATAAATACGGAGAACGTGGCCTATCACACCATACATTCGCACTGGGCCAACGGCGCGGGCGAGGGCGGACTTGGGCAGACCTACCAGAAATCGGCCAGTGAATCGGTGAACATGGTGGGCTTGTGGCACATCTATGCCTTGGAGTGGGACGCCGAACAGTTGCGGTGGTACGTCGATGGCAAAAAGGTGCATACCTACGACCGTATCGCCGCCAACGACAACGACTCGGACCGTCAGTGGCCCTTCGACCGCCCGTTCTACGTCATCATCAACCAGAGCGTAGGCAACGGAGGCTGGGCCGCGAACCCCGACTTCGGGCACACGTATCGCATGGATGTGGACTTCGTGCGTGTGTATCAGCGTTGTGAGCCCGATGCCATCGGCGCGACGTGGGCGCAACAGGCCGTGGAGGTGCGCGCGGGAAACGGACGCATCACGATGAGCGCCGCGACGCCGACCTTCGTGCGCATCGTCACCCTCAGCGGTGCCACGGTGTTCAGCGGCACGGTTGCGGGCACGCACACGGTGGCTGTAAAGCCCGGTCTCTACGTGGCGGCCAACCGTAAGGTGATGGTCAACTGACCGTCGCGGCTCCCTCGTCCGCAGCGAAAGCGACATTTTGACTTTTGTCAGTCGAAATGCCGCTTTTGCTTTCTCTTTGCTCGTCCTATTGCGGAAGGACTTTCTTTCTGCCGACGGATTTCTGGCGGAATTTCGAGTGAAATAGAACGAGCGGACGACGGAACTGCGTCATCGGGAGGTCAAAAACCGGTTGTCGCGGTGACCCCACCGAGGTCGTGCGCACGTCTTTGACCATTCTTCTAAGAAAAAATGTCGACTCATGCGGACGAATGTGCTCACTCGACCGCATGTTTCGGCCCATTTTTCGGGTCAATTTAGCCGCTTTCTCCCGGCACGATTTTTCAAACATCTGATTATCAGTGACGCAATAGTCCCATCAGACGTCGCACAGAAGCGGACGAGTGCTCGGAATTTTATTTTGCGGCCGTTTGGAGCGACCTGTGGTTTGACATTTTGTCACGGCACGTTTTTGTTCTTTCGATGCAACGGAAAACGCTCCGCAAAAGGACGAACAACGCAACTTGTGCAAGAATTAACGAAAAGTAACGCGCATAAGTTGCGCGTGTGGCGGAAACTTCTTACCTTTGACGTATGGAAGTGAAGAAATACGTGCTTTTATGCCTGTTGGCGCTCGTCGGCGTGAGCCTGCGCGCCCAGCAGCAGCCGCGCGACACGTTGCGCAACATCTTCCATGAGCGCGACAGCATTGCCATGAGCGACACCCTGCGCACGGTGGAGGTGACGCGCAACGGCGGACTGCCCATCTCCGTTTCGCCCTTCTGGAAACAAGCCATGCTGATGGGCAGCAAGCGCTTTAGCGACTACATCCCCGAAACGGTGACCGACAAAATCATGCACCCCTTCGCCATCAAGGACCGCAAACGTGAGCGCCACGCCCGCAAGATGCGTCGCATCCTGCGCGACTACGACCTGCTGAAGACGCCCAACGAAGTGCTCAAAGAGGCACTGAGGGCCGAAGGCATCGACCCCGACCTGCTGCAGCCGCCGACCGAAAAACCCGCGGCGCCCTAAGGCGGAACGGCGCACCCACGACCCGAAAGACCAAAGAGTTCATCCAATAAAATGTTCAACGAAGCAACATCCAAACACAACATTATGGCTACAATCAAAGATCTCGCTCCCAAGCAAATGTGGGAAAACTTCTATTTGTTGACACAAGTTCCCCGCCCCAGCGGACATCTGACGCAAGTGCAGAATTTCCTGCTGCAATGGGCCAAGGAGCGCGGCATCGAGGCGTGGAAGGACAACGCCGAGAACATCGTGATGCGCAAGCCCGCAACACCGGGCATGGAGAACCGCCAGACCGCCGTGCTGCAGGCGCACATGGACATGGTGCCGCAGAAGACGGACGACAGCAAACATAACTTCGAGACCGACCCCATCGAGGCATACATCGACGGCGACTGGGTGAAGGCCAAGGGCACAACACTGGGCAGCGACGACGGCATGGGCGTAGCCGCCATCATGGGCATCCTTGAGAGCAACGACCTGAAACACGGTCCTCTGGAGGCACTCATCACGGCCGACGAGGAGACGTGTATGTACGGCGTCACCCATCTCTCGGCCGACACGCTCAAGGGCGACATATTGTTGAACATCGACAACGAGACCCTCGGCGAGTTCGTGATAGGAAGCGCCGGCGGCGTCAACATCAACTGCACGCTCGGTTACAAGGAAGTGCAGCCCGAGGAGGGCGATGTGGCCGTGAAGGTCGTGCTGAAGAATCTGCGCGGCGGTCACTCGGGCTTGGAAATCAACGAAGGTCGTGCCAACGCCAACAAACTGATGGCGCGCTTCGTTCGTCAGGCCATCATGGACGACGACGCCCGACTCGCCTCGTGGAAGGGCGGTAACATGCGCAACGCAATCCCGCGTACCGCCGAGGTGGTCCTCACGGTGCCCATGGAGAATCTCGACGACATCAAGGACCTCGCGGCCTATTGTCAGAAGGTCTTTGCCGAGGAGTTCCGCGGCGTGGAAGAGGACATCTCGCTGACCATCGAACCGGCCGCACTGCCCATCGGCCAGATGCCGGAGGAGATTCAAGACAATGTGGTGAACGCGCTGGTGGCTTGTCACGACGGTGTCCTCCGCAACATTCCCAGCATTCCTTCGGTGGTGGAGACCAGCAGCAACCTTGGCATTGTGGAGATAGGCGGCGGCAACGTGAAGATTCTCATCTTGGCCCGCTCGAGCAACGATACGATGATGGAGTACATACAAGAGATGCAGGAGGCCTGCTTCTCCATGGCCGGCATGGGCATCGACTATAGCGGTCAGTACGGAGCTTGGCAGCCCAACTTCGATTCCGCGATAACGGCGAAGATGGTGGAAGTATATAACCGCCGCTTCCCCGAGGAGCCCGCCCGCGTACAAGTGTGTCACGCCGGCCTCGAGTGCAGTATCATCGGGGCGGTCTATCCGCACATGGACCTCGTTTCGTTCGGTCCTACGCTCCGTTCGCCGCACACGCCCGACGAGCGTTGTCAGATTTCCACCGTCGCAAAGTTCTGGGATTTCCTCACAGACCTCTTGCAGGAAATCCCCGAGAAACAGTAAAAACGGCGCCCCCTGCGCGGGTGCTTTCCCCTCGTCGCTGCCGTGTGACGGTCTGTGCGCCCTTGCGAGTGGGCCGTCACACGCAGTCGATGTGTTGAACTACACTCCTCCAAGTGAGTCGGGGGAGCTTCTAATTGCGTACACATGAAACGACTTTCCCTTCTTTTCGTAGCGCTGCTACTGACGACGTTTGCCCGTGCCGAGGGCAAGCCGGGGCGTGAACTGGCCTCGGCCCTCACTTCGTTGCTCCGGTTGGAGGAGGTTCATCCCGACAGTGTCTTCGGCGCCATCGACCACCTCGAAGCGCGCCGGCAGCAACTGACGTCGCCGGCCGAGCGGGCGGTCTATAGCGCGGCCTTGGGCCGACTCTACGACGAGCGCCGCTCGCAGGCCCATTATTCGGGCATCGACGACTATACGGACCGCGCCCGACAATGCTGGAAGGAGGCACTCTCCGACCTTGACCTGCTGGCCGACACGCGCCTGACGCAGTGGGGACCCGTGGTCAGCGAGGGCAGCGTGGCGCCGTATTACGGCCACGACCTCCTGCACGTCGTGTGGCAGGCATGGCGCGAGAGCGGCGTGTTCACCGATACGCTGGTCACCTATCGCAAGGTCATCGACTGCTATCTGCGCCGGGGCAACCGCGAGGGCGCGCTGTTGCAGACGCTCGATTCGCTCGGCACGCTCCGCCAGGGACCCAGCGACGCGGCCCTGCGCAAACTGGCGGCCGACTATGCCGACGTGCCGCTCTGCGCGCTCGTGTACTTACGTCTGTCGCAACAGCCCGGCCTCACGGCCCGTCAGCAACGCGACGTGCTGGAGGAGGGATTGCGGCGCTACCCCAAGAGCGACCGCAGCTGCGAACTGCAGAATGCGCTCACGCTCCTCTCCTTCCCCACATTCCGCTGGGAGGGTCCCAGCGTGGCCTACCCGGGGAAGACCTATACTTGGTACTTACGCGCGCGTAATATATATAAGGTATCTATCGACGGCAAGGTCCACACACTCCCCGAGGCCGACCCCTACGACGAGGTGGTGGACAGCCTTCGCTGGACCGCTCCCGCCGCGCCAGCCGATTACCCCGTCACCTTCGTGCCGCAGTCGCGCTCCAAAGTGGAGGGAGGCATCCAACCGCTCCAGCAGACCCTGCGCGTCACGCGCCTGCGACTGCTGACGCGCTCGCTGCAGAGTGGCGAGGCAGAACTGCAAGTGTTGGACGCCGAGACGGGCCGACCCGTGCCGGGTGTCGATATCCTCATCTACAAACGACAGAAGGACACAACGCCGTTCCGCACGGTGCGCACCGACAAAGACGGGCGCGCCACGACGGCGTTGAGCTCAAACGGCTCCCTGTGTCTCCGCATGCGCACCGCCGAAGAACAGCACTTGCCCAAGTGCGACACCTACGTCTATCAGCACTGGTCTGCCGTCAGCAACGACACCACCTCGCAACTCCGCCTCTACACCGACCGCGCCATCTATCGTCCGGGCCAGCGTGTCGAGGTGGGCGGCATGGCGTATCGCTCCCACCGCTGGGAGGCGGCGGTGCAGCCGGGCGCTGTCGTACAGTTGCAGTTGTGCAATGCTCGCGGCGAAACCGTGGAGACGACGACGGCGACGACCGACGACATGGGCATGCTGTCGGCCTCGTTCCTGTTGCCGACCGACGGGAAGTTGGGCACGTGGACCGTGCGTGCCAGCGGTTCCGTCCGCGCCTATGCCTACTTCCGTGTCGAGGAGTACAAGCGCCCGACCTTCACGGTCGAGCTCGCCGACACCGCGGTGCTGAAGCCGACACTTGCGCTGGTCACGGGCGTGGCCCGCACGGTGGAGGGACTGCCGCTGCGCAACGCTCGCGTCACGGGTACTTATCAATATCAAGGTTTGTGGTGGCGACGGAGCCTCGACACCGAGTTGCACCGCCTCGACACGCTGGAGACCGACCGCGACGGACGTTTCGTGGTGACCCTGCCACGCAGTGACGAGCACTACGGCGCCTCGGTGACCGTGGACGTTCTCAGTGCCTACGGCGAACAACAGAAAGCAGAACGCTGGTACCGCATCGGCGAAACACTCGTTCGTCCCGAGCCGGAGCCGCGTGTGGACTCGGCATTTGTGTTCCAATGCCTCGCCGACACCTTTGCCGTGGGACGTCCGGCCCGCATGCGCGTCAGCACAAATCTGAAGGACGTGACGCTGTTCTACACGCTCACGGCCAACGGCGCGGTGGTGAAGGACACGGCGCTCCACGTCTCCGACAGCACGTTGGAGATGGTCGTTCCCTACGAGGAATCCCTCGGGACTGGCGCGACCGCCCATTTCTTCTTCTGCAAGGGCGAACGCTTCTATTCTACTACGCAGTACCTCGCGCTGGCACAACCCGACCGCCGTCTGCGCTTGCATTGGGACACGTTCCGCAATCTCACCCAGCCCGGCGCGCAGGAAGAATGGCGCCTTTCACTGCGCCGCCCCGACGGAACGCCTGCAGCTGCGGCACTGCTCCTCTCGATATACGACGCCTCGCTCGACCACTTCGCCAAACATTCATTGCAGTGGGAGCCGTCGTTCCCGCGCAACTATTACCATCTTTCTCTCTCGTTCCACGAACCCACGCCCGCCTACAGCGCCGCGGCCTACTATTCGTTGCGCCTGAAACAATGCCGTGAGTTGACGCCCAGCTGCTGGAATGCCGACTACTTCGCCGTGCAGAGATTGCGTGGTCGGATTGGAATGTTGAAGGGCAGCATGGTGATGGCTGCGGGCGCTCAACGGGACGAAGTGTATATGACGGCTGCGGCAGCGAACGACAACTACGCCGCGAGTGCGCCGAAGGCTCGGGCCGTGGCCGAGGAGACAGCGGAGGCCGAAGGCGGAAACACCGAGCCGGAGACCCCCGAACCTCTGGCTGTTCCCTTGCGCGAGAACTTTCAGGAGACGGCATACTTCGCCCCGTCGCTCCGCACGGACGCCGAGGGCCGGGCCGTCATCGCCTTTACCCTACCCGACTGCATCACGACGTGGTGCCTCACGGGCTTCGCGCACACCAGCGACATGTTGAGCGCGAACCTCCGCGAATCTATCGTGGCCCGCAAGCAGTTGCAGGCTCAGTTGCGCCTGCCGCGCTTCCTGCGTCCCGCCGACCAAGCCGCTGTCACGGCCACCGTGCGCAATCTCACGCCCGACCGTCAGCAGGGAACGGCCACCCTGCAAGTGCTCGACGCGCGCACCGAGAAAGTACTCCTGCAGCAGCGCCACTCGTTCGCGCTCGACGGACTGGCCGACACCGTGTTCCGCATGCCCTATGCCGTGGGCGAGGGCGACGTGGTGGTTCGATGGGTGGCGCAAGGAGAAACCTGCACCGACGGCGAGCAGCGTCTGCTCCCCGTTCTGCCCGCCTTGCAGGAGGTGACCGTAAGTCGGGCCCTGACGCTGCAGACGAAGGGCGTGACGAAATACGACATCTCGCAACTCTTCCCCAAGAATACCACCGACCGACAACTGGCCGTGGAGTACACCGCCCACCCGGAACAGTACGCACTCAACGTATTGCCGAAGTTGGCAGTGGCCGACGGCTCGAACGTCTTGTCGTTGGCTTCGGCCTATTACGCCGGTGTGCTGGCCAAGGCACTCGACGTGAAGATTGCCGACTCCACCGATATTTACCTCCATCGTCTGCAGGCGTTGCAGCAGGCCGACGGCTCGTTTGCGTGGTATCCCGGCATGGAAGGCAACGCCTATCTGGCGCGCGAGGTGGGCTACTTGCTCACGCGTCTGCAAATGCTCACGGGCAAGAGTGCCGCCCCGGCCGTACATCAGCGCGTGGCACGATACTTGTTGTCGCAGATAAAGCCCCCGACCTCGAAGACGCGACATGCCGACGTCGCCAAGCAATTGTCGGCGTGGGGGGCCGCGCTCCCGCTGTTGCGCAACCTCTATGTCATAGAGGGCGCTCGCCTCAGCTACACGAAGACGGAGCGCCAGAAAGTGGACAGCCTCGTGCATTTGCTCCGTCAGATAGAACCGCAGTCGCTCGACCTTGAGGGGCAGGCACTGGCCGCCCTCGTGCTGCAACAACGAGGCGACAGCCACCGCGCCGAGAAGTTTGTGGCCGCTTTCCGCCGTCTGTTGGTGAGCAGCCCCGAGCGAGGCACCTACATCGAGCATCCGCAAGGCCCCTTCTCCAGCATCAATCGCAAGCTGCATACCCACGTGCAGTTGATGGAGGCCTTACAGCAAGTGCAGCCCGCCGACACGTTGTTGAGGGGCATGCGCCGTCATCTGCTGTTCGAGAAACGCACGGAACTGTGGAACACCCCCGTGACGTCGGCCAATGCGGTCTTTGCCCTGATGAACGGTCGCACGAAGTCGGCGCCCGCTCCTGTGGGCGATGTGCTCACGGTGTATGCTCGTCAGAAGGCGCTCTTCAACGTGGTGGCGCCCACCGACAGTCTCGGTCACGTGTGCGACACACTGCGACTGACCACCAACGTGCCCACGTCGCTCCACGTTCACAAGTTGCAATCGGGCGAAAGCTGGGCGGCTGTGTATGCCCATTTCCTGCAGCCGTACACCGAGGTGACGCCGGACAGCGAGGGATTGCTCGTAACGACCGAGTGCCCCACGACGGCTCGTGTGGGCGACCGCGTCGAGGTGAAGTACCACATCGTGGCCGACCGTGACTACGAATACGTCACGGTGAGTCTGCCGCGACCTGCTAACTGCGAACCGGCCGACGTGCGGTCGGGGTATCGGTGGTCCGACGGTCTCGGGCTCTACAGAGAAGTACGTGACGCCCGTGCCGACTACCACGTGTGCCGCCTGCCGCGCGGTCATTACACCCTCACCGAGGCGCTCTATGTGGAGCAACCCGGCGTCTATCACACCGGCGTGCCCACGATTGTGTGCAACTACGCCCAGGAGTTCAGCGGCCACGGCACCGACGCAACGCTGACGACGGAGTAAGAAATCCTGTCCATTCTCCAGACGAACGAACGCATTTCACGCGACCACCCCACGGCCGTTTCGGGCGAAAAATCCCGCGGCAATGGGGTGGTCGCATTGTGTTGTTTGGAGGACGGCGAAGGGGTGACGGGAGGAGTGGAATCAGACAATAGGTTGTCTCGCCTCAGACAATAGGTCGTCTGAGCTCACACGTCCTTATGTTT